>NZ_JBEXYB010000015.1:0-166152 GCF_040630715.1 Streptomyces sp. NPDC005752 | reverse complement strand
GGCGGCGTCGAGGTGGCCGACGTTGCCCTTGAGTGAGCCGAGGGCGCAGGATCCGGTGTTGCCGAACGCCCGCGACAACGCCTGCACCTCGATCGGGTCACCCAGCGAGGTGCCCGTGCCGTGTGCCTCGATGTAGTCGATGTCCGCGGGTGAGAGGCCCGCGTCGGTGAGCGCGGCGGCGACGACCGCGGCCTGGCCCGTCACGCTCGGCGCGGTGAAGCCGACCTTTACCGCACCGTCGTTGTTGACGGCCGATCCTCTGATCACGGCGTGGATGGTGTCGCCGTCGTTCAGCGCGTCCTCCAGCCGCTTCAGTGCCACCACGCCGACACCGGTGCCGAAGACCGTGCCGCGGGCGTCCGCGTCGAACGGGCGGACGTGCCCGTCGGGGGAGACGAAGGACCCCTCCTGGTAGAGGTAGCCGGTCCCCGGATTCGGGTCGACGTGCACGCCCCCCGACAGGGCGAGATCGCATTCTCCGGCGAGCAGGCTGCGGCAGGCCGTGTGCGCTGCGACGAGAGCGGTCGAGCAAGCGGTGCGCAGGGAGACCGCGGGGCCCTGCAGGTCGAGCTTGTACGACACCCGGGAGGCCAGGAACCCGAGTTCGTTCGCCACCAGGATCTGGGTCTGGCCCAGGGTCTCCACGACCTGCTGGTGCGAGTAGACGTGTTGGACGTAGCGGTTGGCACCCGCGCCGCCGAAGACACCGATGCTGCCCTCGTACTGGGCGGCGTCGTGACCCGAGTGCTCCAGTGCCGCCCACGCCGTCTCCAGGAAGAGCCGGTGCTGCGGGTCCATGATCTCGGCCTCGCGGGCGGTGTACCCGAAGAACTCCGCGTCGAACAGGTCACTCCCGGAGAACTCGGGTGCGGCCTTGACGTAGTCCGGCCGTCCGAAGACCTCGGGCGGCACTCCGGCCGCCGCCAGCTCCTCGTCCGTCAGGGCGACGATCGACTCGACACCGTCGCGCAGGTTCGACCAGAACTCGGTCAGGTCCCCGGCACCGGGGAAACGCCCCGCCATCCCGACGATCGCGACACCACCGCGTGCTGTCGTCACTGCGCGGCCCGGAGGTTGTCGATGAGGACACCGAGCGTGCGCACGGTGGGGCCCTCGTAGACGATGGTCAGCGGTACGGCCACGGCCAGCTCCTGACGCAGTCGGTGGACGACCTGGAGGCCGAGCAGTGAACTGCCGCCCAGTTCGAAGAAGTTGTCCTGCACGCCGACGCTCTCCACGCCGAGCAGCTCCTGCCAGATGCCCGCCACCCGGTGTTCGGTCTCGCCACTCGGCGCGACGAAGGGGTTACGCAGGTTGGGGCGCTCGTGCCGCCGGACCGGAGCCGGTACGTCGGCGACCGGGTCGGACCACAGCTCCTGACGCAACGTCAGGTCTCCGGTGGAGACGACGATCTGTGCCTGGGGCGCCGCATCCAGGATGCCATCGACCACCAGGCGTCCCTCGGCCGGAGTGAGCGCCAACTCGCGTACCGCGGAACCGAGGTCCGAGTCCGCCCGGTCCTCGTGCGAGAAGTACCAGGCCTCCCAGTTGACGCTGGTCCAGGGCAGGGCGGCACTGTGGTGCCGCTGGGCGAAGGCGTCGAGCGCGGCGTTCGCGGCGGCGTACGCACCGAAGCCGAGGCCGCCGAGCAGCGAGGCGATCGAGGAACAGATGACAGCGAAGTCCAACTGCTGGTCGGCCAGGACCTCGTGCAGTACCTGGGTGCCGTAGAGCTTGGGGGCGAAGTGCCACGAGGCCTCCTCCGGGCCCAGTACCGCGACTTCCCGGTGGGCCGCCGTGCCGGTCGTACCGGCGCAGTGCAGCACGCCGTCTACCGGACCGAAGTCCCGCAGGACGCGTTCCTTCAGCGCGAGCATGGCCGCACGGTCGGAGACGTCCGTGGCGGTCACCAGGACCTTTGAACCGAGCGCCTCGATCTCCTGGACGGCACGGATCGCCGACCGCACGGACTCCGGGTGCTGCGGATCTGCCCAGCTCGACCGGGGTGGCAGACCTGCCCGCCCGAGCAGCACCAGGCGCACCTTCGCCCGGTCGGCGAGGGCACGGGCCATCAGCAGGCCGATCTTCCCCAGGCCACCGGTGATCAGGTACACCCCGTCCGCCCGGACCGGCGAGTCACCGCGCGCGGGCGGCGCGCCGGTCACGTACGTGGGCGCCCAGCGGTGCCGTCCGCGCAGCGCGAGCGTGCGTTCGCCGGGCGGGGCGGCGAGGTCGGCCAGCAACTGGTCGACCAGCCCGGGCACGGCCTGCCGGCTGTCGACTCGCAGGTCGAACTGCACGCAGCTGAGCGAGGGGTACTCCTGCGGCAGCACCTTGCACAGGCCCTGGACGGTGGCCTTGGGCGGGCAGAGCGGCTCGTCCCCGAGAACGTCGTAGACCTCGGTGGACAGCACGTCCCAGCGCTGCTCCTGCGTCATCAGCTCGGCCTCGGTGGCCTGGACCCAGTGGACCAGGCTGTCGAAGGAGCGGTGCAGCAGACCCCGAACGTCCTCGGGTGCGGTCGCCCGGTCGGCGTCGTCACCGACGCTCCAGCAGTGCACCACTCGGCCGGGCAGGGTCCCCTCCGCGCGCAGCGCTTCGGCGAGCCGGCGGAAGTGGTCCGGCCGGGCGGGGTCGAGGACGTACTCGCGGTCGCTCTTGCGGTGCCACTCGGCTCCCTGGACGACCGTGCGCACGGTGGCACCGAGACCTTCGAGCCGGTCGGCGAGCCGGCGGCCGACACCGGTCTCGTCCGCGAAGACGAGCCAGCGCTGAGCGGCCAGGTCCGCCTCGGCGGGAGGTGGCGCGGCGGCGAGCCGCTGCCAGGACGGAGTGTAGAACCACTGCGGCAGGGTGCCGCGGCGCTGCTGGGCCGAGCCGCCGCCCGGCTGGGCGGTGCCGGGCTCGAGCCAGTAGGTGCGCCGTTCGAAGGGGTAACCGGGGAGCGGCACCCGCCTGACGTCCGCCGGGACCGGGAAGGGGTGTGCCCGGCCGGCGAGCCAGAGCTGTCCGGCGGCCCGCAGGAGTGCGGCGCGGTCGCTCTGCCCGCGGAAGGCGCCGAGCAGTGACGGGACGACGACCCGGTCGGTGCCGGCCGCAGCCGGGTGCTGGAGGGCCCCGGGGGTCAGGGTGGGCGCGGGGCCGATCTCGACGATCGCGATGTCCGGGACCGACCACAGGGTGCCCAGGCCGTCCGCGAACCGCACACTCTCCCGGACGTGCCGGGCCCAGTACTCGGGGCTGGTGGCCTCCTGGTCGGTGATCCAGGTGCCGGTCAGGTTCGAGACGAACGGTACGGCCGGAGCGTTCAGCCGGACCGAACGGACCAGTTCCGCGTAAGGCGCGACAACCGGATCCATCATCGGGGAGTGGAAGGCGAAGCGGGAGGTCAGACGGCGGGTGGCGATGTCGGCGGCCAGCAGTTCCCCGGCCACCCGGTCGATGGCCTCGACGGTGCCGGAGAGCACGCAGGTCTGCGGGCCGTTGACCGCGGCGAGGCAGACGTCCGCGTCGGTGTAGCGGGCGACGGCCTCCTCGGACAGCGGCACGGCGAGCATCGCACCCTCGCCCTGCTCCTCGATCAGCCGTGCGCGCTCCGCGACCAGGCGCAGGGCGTCAGGCAGGGAGAAGACCCCGGCCACGCAGGCAGCGACGTACTCCCCGAGGCTGTGGCCGATCATCACCTCGGGCTCGACCCCCCACGCGGACCAGAGTTCGACCAGCGCGTACTCGAGGGCGAACACCGCGGGGTAGCCGAGCCGCGGCTGGTCGAGCGGGTGCTCGCTGCGCTCCGGCTGGAGCAGCATGCGACGGAAGTCGAAGGGCTGCTGCCCGGGGGCGGCGGCCGCGGACCCGTCGGCCGTGAGGACGATGTCCCGGATGTCCGTGCCGAGCAGCGGCTCCAGCAGCCCCGCACACGTGTCCAGCGCGGCCCTGAACACGGCCTCCTGGGCGTAGAGATCGCGGGCCATGCCGGGGAACTGTGTGCCGAACCCGGTGAACATGAAGGCCACCGGCCGGTGTGCGGCCTCGGGCGCGGTCGCGGTGAGCAGGCGGCCGTCGTCGCGGGCGTCGAGTGCCTCCAGCACCTCCCCGGTACTCCCGCCGACCAGCGCGCGCCGGTACGGGAAGGCCCGGCGTCCATGCTGGAGGGTGAACGCGACATCGGCGAGCGCGAGTTCGGGGTGCGCCCGGAGGTGGTCGTACAGCTGGTCGGTGGCCGCCTCCAGGGCTTCCGGGCTCTTGGCGGAGAGCACCAGCAACTGCTCGGCGCCCTCAGCCTGCCCGCTCCCGCGCGGCAGTTCCGGAGCCTGTTCGAGGATGAGGTGGGCGTTGGTGCCGCCGAGTCCGAAGGAGCTGACTCCGGCGCGGCGCGGACCGTCGCCCTCGGGCCACGGCAGCAGCTCGGTGTTGACGTAGAACGGGCTCCCGGCCAGGCCGATCCGGGGGTTGGGCCGCTCGAAGTGCAGGGTGGGCGCCAGCTGACCGTGCTCCACGGACAGCACGGTCTTGATCAGTCCGGCGACTCCGGCGGCGGAGTCGAGGTGCCCGATGTTGGTCTTCGCCGACCCCAGAGCGCAGCTGCGCTCCCCCACACCGGAGTAGGCCGAGGTGAGCGCGGAGAACTCTATCGGGTCACCGAGGATGGTGGCCGTCCCGTGCAGCTCGACGAAGCCGATACTCTCCGCCGGTACGTCGGCGTTCGCCAGCGCGGTGGATATGGCGCGGGCCTGCGTGGCAGCGCTGGGCGCGCTGAACCCGGCCCGGCGGGAACCGTCGTTGTTCAGTGCGGCGCCCTTGATGACCGCGTGGATGTGGTCGTTGTCGGTGATCGCGTCCTTGAGGCGTTTGAGCACGACCATCCCGACGCCGTCACCGCCCACCGTTCCCTGGGCACGTGCGTCGAAGGTGCGACAGTAGCCGTCCGGAGAGAAGATGCCGTCCGGACGGTAGACGTAACCCTTGCTCCGGGTCCCGTCGACGGCGACACCGCCGGCCAGCGCCGTGTCGCACTGGTACGCCAGCAGGGCCTGGCACGCCTCGACCACGGCCACCAGCGAGGTGGAGCAGGCGGACTGGATGTTGAGGGCCGGGCCCTCCAGGCCGAGCTTGTACGAGACCCGGCTGGCGAGGAAGTCCGGCCGGTTCCCGATCACCGTCTGCTTGTCGCCGAGGATCTGCTCGGCGCCGGGCTGGGAGGCGATGTTGAAGAGCAGATAGGTGTTGTTGCCCGTGCCCGCGTAGACGCCGACCAGGCCGTCGTGGCGCTCGGCGTCGTGCCCGGAGCTCTCCAGGGCGGTCCAGGCACATTCGAGCAGCACCCGGTGTTGCGGGTCCATGAGTTCGGCCTCGCGCGGGGAGTAGCCGAAGAAGGCGGCGTCGAACTTCTCGCTGTCCGCCAGCACGTAGCCCGCGCCGACGAAGTTCGGGTCGGCACGGGTGGCTGCGTCCACGCCCCGGGCGGCGAGCTCATCGTCCTCGAAGCGGGTGACGGAGCAGACGCCCGCCTTGAGGTTGCTCCAGTACTCCTCGACCGTGCGGGCACCGGGGAAGCGGCCGGCCATGCCGACCACGGCGATGTCGAGACTGTCGTCGAACTCGGAGTATTCATCGACCGGTTCGGAAATCGGCCCGGCAGCCAGGGTGGGGCCGGCCTCGGGGGAGTACTCACTCATGGTGACCTCGCTTCGCTTGCAGCTGCTGTTGGCGGCGCTTCAACAGGGCGTTCTGTTGCGCCCCCCTGCTGCGGGTGGTGGCGGGTGCCGCCCCCTGCTTCTGCCGGGAGAGCAGCTCGGCCTGGGCCCGGACGGTGGTGTGCTGGAACAGGTCGAGCAGTTCGATCTCCCTGCCGGTCGCCGCCCGGAGCCGGTGGTGCAGTTCGACCAGGAGCAGGGAGTGCCCGCCGAGGTCGAAGAAGTTCTGTTCGGCGCCGACCGTCTCGGCGCGGAAGACCTCCTTCCACACACTCGCCACCAGCCGCTCCAGCTCGTTCCCCGGCGGCAGCGGTGTGGCGGTGCCGGCAGGCTCCGCGGGCCGGGGCAGCTTGCTGCGGTCGACCTTGCCGTGCCCGGAGAGCGGCAGCTGGTCGAGCGTCACCATCGCCTGCGGGATCATGTGCGGCGACAGCCGCGTCCGCAGGTGGCGTTCCAGCCCGGCCGTGCCGAACCCGGGTCCGCCCGGCTCGACGTAGGCGACCACCCGCCGGTCGCCGGGGGTGTCCTCCCGGACGACGGCGATGGCGTGGCGTACCTCGGGGTGGCTCTTCAGGGCGGCCTCGATCTCACCCAGCGCGACACGGAAGCCACGCACCTTGATCTGGTCGTCGCGCCGCCCCAGGAAGGCGATCGTCCCGTCGGCCAGGCGGCGGACGATGTCGCCGGTGCGGTAGAGGCGGCCGCCGGGCAGGCCGCCGAGGGTGTCGGGGACGAAGGCCGCAGCGGTGAGGTCGTCCCGGCGATGGTAGCCACGGGCGAGGTTGTCGCCGCCGATCAGCAGTTCGCCGGCGACGCCGACCGGCGTGGGGCGGCCTGCGAGGTCCACCACGTGTGCTTGGGTGCCGGGCAGCGGAACGCCGATGGGCGCGGTCTCCCACTCGGCGTCCGGATGGTCGGCCACGGCGAGGGTGAGCACGCCGACGGTGGTCTCGGTCGGGCCGTAGTGGTTGAAGACCCTGCAGTGCGGCACGAGTCGTTGGAGTGCGCTCAGCCAGCGCCAGTCGGAGGCCTCGCCGCCGATCACGAGCAGGCGGCGCGGCAGGAGTTCGGCGAAGCGCGGGGAGGTCTGGAGGGCCCGGAGGTGGGAGGGGGCGATCTTCAGGCAGTCGACCCCCCAGGTCTGCACCCAGTCGGCCAACTTCCCCGCGTCCAGGGCACTCGCGCGGGATATCAGCTGCACCTCGCCGCCGGTGCACAGCGTGGGGGCGAAGGCCGTGACGCTGGAGTCCACCGCCAGTGGCTGCACCATCGCGAAGCTGAGCGGTCCGTCGATGCCGAGCCGCTGGATGGCTGCGCGGGTGTAGCTGACGAGCTGCCGGTGCTCGATCACCACGCCCTTGGGCTTCCCGGTGGAGCCGGATGTGTAGAGCAGGTACGCGGCATCGGCGCAGGCCGAGCGCTCGGTGGGCAGGTTCTCCGTAGGGCTGCCCTCCAGTACGCCCAGGTCCGCGTCGAGGCGGATCACCTGGTGCCCGGTGCCGAGGGGGGCCGTCGTCACCACGAGGCGCACGGCCGCGTCGCCGAGGATGCCGTCCCGCCGCTCGGCAGGGTCGCTCGGATCCACCGGGACGTACGCGCCACCGGCCTTGAGGATGCCGAGCACGGCCACCATCAGCCGCACGTCGCGATCGGCGCAGAGGCCCACGGTCACCTCGGGGCCGACGCCGTGCGCGCGCAGCAGGTGGGCCAACTGATTGGCTCGGGCGTTGAGTTCCCGGTAGCTGAGGGCGGCACCCTCCGCGCGGACCGCGATCACGTCGGGGGTGCGGGCGGCCTGCGCCTCGAACAACTGGTGGAAGCTCTGGTCCGCCGGCTCGCCCACGACGCTGTTCAGTGCCGCGAAGGTGCTCTCCTCCTCAGTGGTGAGCAGCGGGAGTTCGTCCACCGGCCTGTCCGGATCCGCCGTCGCGCCTTCGAGCAGTCGGAGCAGGTGGCCCACCGCGCGGCGCGCGGTGGGCGGATCGAGGACATCGGTCGCGAACACCAGGAGGCCGGTCAGCCGGCCGTCGAGGTGGGAGAGCCGCAGATCCAGGTCGCACGACGTGTTCGCGGGGGCCACGGGCGGTGCGGACAGGAAGGAGAAGCCCGGCCACGGGTGCGCGGGCGTGGAAGTACGGGCCTCCTCGGCCTCCGCCAGCCGGGAGCCCGCCACCCGGACGAGCTTCCGGAAGCTCCCGCTCACATCGGCTCGGACCGGGGCGGTCGTCCCGGCGCCGCTGGACACCCCGACCGCGAGCTCGGACTGCCCGCTGTACCGGTGCAACAGCGTCAGGTAGAGGGCGAAGGCCGCCGCCGGGAGCCCCACGCCACAGGCCTCACCCAGCTTCCGCAGCGCGGACGTCGCTGCGGCGGGCACCACGAAGGGCACCGAGTCGGCGCGGAGGTCCCGCAAGGCCGGATGCGGCCGGTCCAGAGGGAGTTCCGGCGCGCCGGGCAGCTCGGCGAGGTGCCCGCCACCTTCCGAACCGGTCACAGGCGTTGCGGAGTGCGGGAGTGTCATGAGGCTGCCTTGAGAGGGTCGGGGGGAGGACACACGTCGTCT
Organism: Streptomyces sp. NPDC005752; assembly: GCF_040630715.1. Classification (NCBI taxonomy): domain Bacteria; kingdom Bacillati; phylum Actinomycetota; class Actinomycetes; order Kitasatosporales; family Streptomycetaceae; genus Streptomyces; species Streptomyces sp. NPDC005752. The sequence continues at coordinate 157,896 of NZ_JBEXYB010000015.1, read as the reverse complement.
GTCCTGCCGGAGGTGGCCACGGTCACGAGGATCGCTTGGTGCAGAAGTAGACCTGATTCCGACGGTTGTCCGCGGGGACATCGACGATCTCGACCGACTCCGACAGCTGGTGCAGCAGCGCCTCGAACGGACCGGGGGCGTAACGGTTGAGCCAGATGTAGCCGTTGGGCGTCTCCCGGCGCAGCAGCGCCTCAGGTTCCCGCGGCACCTGGAACATGCAGATCGCCACCGTACGGCGAGTGACTCGGAAGAGCTCGCGGACGGCGGTCTCGTAGTACGGCAGGCTTTCCAACACGTGGCGGCAGTTCACCACGTCGAACGAGTCGTCGGGGAAGGCGAGGTCGGTGACGCTCATCTGCTGCCACCGTGCCTCGGGGTGGGTTTCGCGGCAGGCGGCGATGGCGGCCTCGCCGATGTCGATGCCGGTGTAGTCGACTTCCAGGCCCGCCCGCAGCAGGTGGCGGTACGTGACCCCGGAGAGTACGCCGCAGTCGAGCAGCTCGAACGGCACCCCTGAGTGCAGCGCCGCGATCCGCTCGGTCACGACCGCGTGCGAAGGATGATCGGCTCGTCTGGCCTCGCTCATGTAATCCACGTCGGAGGTCCGTGCCCAAAGCGATTCTGTGTTCACTGCTCTGACTCTCCATACTGCTGCAAAGCCGGTCCTGGCGGTACGTTCGTCGGTCGGGCCGCCGGTGAACGGCGGAGGTCGGGGGAGCGGGCGTCCGGCGCCCGTCCGGAACCCTGGCCCCCGGCACGTACCGGATGCGGCCCGGGCCCTGGCGCGCGGAGTTCTCCTGATCCGGCCGGCCTCCTCCTCGGGGGCCAGCCGGACTTCCCGAGCCGCTGCGGCGCTTTCCGCCTGAGCCCAGACCTCCCCCTCCTCACAGCCGACCGCCCGGTCGTGGCATCCGGTTGTGAGGCGAATGCTCCGCACCGGGGTCCGACCGGGCCGCGTACCGGCGCCGACCGACTGCGACTTGGCCGTCAGCGTGCCCGCCGAGACTTCAGAAGGCCGCCCCCTCCTGCGACTCGGGATCGAAGACAGCGGTCGGCCCGAACATCCGGGCATGCTTGTCCGCTGCGAGGGCGAGCGTGCCGCTCTCGTCGCGAGCGGTCGCGACGTCGGCCAGCTGGTTGACCATCGCAGGTTTCGCCAGCTCCTGATCGCGCAGCTCGGGGGAGCGGGACATGAGGACCATCGCCGTGGTGCTGTAGCCCAGCTTCGCCCAGGAGTCCCAGATCAAGTCACGATCCTGTTCCTGGTTCGCGAACAGCTCCTCGCGGCGGGGGTGCCGGCGTGCGGGGGCCAGGGCCCGGCTGTCGGCGTCCACGCGCAACTGAACCCGGCGGCCGGCGATGTAGGCGACGGAGATTCCCTTACGGATGGCGAAGTTCAGGGCCTGTGCCGCCGTGTCGGCCACCGGCTCGCCCTTGTCGTTCAGAGACGTGTTGCACACGATCGGGACCCCCGTGCCCAGCCGAAACGCCTCTATGGCGCGGTAGAGCAGGGGGTTCGTCTCCTGGTTCAGCGTCTGACGCCGCGCCGAGTCGTCGAGATGAAGAATCGCGGGAACCAGGTCGCGCTTGGACTCGTGGACGTACGCCGTCTCGAGCATGTAGGGCGAGGGCCACGGATCCTCGAACCACTCACCGGTGTGCTCCTCCAGGACGATCGGAGCAACGGGGCGCCACCACTGCCGGCTCTTGTACTCGTTCAACAGGTCCTTCGACCGGGGTGAACGGGGATCGGCGAGGATGCTGCGATGGCCCAGCGCTCGCGGGCCGATCTCCGCCGCCCCGTCCGCCCACACCAGTGGCCCATGGCTCAGGTCCTCGACGAACTGGTCGTCTGTGAAGTCCTGGACATTCTCGACGAAGTCGTCGAAGTGCCGCAACGCGATTTCCACGTCGTTCAGCTCGGATCCGTGGTAAGGGCCGTTCAGACGGAAATTGCCGTCATGAATCTCGCCCGCGCCGAGGAGGCCGAGGAGGCCGAGTCCGAGAGCCTGACCGGAGTCATTGGCGCAGGGAGGGACGAGAAGCCCCTTGAAGCCGTATCGGCGAAGGAGGAAGGAGTTGGTCGGGCAGTTGAGGGCGAACCCCCCGCTCAGGGAAAGATATGCCTCGCGCGGGTCCACCGCTCCCGAGCTGAGCAGCCGATCGACGTTTCGCACCATGACGAGCTCGCAAGCCGTCTGGACCACCTTCATGACGGCGGACTGCAGGTGTTCCTGCGCGGTGAAGCGGCTGTCCAGTTCCAGCGACGGCAGTTGTGATTCCGCCGAACGTATGATGGCTTGAACGAACGGAAGCGTATCGATCAACGGTATACGTCGGCCACCGAACAGCTGCAGTTCCTGCACCGCTGTGTCGATGTCGTAGGCGATTTCGGTCGTACACGCCGACGCCAGAGCCATCAAGGTACCCGGCTCCTTGCCGAATTCGGCTGAGGCGGCGTCATAGATGGGAGCCGGTGACTCGACGGCAGCGAAGTCGACGTCGCCCTTGTCGGACACGCAGCCTGCATACCAGTACTTCTTGCCCGTTCGGTCGAGGCCGAAGTCGGGCCGACCGTCCACCGCCAGTCCGATGATGGTCTCACTTCGAAAGACTTCGGAGTCGAGAAGGAGGCCGCTGTAGAGGTGGGAAAGACTGTGCACCGGGAATTCCTCGGCGCCCGCCGGCAACTTGATTTCTGAGTGATGCGGCAGGCCGGGCGTACCCCACGACGTACTCACATCGTCCAAGGACAGTCCCTCGGCCGCGAGCAGTTCGGTCAGCATGCGGTTGTACCGGTCCACGGTGAAGAGAGGCCAGTAGTGGTGCTTCTGTCCACTGAAGCGCTCGAGTTCCCATATTCTGACCAGCTCGACTCGCGAGTCGCGACTGCGCCACAGTGCAATGTTCTGATCATGGCGCGGTGCAATCACCGACAGGCTGTCGGGTGCGGAAATGTAGCTCGAGAGGAAGTACTTCGTATCTGGGCGCGCGGTCACGATTTCCCCTTTGAAGGTCAGGCGGTGGCTACTGAACTTGGATTCGTGATGTCGGTGTCCCGCCGAGCCGGTCGTTCATGATCAGGCCGGCCCGGGTAAGGCGGCCGTCGACCGGGTGCGGGCCGTACTCGCTCTTGTCGAGGGGCGCCGGGAAGGTCCTGGCCGGTGGTCGTCGTCGGCGGCCGTGAGGGTCGATTCCGTGCGCGACCAGGGCGCACATGCCCATGTACGGATCGTGGCCGGGGGCGTGGGGGAGCAGCTTCGCGGCAGGCCGGACGGGCTCCCCGGGCCGCCTGTGCCCTGGGCCGGACCCTCGTTCTGCCACAGCACGATCGCCCCCTCGTCCCGTTCCACGGCCCGGCTCCTGCCAGGGCCGACCATGGCGCTCGAGCAGTGCCCAGGCCCCCGACACCTTGCTCACGCCGCTGCCGGCGCCCGTCCCTCCACCGTCCACTCGCACACCCGCAGCGCTGCAGTGATCTCCCCGTGGTTCCCCCCGCCCACCGCCCACGAAACGTTTAACGGCCCGAAGCCGGATCAGCTCCCGTTGTCCTTGCCGACGTCGGCCGAACAGCTGCGGCATCGCGCTACCGGGTTCAGCGGGCGTCCGCATGCTCAGGGCTCGGTGAGCACCTGCACAGAAGCTCGATCATGGATGGGGCGCAGTGCCGTTGCTACCTGTGTCGGCCTCACGCAGTCAAGCATGTCGGCCGTAGCCGTGGCGGTGACGGGCAGTGGATTCGCCGCGTGGAGCCGCAGCTGAGCGGGGGAAGGGGAAAGCGCTGTCGGCGCCGAACCCCGTTCGATCCGCTGCTGCCGCCGGACGCCAGGGCGAAAGGCGTTGATCGGGCATTCTCCCGAGGTGTGCATCGTCCCGAAGCGTCGGCTGGAAATCACGCGAAGGAAACCATGAGCAAGCGCCCGCCCGGCGTATTCCTGAGCCCGTTCACCGTCGGTGCCCGATTACGTCTGAGTGACCCCTCTGCGATCCATTCGCTCTTCGACGAGCTGAACCAGATCGCCGACATTGCCTACGGTGAACATGTCGACAACATCCAGATCGACATTGAATTTACTCTGAATTGCCACCATCAGGCGAAGCAATGATACGGAATCGGCTGTGAGGTCGTCAAAAGTACTGTCAGGTGAGACTTCGAGAGGGGCGAATTCCTCGGAAATCACCGACATCACGTCATCGGACTTTTCGTTCGACATTCCGTTTCCCCGTATCCGTTCTTATGTTCGAGGCCTATCAAGTTAAATGATGCTATTCCGAGGGATGGGTAGTGTCAAGACCTTGGCCGGGATTCGCGGGTGGCCATGGTACGGGCGTGAGGCATGAAAGGCGGTACGTGGGTTGATGTCCGTTTCGTGATCGAAACGTGCCCGACGAGTGAACCCCTTGAATTCCTCGGTAATGCACTGTTTGTCCTGTTCGGAAGGCTGTATTCCGCACGAAGCCTGGGGTAGGCTGCCCGGCGATTCATCGCATAGCCACAATACTTGGGGGTACTTGTGTCAGAAATCAGCTGCCGGCCTCTCACGCCAATTACCGGTGCGGAGGTGGAAGGTGTCGACCTCGCTTCCGATCTGAAGCCGGCCGTTGTTGCCGACCTGCGTGAGGCCCTGCTTCGCTACAAAGTTCTCGTTTTCCGCGAACAGCCGATGAACGACGCACAGCACGTCGCACTCACCGACGTCCTCGGTGGCGCCACCGCCGCCCACCCCATCGTGAACGGGCTGCGCGAAGAGCCCGCTGTACTGCGAACCGCACTGTCGGAGGACCGACCCGGGTTGGCCCAGTCCGCGGGCGGCCTCGGTCTTCCCCTGGGTGGGACCGCGCCGAGGCGTCTGCGCACCGAGTGGCATATCGACAGCACCTTCGTGGCCAATCCCACCTCCATCACCATCCTCCGCGGCGTGGAGATTCCCCCGACCGGCGGCGATACCCTCTTCGCCAATCTTGAAGCGCTCTACGCCGGTCTGTCGCCGTCCCTTCGGGGATACCTCGACACCCTGCAGGCCATCCACTCCCGGAACAATCCCTCGCGGACGCCCCGCTTCGACGGCAAGCCGGGGGGCCCCTTCGTCGCTCTCCATCCCCTGGTGCGGGTCCATCCCGAGACCGGGGTGCGGAGTCTGTTCGTCAGCGCCGTCTTCCTGCAGGCGATTCGTGGTCTCAAGCCCCGTGAGAGCACGGCCCTCCTCGATTTCCTCCTCGACGAACTCGCCGGGCGCGACGAGATCCATGCCCGGGTCCGCTGGGAGCAGGACACCCTCGTCATGTGGGACAACCGCGCCGTGGCCCATGCCGGGCCGGTGGACGGCCTCATGTTCGACGAGGAGCGAATCGTCCATCGCACCACTGTCGTCGGCGACCTGCCCAGCGGGCCCGACGGCTTCGTCTCGCGCTCCCTGAAGGGCGACTTGTTCGAAGCGATCGCTTGATCACCCCCGCCGGCCGAACACCGGCGGCATCCGTGCCTGTACCCGGACCGGAGACGGGGTGGGCTCCCAGGTGCCGCTGACGGGGCAGCCCCTGCTCCGTTGTGATGTGACGCGCCGTCCGGAAGCCGTGCCGGGCGGCCGCGCGCGACGGGCTCCCCAGCCCTTACGCCGGAGTGCGGTGCCTGATCGCCGACCAGGGCCGTTCCCAGGACGAGTTTTCCGGCCATATCGAGGCGGCCTAGGGAAGGCTTAATTCCTGCGGTTTGCCGTCACCTGCGCACCGCCTCGGTATCCCAGCCGAATTCACAGGCCCACCGATCGGCTCGTTCGCGACTTGGAGTTCTGCTTGCCCGGCCCTCGAGGCTCCTGGCGGTGCGGCACCAATGAGAAGACGGACGGGCTCCTCGAGCGATACTTCCCAGGAGTACGGATCTGGCACCGAGAGATAACGGCGGCTCCGGGGTGTGGCTCTCACGCTCGTCAACAGGACTCGTAAGAAACTTGGTTGGAGAGTACTTGCCGAATCTCATGACACGCGTCCGTTATAGGCCCGAGAGGCCGGCGTCGCGGCGGCCGGTTGAGGCCGGGCGATATACGTCATTCCGCAGCGTCCGACTTCTCGACTCGACCCCGATCGGCCGACCGGGGCGGCAGACGTGCCGTCCGGTCCGTGCGCGCAACATGGTCTGCGGCGGGGCGGACATGGCCAACTCCCGTGCTGCGGCGCCCGTCGGAGCCAGGTTTTCGGGGGTTGACAGGGGGGATCTCCCGTAAGAATATGTGTCCCACAGTGGCTGAGCTATGCCGCCCACTTGGTATGCGGAATCGAGGTAGGGGTGTTCCTGCGCAGGGCGGCGATCTGCCTGCCGAACGCCTGCGGAAGCACCGTTCATTCCTTCCCGGTGGGGCCCGTCGACCTTCACTATGCGTCACATTCCCGAACCGCGAAGGCTGCTTGTTCTCTTCTTACTCGGTTCGCTCCCGCTCTGTGTCTGTCGCGAGCTGTTGATCTATGGATTGGTTGGCCAGGTGGAAGACTCCCGTGATGTCGCCGAAGGCGTTGAGGAATTCTTCAGTGATGTCGCCCTAATTGACACGGCGGGGCATTTCCCGGGTGCACCTGATATCGATAAATTCTGGAAGTACCCCCGGGGCGGGGTGAAGGCGGTAAGCCTCCTCGATGACGAGGAGCTACGCGCAGCCGGCGTCTCCGAGGAAGAGGCCGCACGGCCGGAGTACGCCGAAGCGGCGGCCCGGCCGGAGGGGAACCGAGCTGTCGACTCTGTGCGGACCAAGGTCGACGTCCGGCGTGAACGGATCCTTCGGGACTCGCGGCTCAACCCGGCGAGGGTGACGGCGGCGACCGGCGAAGCCAACGTGTCCGACGCCTCTGACTCTCCGTTCACAACCGAGCGCTTCGGCGCACAGAACGGTCAGGGCGGGCTGGGCGACCAGGGCGGCCAAGGCGACGAAGGTGGTCAGGGCGACCAGGGCGGTCAGGACGATCAGCCCTGGTTCGAGCTGTGGAACGTACAGCAGGGGCTGTGGGTCCAGCATCAACTGGGGGAGAGCCGGGCGGACTCGAATCTGCCTCTGTGGCATCACCTCCACGAAACGCTGGACGTCGCGGCCTTCCGCAAGGCCGTGTCCTTCCTGGTCGACCGGCACCAGGCGCTGAGGCTGTCCTTCCAGGACACCGCGGACGGCCCGCGCCAGCGCGTGCTGCCCGTCCACGACCTCGAGGTGCCGCTCGTCGACCTGACCGGTGCGGCCGACCCCGAGTCAGAACTGGAGCGGATCATCCGGATCGAGAACGCGACCGCCTTCGACGATCTCGGTACACCGCCGGTGCGGGTGAAGATCTACCGGCTGGCGTCCGATCACCACTGCATCCTCGCGAACCTGCACCACATCATCTCGGACGGCACCAGCATGAGCATCCTCCTGCGCGAGTTGCTGCTCTCCTACCGGTCCTGCGCGGCGGGCGAGGAACCGCAGCTCGCACCCCTCCCGACGGCATTCGACACGTTCGTGCGGGGCCGGCAGCAATGGCTGTCGGGTGCGCAGAGCAAGTCCATGGAGGCGTACTGGCTCGATCAGCTGGCCGCCCCGCTGCCGAGGCTGCGGATCGGCGACTACGACGCACCCGCGGACGACGTGGTGAACGAGACGCTCGAATTCGGCGTCGAGGCCGACATCACCGAGGGCCTCAGAGCGCTAGCCAAGGATCTGCACGTAACGCTCCACATCCTGCTGCTCAGCGCGTTCGTGGTCGCACTGCGGGACCTGAGCTCCGACGACGACATCGTCGTGTGCGTCCCGTTCTTCGGTCGCGACACCAAGGACATGGAGGGAATGATCGGCAACTTCGTCAATCCGCTCCCCGTCCGAATGAAGATGTCGGGCTCCGATGCCTTCGACGACGTCGTGCGCCGAGCCCGGAACACGAGCATCGGCTCGTACGCGAACAGCCGCTACCCCTTCACCAGGCTGCTCGAGCAGGTCGAGGCGGAGGCCCGGCCCGGGCGGAACCCGGTCTTCTCGAGTGCCTTCCAGTTCACGCGCTTCCTGCCGCCCGCCAAACAGACCTCGCAACTCGACCTCTGCCTGTACGGCAAACCGGACGGGGAGCGGCTCAGCATGCGGTTCAACTACAACTCCCGACGGCTCGCGAAGTCCGAGATCCAGGAGGTCCAGTCGGGCTTCCAGACCGTACTGCTGCAGATTCTCGGCGACAGGGCGATCGCGCTGGACTCGCTGTCCGAACCACTGCGGCAGGCGCGCCGGACGATGCAGGCCGCGCCGAGGAGCGGCCGCCGGCTGGGGACTCTGCGCGGCTCCCGGCCCACGACGCCGGACGCCTGAGCCGGTGCCGGGCCACTTCACCGAAAGGAAGAATCCATGGACGAGCAGCTTGACGACGACCGGTACGTCGTGGTGATCAACTCCGAGGAGCAGTACTCCGTATGGCCGTCGGGCCGCGAACTGCCCGGCGGCTGGCGGGACGCGGGCAAGCAGGGTTCGAAGGAGACATGCCTCGCGCACATCGACGAGGTCTGGACGGACATGCGTCCGCTGACCCTGCGCCTGGCGACGGCGGGCAAGACCGACCGATGAACACGCTCGTCAGGCCACTCGCCAACCGGCCACAGGCGGATATGCGACTGTTCTGCTTCCCGTACGCAGGGGGCGGCATGTCGGCGTTCCGCGAATGGGGCGCGGCCCTGCCCGACGGCATCGAGCCGTGGGCCATCCAGCTGCCGGGCCGCGAGGACCGCCTCGGCGCAACGCCGCTCGACCGGATGGGCGATGTGCTCAACGCACTGGTGCCCGCGATCATCCCGTATCTGGACCGCCCGTTCGCCTTCTTCGGGCACAGCATGGGCGGCCTGGTGGCATGGAACCTCACCTGCTCGCTGCAGCGGATGGAGGCGGGTACACCCACCCGCCTGTTCGTCTCCGGATGCGCGCCGCCACAGACCAGGGACGCCGCTGCCCCGCAGTATCACGCGGGACCGGAGGACGAACTCGTCGAGAAGCTGCGTTCCTGGCGAGCCACACCGGAGGCGGTGCTGGCGGACCCGGAACTGATGAGCCTGCTGCTCCCGGTGATCCGAGCCGATCTCGCCGTCGTCGAGACCTACCGGTACACCGGCGCACCGCTCCTGAACTGTCCGGTCTCCGCGTTCGGCGGCACCGAGGACGAGGCCGAGGGCAATGGGACGCTGTCGCGCTGGGGCGAGCTGACGACCGGTGGATTCGACCTGCGGATGTTCAACGGCGACCACTTCTTCCTGTACTCCGCCCGTCCGGCCGTCCTCGCCGAAATCGCCCGCCTGCTGAGTCCGTCGGCGCAGCGAAGCGTCCGCTGAACGGCAGTTCTCCGTAAGAAATCCGTGCTTCCGATCGATGGAATGGGTGGAACAACATGTCGCAGCGGTCCGTAGTGGACGTTGTCTCGGATGTGTGGACGGCTGTCCTTCGGACCGAGATACCCGGCCCGGACGCCAACTTCTTCGCGATGGGCGGAAACTCGCTCCAGGGAGCCAGGGTGATCGGCCGGCTCCGTGAGGAGCTCGGCATCCGGATTCCGCTCAGCGTGCTGTTCGAGGCCCGGACGCTCGCCCAGCTGGTCACAGCCATCGAGGGGATGCGGGAAGAGGCTTCCGGGACGGCGGCGGCGACCATCGAGCCGTTCGGTGGGAGGACGGATGACGTCTTCCACGCCCCCACGTCGTTCACACAGCAGCGTCTGTGGGTGGACGAGCACATCCAGGGGCCCAGCTCCCGCTACAACATCCCCGTGGCCCACGAGATCGGCGGGCCGCTCGACATCGCGGCGCTGGGGACGGCCGTCCAGACGCTGGCCGACCGTCACGAGGTCTTCCGTACCACCATCACGGCTGTCGACGGGATTCCCGAGCAGGTGATCCAGGCCAGGATCGACCTGCCGCTGACCGTGGTCGACCTCAGGGACGAGCCGGAGGAGAAGCAGGAGCAGGCCTTGGCCGACCAGCTCCTCGTCTCCGCCCAGCGGCCTTTCGACGTGGAGCGGGGTCCGCTCCTGCGCGTGGAGTTGTACCGCCTGGACGAGCAGTGGCACGTCCTGCTCATCAACCTGCACCACATCATCACCGATGTGCACTCCTACGAGCTCGCCATGTCCGAGCTGCTCGAGCTGTACGCGGCAGCCGCCGGCGGAACGCTCCCTGCGGCGGAGCCGCCCTCGGTGCAGTACGCCGACTACGCCGCCTGGCAGCGGCACACCATCGGCGGGGCCACGCTCGACCGGCAGCTGGACTACTGGAAGGAGCGGTTGCGCGGACCGCTGCCCGTGCTGGATCTGCCGACCGACCTGCCGGCCAGGGAGACCACCATGAGCCGCGGGGCGTCCGTGGGCATCGAGCTCCCCCGGGCGGTGTCGCGACGGATCCGCGAGCTGTCCAAGGAGAACGACGCGACTCCGTTCATGACCATGTTCACCCTGCTCAACGTGCTGCTCAGCCGGTACAGCGGCCAGACGGACATCGTGGTCGGCATCCCCAGCACCAACCGGGACCTGCCCGAACTGGAGACCATGCTCGGGTGCTTCCTCAACACCCTCGCGCTGCGCAGCGATCTGTCCGGCGACCCGACTCTGACCGGTCTGCTCGGCGACGTCCGCACCCGGACACTGGAGGCCTTCGCGCACCAGGACGTTCCCTACGAGCGGGTGGTCAACGCGATCTCCGCCGACCGCTCCTCCCGACAGGGGCCGTTCCGGGTGATGCTGGCGTTCCAGCACGAGTTGCCCGCACCGGAGCTGACCGGACTCAGCGTCACCGATGTGGATCTGGACCTGGGCATGCGGGCGGTCAAGTTCGATCTGGTGTTCAGGGTCGTCGAGGCCGAGTTCACGTACCGCCTCGCACTGGACTACAACACCGACCTCTTCGTCGAGGACAAGGCGTGGCGCATCCTCGAGCACCTCGCTGTGCTCGCGGCGGATGCGGTCGCCTCTCCCGCCAAGCGCATCTCGGAACTCACCATCCTTCCCGACGCGGAGCGCCGGCAGCTCGAGAAGTGGTCCACGGCGGCCTGCGGTCCGTACCCCACCGACCTCTTCCTGCACCGGCTGTTCGAGGAGCAGGCGCTCAGGTCCCCGGATGCCGATGCGGTCGAGAGCGGTGACGACCGGATCAGCTATCGCGAACTCGACAACAGGGCAGCGCGACTGGCGCGGGAGCTGACGGCACGCGGCATCGGAACGGACGATCTGGTCGGCCTGTGCGCGGACCCGTCCGTGGACCTCATGGTCGGGATCCTCGGCATCCTCAAGGCCGGGGCGGCCTACGTGCCGATCGATCCGCTCTCGCCCGTCGACCGGATGTCGTACGTCGTCTCGGACAGCGGGATGAGGGTCCTGGTCACCACCCCCGAACTCCGTGCCCAGCTGCCGGAAGGCGTCCCCGGGAACGTGGACGTCGTGAGCACCGGCACCATGGGGCAGGACCGTCCCGCCGGCGCTCCGCTGCCCGGTGCGGAGGACGGCGCCCGCGAGCCCGCGCTGCACCCGTCGCAGCTGGTGTACCTGATGTACACGTCCGGCACCACCGGCAACCCCAAGGGCGTCGGACTGCCGCACACCGCGATCACGCCGTGGATCCAGTGGGCCCAGGACATCCGCCCGATGGGGCCGGGCACCCGGGTCGTGCACAACCTCTCGTACCACTTCGACTGGTCCGTCGAGCAGATGTTCCACGCGCTGACCAGCGGAGCCTGCCTGGTCATGCTTCCCCGAGAGGTCCGGGCCGACGGCCCGGCCACCGCCCGGTTCATCAACGAGCGGTCCATCCACCTGCTCTACCTGACGCCGACCCAGATGCGCGGCATCGCGGACGCGGACATCGGGATGCCCACGTTGCGCCACGTGTCCATGGGCGGCGAGAACCTGGACGCGGACCTGGTCGCCCGGACACGCAAGGTGGTCTCCCCGGAGTGTGAGATCTGGAACGAGTACGGGCCGACGGAGACCGCGGGCGCGGCACTGGTCGGCCGCATGGGCGACGAGCCGGTGGAGCGCAGCTCCATGCCGCTGGGCGAACTGATCGCCAACGCCTCCTGCACGGTGGTCGACCGCTGGGGGAACCCGCAGCCGATCGGTGTTCCCGGCGAACTCTGGATCGGGGGTGACGGGGTTGCCCGCGGATACCGCAACCGGCCCGCTCTGACCGCCGACCGGTTCACCCCGGATCCGGCCAGGCCCGGCCACCGTCTCTACCGCACCGGTGACCTGGTACGCCGGCTTCCCAACGGAGAGATGGAGTTCCTGGGCCGGGTCGACAGCCAGGTCAAGATCCGTGGTGTGCGGGTCGAGCTGGAGGAGATCGAGTCGGTGCTGCGCGGGCACCCCGACGTCACGAACGCCGTGGTCGTCCTGGAGTCGGGCCGGCGGCTGGTCGCCTATGTGGCCCTGACGCCCGGCAGCGATCTCGACGACGCCGCGCTGCGCGCCCACCTCGCCCCGAAGCTGCCCATCGTCATGCAGCCGGCCGTGTTCATGTGGCTCGACGCCATCCCGCTCTCGGCGACCGGAAAGGTCGACCGCCGGCGGCTTCCCCGGCCCAGCGCCCCACCGCCCGTCGAGCCCGTCGTGGTGCCGCCGAGCACCGCGACGGAGCACACCGTCGCGGCGGCCTGGGCGGACGTGCTCAAGCTGGACGAGGTGAGCGCGCAGGCCAACTTCTTCGAGATCGGCGGGGACTCGTTCTCCCTGTTGGCCGTCGTCAGCCGGCTGCGGACCGAACTGGGGCTGGACCTTCCGGTGCGCTCCCTGGTCGATACGCCGACCGTCGCCACGCTGGCCGCACAGATCGAGGTGCTGCGCCGGACGGCACAGCCCCTGGAGACGGCCGGCGGGTCGGAGCGGGGCGAGAGCTGAGCAACACCCCTGGCCCGGGTGTTCCCGGGACCAGCTCCGGCAAGATCGGCCGTGCCGGTCCGGCCCATGCCGATCTGAACGAAAGCGCATGCGATGAACTCTGAGACGGAAACCATCCGTACCGCTGTCCTGGAGGCGTGGCGCGACACCCTCGAAGCCGAACCCGCCTCGGACGACGAGAACTTCTTCGAAGCGGGTGGAAACTCCATCCTGGCAGTCGCGCTCCAGCGACGTCTTGTCAAAGCGCTCGGCCGCGCTGTTCCGCTGCGGCAGATCCATGAGAACCCGACGGTGGCCGGACTCCTCGGGATCAGCGCTGCCGGTGTCCCGTCCGGGCAGGAGCAGACAGCCGGCGAGCCACCGGCCCTGACGCTCTACTGCCTCCCGTACGCGGGGGCTTCGGCGCGGATGTACGCGGACTGGAACAGCAGAATGCCGTCCTCGGTGACGGTGCAGCCGCTGGAACTTCCCGGAAGAGGGGCACGCTGGTCCGAACCGGCGTTGACAGGGATGACCGCCCTGCTCGAGGACCTGGCCGGCGCGATGGACGAAGCGCGGCACACGCCCTACGCCCTGTTCGGTCACAGCTTCGGCGGAGTACTCGCCTTCGAACTCACCCGGCACCTCACGGACCGCGGCTTTCCCGCACCGCGGCGCCTGCTCGTCTCCGCGTGTCTGGCCCCGCACGAGGCCACTCCGGTGGAGACCAACCATGATCTCTCGGACGAGGAGTTCACCGAACGCCTGCGGAAGTTGCGCGGCACGCCGGAGGAACTCCTGGAGAACGAGGAGTTGATGGAGCTCTACCTGCCGACCATTCGTGCGGACTACACGATCCTGGACCACTACCGGGCACCGCGGATCACTCCTCTGAAGTGCCCGGTCTCCGTGTTCCACGGCGCCGACGACCAAGACGTACCGCAAGCATCGGTGGGTGAATGGGCCCAGTACAGCAGTGGTTCCTTCGCGGCGGAGGAGATCGCCGGAGATCACTTCTTCCTGCGTGACTCCGAGGACGAACTGCTGGCGAAACTGGCGCTGCACCTCGGAGACGAGCCCACCGAGGACGAGTAGCCCTCCTTCCCGGCGGCGACGGTCCCGCGCCGACGGCCGGGAGACGAGCCCGGTGATGCCGACGCGCGTGCGCCGAGGCCGCCGGCCGGGCCCCGGACGGGCCGGACCGCCGGGGAGCCGATGAGCGATGAGGACATCGCGGGCCACCCTCGAACCGAGCTGACCAACATGCCCTGGAAGCCCCCGGAGCACCCCTACCCGCAACCCTCAGAAGGTGGTATCGAGTGAGTATCCGTACCGTAGGCGTGATCGGCGCAGGAACGATCGGCCGGGGTGTCGCCCAGTCGTTCGCGCAGGCGAAGTTCGACGTGATCCTGGTGGACATCTCGCAGGACCAGCTCGACAGCGCGCTCGCCCAGATCCGGCGGGACGTACTGGTGCACGCCATGCTCCTCGGGCAGCAGTCGCAGGAGAGCGCCGAGACCGTACTCTCCCGGATTCGCACCAGCACCGAATACGCGCCGCTGGCGGACGCCGACTTCGTGGTGGAGAACGTCACGGAGAACTGGGACGTCAAGCGCGCGGTCTACGAGCAGATCGACGCCATCTGCCGCCCCGGTGTGATCTTCGGGGTCAACACCTCTGCGGTGCCGATCACCCGGGTCGGCTCGGTCACCCAGCGCCCGGCCGAGATCCTCGGACTGCACTTCATGAACCCCGTTCCGATGATGGGCGCGGTCGAGGTGGTCAGCGGCCACTTCACGTCCGAGGAGACGCTGAACATCACCCGGGGCGTGCTCAAGGACCTCGGCAAGGAGGGGATCGTCGTCCAGGACTCCCCGGGATTCATCACCAACCGGGTCCTCATGGTGACCATCAACGAGGCGATCTTCTGCGTCCATGAACAGATCGCCTCGGCCGAGGACGTGGACAAGATGTTCCGCGAGTGCTTCGGCCACAAGATGGGCCCGCTGGAGACCGGCGATCTGATCGGCCTCGACACGATCCTGAATTCCCTCACGGTCCTGTACGAGAGCTTCCGGGACAGCAAGTTCCGCCCGGCCCCGCTGCTCCAGAAGATGGTCGACGCCAGGCTGCTGGGCCGCAAGACCGGCCAGGGCTTCTACACCTACTGACATCTCCGCACCACGGAAACCACGAAGGAGAAACACCAGAATGACGCACGAAGACGCCCGCGCACGGGTCCGCGCATTCCTCACCCCGCAGCTGGCGGGCCGGCCCCTGGCCGACAGCGACGACATATTCGCCCTCGGCTACGTCAACTCCCTCTTCGCGATGCAGCTCGTGCTGTTCCTGGAGAAGGAGTTCGGGTTGAGCCTCGGGCCGGACGACATGGACTTCGACAACTTCCGTACCGTCGACGGTCTTGTCCGCCTGGTCACCTCCAAGGCAGCGGTCTAGGCACCTCTCCCGGCGTGCGACGGCATCGAGCCGCCGCGCGCCGGGCCCGTTCTCCCCACCGGCGAGGAAGCGATCACCATGAAGCACCCGAACGACGCCCTGACCCGGATCGAGCTGCAGAGTCCGGTCCCCGAGGCGCTGGCCCCCGAGATCGAGCGCCGCCTCTACTTCGTGTCGCCCGAGATCACCGGGTACGAACTGGTCGTGAAGGACCAGGAGGTGCACGGCATGGTCCTGTACTCGCCCGAGCCGCTCGATCACGCCGCCCTGACCGCCAAGGTCGACTACATGGTGGACAACGACGTCCGCAGGCAGCGGGTGACCCCTGCCAGGTCGGTCTGGACCTCGCCGCACCGGCGCGCACCGCAGGGCGACGACATGTTCGACCTCCTCGCGGAGTCCGGCGCGGTGACCGAGGTGGGCGAGGGCCAGGTGGCTCTCGGAGAGCCGCTGCTCTCCCTCTTCACGTACTTCGACGAGGCCGTCTGCGCATTGCTCGCCGAGGACTTCGACGCCCGGGAGTACCGGTACCCGACACTGATCCGGACCAGGGCACTGGAAACGGCCGGATACATGAAGTCCTTCCCGCAGCACCTGATGTTCGTCACCAGACTGCGCAACGACCTGGACGTCTACCGCGACTTCCAGGACTCCTACGCCGTCAACGGCCTGGACTCCGATGCGCTCGGCTCCTGCGGGAACGTCGACTACTGCCTGCCGCCGACGATGTGCTACCACACGTTCCAGCAGTACGGCGGACGGACGCTGGAGGCGGACAGACTGCACGTCGTCACCTCGCGCGGCAAGTCGTTCCGCTTCGAGGCGGCGTACTCCACGACGCTGGAGCGCCTCTGGGACTTCACCATCCGGGAGATCGTCTTCATGGGCGCCCGGGAAGACGTGCTGAACTCCCGCGAACGCTTCATGCGCAAGGTCTTCGCCTTCGTCGAGACGCTCGGTATGAGCGGCTTCTGCGAGGTGGGGAACGATCCCTTCTTCTGCGGCACGGACACCTCGGAGCGCATCTGGTCGCAGCGGCTGATGGAGCTCAAGTACGAGCTGCGGCTGGACGTCGCGCCGGAGCGGACGATCGCCGTCGGTTCCTTCAACTTCCACGACGACCTGTTCGGCAAGGCCTTCGACATCGAACACGGCGCGAACGGCCCGGTCCGCAGTGGCTGCGTCGGCTTCGGTCTGGAGCGACTCGTCTACGCCTTCCTCTGTCAGTACGGCCTGGACAGCTCCGACTGGCCGGCCCAGGTGCGCTCGGCCGTCGTCGGGAGTTGACGATGGACGAGAGCAAGGGCCGCGACCCGCGCAACCAGCGGGAGGAAATCCTCTGCGCCGTGTTCGCCCAGGTCCTCGGAGTGGACCGGGTCACCATCGACGACTCCTTCTTCACGCTGGGCGGCCACTCCCTGCTGGCCACCCGCCTCGCCATCCGGGTCCGGGCTGCCCTGGGGATCGACGTCCCGATGCGTACGGTCTTCGAGGCCCCGACCGTCGCCCAGCTCGCCGAGCGACTGGAGAGCGGCTCCGGCAACAGGCGTCCGGCCCTGCGCCGGTTCGGCAGCCCGGAGCAGATCCCGCTCTCGCAGACCCAGCGCCGGCTGTGGTTCCTGAACCGGCTGCACGGCGCGGCGGGGCACTACAACATGCCCATCGCCTACCGGCTGCGCGGCGAGCTCGACGTCCCCGCCCTGCGGCGTGCCCTCGACGACCTGGTGACCCGGCACGAGAGCCTGCGCACGGCCTATCCGGACTGGGACGGACAGCCCCAGCAGATCGTTCTGGACCCGGACGAGGCCCCGGTCGAACTGCCGGTCACCGAGCTCACGGACGCGGAGCTGCCGGAGGCCCTGAGCGAGGAGGCCGCCTATCCCTTCGACCTCACCGGTGAGACGGTGCTGCGCTGCCACCTGTTCCGGCTGGGCACCGACGAGCACGTGCTGTTGCTGACGATCCACCACATTGCGTGCGACGGATGGTCACTGGCGCCACTCAACCGGGATCTGGCGTGCGCGTACTCCGCACGTCGCCGCGGTGAGCAGCCGGACTGGGAGGAACTCCCCCTCCAGTACGTCGACTACACGCTCTGGCAGAACGAACTCCTGGGCGACGAGGACGACCCGAACAGCCTCCTCAACCGGGAGACGGCGTTCTGGCGCGCGGAGCTGGAGGGGTTGAGCGACCGGTTGCAGATCGACGCGGCCGCCCCCCGGCCGGACACCCCCTCCCACCGGGGCGCCCGGATCGCCACCCGGATTCCGCCGTCGACCCACCAGGCGCTGCAGCAGTTGGCGCGGGAGACCGGCACCAGTGTGTTCATGGTCGTACAGGCGGCCCTCGCGGCCCTGCTCACCCGGCGGGGGGCCGGCACCGACATCGCCATCGGCATCCCCACCGCGGGGCGCGGCGACGAGGCACTCGACGATCTCGTCGGATTCTTCGTCAACACCCTGGTACTACGGACCAGGACCGACAGCGATCCCACTTTCCGAGAGCTGCTGTCCCGGGTCCGCAGCACGGACCTGGCGGCCTTCGCCCACCAGGACGTGCCGTTCGACCACCTTGTGCAGGCGCTCAATCCCCCTCGTTCCCCCGCCTGGCACCCGCTGATCCAGGTGATGCTCGCATTCCAGAACAACGCGGTCGCCGAACTCGACATGCCCGGTCTCGCCGTGGGCGCCGAGCCTGTGGACGAGGGAATCACACGCTTCGACCTGCGCTTCGAGCTGTTCGAGCGCTTCGCCGACCGTCGCACGCCGGCCGGTATCGACGCCGGCCTCACCTACGCCCTCGACCTGTTCACGCCCGCGGACGCCGAGCGGCTGACGCAGGATTTCGCCGACCTGCTGAACGTGGTCGCGACCGCTCCGCACCTGCGGCTGAGTGAACTCGACAGGGCGCCCCTCCACGAACCGGACCGGAGCCGGCCCGCCGAGTCGGCGCCCTCCACCGAGAGCGCGCTGCGGGCCGCTTTCGTCTGTTCCCCCTACGGCCAGCAGTGGGTCGGCATGGGGCGGACGCTGTTCCGGGCCGAACCCGCGTTCCGCACCGTCCTCGAGGAGTGCGACAGGGAACTGGCCCGGCACACTGGCTGGTCGCTGGTGCACGAGCTCTTCCTCGACGAACCGGAGGCCAGGACGGGGGACGTCGGGGTCATGCAGCCCATCACCTTCGCCGTGCAGGTGGGCATCGCCCGCTGGCTGGAGTCGAAGGGCGTCCTGCCGTCCGCCGTCGCGGGCCACAGCATCGGCGAGATCGCCGCCTGCGTCATCGCGGGCATACTCGACATCCCTGACGCGGCCCGGCTCGTCCACCACTACAGCGACCAGCAGCGCCGGGTCGCGGGCCCCACCTGCGGCATGGCCGCGTTCGAGCTGTCCGCGGCCGATCTCACACCGCACCTTCGCGAAGGTGTCTCCATCGCGGCCCGCAACGGACCCAGGACCACCATCCTGGCCGGGGAGCGCTCCGTCCTCGAGGCCATCGTCTCCGAACTCCAGGGCCGCGACGTCCTGTGCGCGATGGTCCGCGTCGACCTGCCCGCCCACAGCGCGGCCATCGACCCGATCATGGCCGACCTCGAACGCGCCGTCGGCACCCTGACCCCCAAGCCCGGCCGCATCCCGATGGTGTCCTCGGTGACGGGCGAGGAGCTCGACTGGCAGCAGGCGACCGCAGGCTACTTCGCCGGCAACCTCCGCCACCCGGTTCTCCTCGCCGACGCAGTCAGCCGCCTTCTGCGGGAGAACGACGTCCTGGTCGAGATCAGCGCCCATCCCGTCCTCGCCCCCGCACTCCAGCAGAGCGTCGACGACTCCGCCACCGGCGCCACGGTCGTGACGACCATGCGACGGAGTGACGACGACCGCACGGGTCTGCTCGACGCGCTGCGCACGCTGCAGGGCCTCGGGGTGTGAACGGACGCCTCCGACAGGGGCGCCAGGTCGGTGAGGACAGCCGGAAAGGACGATCCGCGTGAGTGAACATCTCAAGACCCCGTCGTCGCCACTGGCACATCTCGTCGCCGACATCCGCGCGGCGGTACGGGCGGGAGGAGCCGACGAGGAGCACAGCGGACGGCGCGTCGCAGCAGCCGTCGCGCCCCACCTCCGGGGCGAAGGCCTCCTGACGCCGGAGCAACTGGAGCCGGATCCGCGCTCGTACAAGCAACGCATCCTGCATGTGGAGCCCGGCGGAATTTTTTCGGTCGTCGCGCTCGTGTGGCTGCCCGGCCAGCGGACAGCCATACACGACCATGTCTCCTGGTGCGTGACGGGCACCTATGTCGGAGCGGAGGAGGAGATCCGCTACCGGTTCGTGGAGGACCAGGAGAAGCCTTGTCTCGTCCCCGTCGCCGTCACGACGAACAAGGCCGAAGCGGTCGACTTCATCGCCCCGCCCGGCGACATCCACGAAGTCCGGAACTCGGCCGGGTGCACCACCGTGTCCATTCACGTGTACGGAGCCGACGTGGGCAGGCTCGGCTCGAGCATCCGGCGCACCTACGACCTCCCGGTGAGGTCGGCCGAAGAAGTCATCTGAGGCCGCGGTTGTGCCGGTGCGGGAGGCCGGAGCAGGGACGACGGAAGAGGGGCCCCGAGGTCATCGCCATCGCGATGACCTCGGGGCCCCTCTTTTGGTCTTTCAGCCGTTTCCCGGACCGCTCGGTCCTCAGCGGTCGCCGGGCCACGGGCCACCGGAGAGGAGAGCGGCGAGCCGTGGCCCGATCCGGTCGAGTGCCTGTGGCGACATCATCTCCCCGTGGCCGCATTCCAGTTGCTGCGTCCTGATCCGTCCGGTGACGTACGGGGCCCAGTCGTCCGGCGCGGGCGCCCCCTCGCCTTTGCTTTCCGTGGCGGTCCAGAGCAGGAGATCGCCGTCGTACACCGTCGGGCGGAAGGCGTGGGCAAGGCCGACGTTGCTCCTGAACGCCCTTGCCATGGCGTCGACCTGCTCCCGCTCCAGGCCCGCGAGGACACCGTCGTCCGCTCCCGGCGCCGCATCGTCGCCGCCCAGGGACTCGAGCAGCTCACGCAGTCCGGAAGCCGAGCTCAGGACGGGCTCGGGGCGGTGATGCAGGGGATACGAGTCGAGCAGCGCCAGCAGGGCCACCGCCTCACCGGCAGCCTGGAGCCGCGTAGCGATCGCCTGCGCCAGGAGGCCGCCGAACGACCAGCCGAGCAGGTGATAGGGGCCGGCGGGCTGGACGGCCCGGATCCTGCGGACACAGCTGTCCGCCAACTCCTCGACGTCCGCGGCGGGGTCGGCTCCCGTCAGCCCGCTGTCCTGGAGGGAGTACACCGGCCGGGCGCTCTCGGTGAACCGCAGCAGCCCCGAGTAGACCCATCCGACCCCGGCCGCCGGGTACACGCAGAACAACGGAGGCAGGGCGCCTCCGGTGCGAAGCGGCAGGATGCCCGAGAGCGGATCTCCGCCGGCGCCGCGGGCCAGCAGCTCCGCGAAGGCGGCCACGGTCGGGGCCTCGAACAGGCTCCGTACGCTCAGGGCGGTACCCAGCGCCTCGCGGATCCGGGCCACCAGGCGGATGGCGTCGAACGAGTTGCCTCCCATCCGGAAGAAGTCGTCGTGGACTCCCGTGCCGGGTACGCCGAGCACATCGGCGAACAACGCGCAGAGCAGTTCCTCGGCAGCGTCGCGCGGGGCGACCGGCATCCTGGCGGGCCGGACCCGGGGCGCCGGCAGCGCCGTGCGGTCGATCTTGCCGTTGGCCGTCAGAGGCAGCTCGTCGACGATCACGAAGTGGTCGGGCACCATCTGGGCGGGCAGCCGGAGTTCCGCCTCCCGCCGCACGTCCTCGATGTACAGGTCGGGGGCGGACCAGCCCGGAGTGCGGTACGCCGGTACGACGCTCGCCCCCCGGGCGGGCGCGGGCAGCTGTGCCGGACCGTCGCGAAACGCGTGGACGGTGACCAGGCCGGTGTCCGAGAGCATCCGCAGTCCGTCGACGGTGACCCGGTACCCCCGCTCCTCCAAGTGGGTGCGTATCCATTCGAGTTGCCCCGACGTGCTGTGCACCTCGATCACCAGCTGGCTGACCAGGCCCCAGTGCTCGTCGCGGAGTCCGAGCAGGACCTCTCGTTCACTCTTCTCCGCGTCGATCTTGAGCAGATCGATGCGTTCGACGCCGGTCTCCTCGATCACGTCCGACAGCGTGCGCAGATCGCAGGTCACATCGACGTGCCGCAGCCGTTCGGTGAGCAGACTGTCGAGATCCGCCTCTGCCGGACCGCCTCGAAGGAGATCCTCGTGCGCCGGGCGCTCGTTGCGGACGAAGGCGTCCAGGACATGGCGTTCCTCGCCGATGTCACCGAACCGCCCGGACATGATCGAGAGTTGCGGGTAGTACGTGAACGACGCCGTCCCCGACGCCTCGGCGAGGCCGCACGCGAACAGCCTGGCGTCGACCCCGTGCAGCCGGGTGTTCAGCTCCAGCATCCGGAACAACTGCGGTATCGGCTCGAACGAGTAGACCACGCTGTCGGGGCAGGAACGGGCGACGGAGAGGGAGAAGAACCCGATGTGGGCGCCGACGTCGAAGACACAGGCCCCGCTCTCCGGCAGCACGACCCCGTGCCGCAGATACTCGTCCTGCTCGAAGATCTCGCGGTACAGGAAGTCCGTCTCCGCCCGGTTGGGTCCCACGACCGCCATCCCGTTGGGCAGCGTGTGCAGTTCCTCCCGGTCGACAAGACCGGCCTTCTCGAGACGGCACAGGTTCCGCAGGGCGCCTGCGCCGTCGCAATCCGGTACGAGGTAACCGGTCAGGCGCGTCTCGCCGGTCTCGTCGGGCACCGCGGTCACCACCGCTTCGGCGACCGCGTCGTGACGGACCAACGCCGCCTCGACCTCGCCCAGTTCGATGCGTACGCCGCCCACCTTGACCTGGTGGTCGTCACGGCCGGCGTAGTGCAGGACCCCGTCGGCGTCCCACCGGGCGAGATCGCCGGTGCGGTACATCCGGCTGCCGTCGGGACCGTACGGGTCGGGGACGAAGCGCTCCGCGGTCGTCCCCGGCCGGTTGACGTAGCCCCGGGCGAGCTGGAGGCCCGATATGTAGAGCTCGCCCGTCTCCCCGGGTGCGACCCGGCGAAGATCCGCGTCCAGGACGTGCAGCACGGTGTTCAGGACCGGGGCGCCGATGGGGACCGGGCCGGGCGGGTCGCCGGGGCGACAGCGCCAGAAGGACACGTCCACCGCGGCCTCGGTGGGCCCGTAGAGATTGTGCAGTTCGGCATCCAGGACGCGGAAGAACCGCGACCGCAGCTCACCCGAGAGTGCCTCGCCGCTCGCGAACACCCGGCGCAGCGAGGTGCACCCGGCCGCGGCGGGCTCCTCCACGAAGAGCCGCAGCATGGACGGCACGAAGTGCACGGTCGTGATGCCCTGCGACTGGATCAACCCGGCGAGAGAGGCAGGGTCACGGTGTCCGTCCGGCTCGGCCAGAACAAGGCGCGCGCCGACGCACAACGGCCAGAAGAACTCCCACACGGACACGTCGAATCCGGCGGGTGTCTTCTGCAGGACGCGGTCGTCGTGGTCCAGGGGGTACTCGGCCTGCATCCAGCGCAGCCGGTTGACGATGGCCTCGTGGGAGACGGCCACGCCCTTGGGCCGGCCGGTGGATCCCGAGGTGTAGATGACGTAGGCGAGGTCCGACGGGTGGGGGGAGCGGAGTTCGCACTCCGCGGCCGCGAGCCCGTCCCTCTCCGACAGCCGTCGGACGTCCTCGACGCCGACGGTCAGCAACGGCCGGGCGTCCTCGGCCATCATCCGTACCCGCTCCGCGGGCAGCAGCGGGTCGACGGGCAGGTAGGCGGCCCCCGCCCTGTGCACGGCGTACAGGGCGACCAGCAGTTCCACGGAGCGCGGCGCCGAGACCGCCACGACCGCCCCGGGTCCCGCACCCTTGGCCACCAGCGACCGTGCCATCCGGTGCGCCCTGGCGTCCAGCTCGGCGTAGGTCATGGAGTCGTCGCCGGACACCAGCGCGACGGCGTCGGGCGTGCGGGCCACCTGGGCCGCGAACAGATCCGGCAGGGTCTCTGCCGCCATGTCGTGAGCTGGTGTGTCGCTCATGACGTCACTTCCCCTTGTTGTCGGACTGTCCATGGGACCGTGCCGGGCTCCGGCGGGGCCCGGCACGCCCCTCGTGTGTGGTGGTGTGGCCGTCGGCCTTCCACGCCGTTGCGTGGGTGGGTCCGCCCGGCACGGGCCGGAAAGCCGTTCCCGCGTGCGCCGCCGCTCCCCGTGCCTGGGGCAGCCGCACCGGGGCCCGGGGTCGAGGGCGATCCGGCCGCGCCGCGCCGGCGCTCGCGTGGCCCCGGCCCGCCGTGACCGGCGGACCAGCGTCTCGCGTTCCTCATCGGTCGACGTCAGCACGGCCGCCGGCCGTCCCTCACCAGCGATGGCGCAGGGCCGCAGCTCCACCGAACTCCCGGCGCGGAGGACTAGAGGCCGTCGATCATCCGGCTGCGCCCCGTCAGATTGACGAGGACGGTCTCGTCCGGGCCGATCCGTCCCGAAGCGGCCCCGTCGCGTACGGCGGCGACGGCAGCGGCCGACGCGTAGCAGACGTCGACGTCCTCGAGGTCGCTCAGCATGCGGCGGGCCGTGACGAGGTCCGCCCGCGCCGTGGAGACGATGGCGCCGCCGGTGCCGGCGGCGATGGAGTGCAGGTAGGGATAGTAGGGCGAGCCGTCACCGAGGAGGATCGCGGTCGCCAGACCGCGAGGGTCCTCGATCAGGTGGGCGTCCGACAGCTCCGTGCGGCCCTCCTGCCAGCCTCGTGCGGCGGGGGCGCAGGACTCCTCCTGGACCATCAGGAACGCCGGCATGCCGGAGAGCTCGCCCAGGGCCAGGTACTCCCGCGCACCTTTGTGGGCGGCAAGCATGCCCATGCCGCTGCTGATCGCCTGCACGACGACGTCCGGAGCGCGGTCCATGGCGTCGAAGGCCTCGAGGTAGGCGAGTTTGAGACCCTCCCTGCGGGCCCAGTTGAAGAAGCCGGCGTCGAAGTGGATGCCTTCCCGCGCCGCGTACGCACGGGCCTCGGCGGAGGCGTCCACATAACTGCCGTCGACCACGGTGAGGGCGGTCCGGCTGTGGTCCGGGATGTCGTGGTTGGCGACGAAGTCCTTGCCGCAGAAGAACCGTGCCCGCATCGTGGGGTCCATGCGCACCGCCCGGGCCAGAGCGGTCGAGCTGTTCCCCGTGCTGGAGCCGACGAACTCCTTCACTCCGAACTGGCGCAGCACGGAGGTCACCAGCGAGGCCAGCCGGTCCTTCGTGGTGCGGGTCGGCTGTTGGGACTCGTCCTTGATCCACAGCCCGGGGACACCGATGGCTTCGCCGAGGCGCGGCGCGGGACGGCACGGGGTCCGCACGGTCACACCGCTGTCGAGGAAGTCCCGTGAGGCCAACGGGAGCAGGTCGAAATAGACCTGTTCCGGGTCGGCGTGGTCATGGCGGACCATGGAGGCCAGGTCGTATCGAGGTTCCAGTGCTCCGGTGCACTCGGGACATCGGTACATCGGCGCCGCGTCGAACTCGCTCTGGCAGAGCATGCAGACCAGTACGAACTTCGCGCGCATGCTGCGCTCCTTCGGGGCGGAGGTGTACACGGCTGATTTCCTTCACGTCGTTCTCGGATGGGGAGGAGCAGGGGCGGAGCGGCGAGCAGGGGGGCGGGAGCGAAAACGAGTGCGCCCCCGGGGAGAGGGCTCCCCGGGGGCGTACGGATGATCGGAGGCTCAGCTCTCGCCGTTCCACGACCGCCACAGTGCCGCGTACGCTCCGCCCGCGCCGACCAGCTCCTCGTGTGTGCCCAGCTCGACGATGCGGCCGGACTCCATCACGGCGACACGATCGGCGTCGTGTGCGGTCTGGAGCCGGTGCGCGATGGCGATGACGGTGCGGTCCGACCGGACCGCGGCCACCGCACGCTCCGCCTGCCGGGCCGTCGTCGGGTCGAGCAGTGAGGTGGCCTCGTCCAGGATCAGGGTGTGTGGATCAGCCAGGTGCACCCTGGCCAGGGTGAGCTGCTGAGCCTGAGCGGCCTTGAGGTCGACTCCGCCCGAGCCCAGCATGGTGTCCAGACCCTCGGGCAGCTCGGCGGCCCAGTCCGCCTCCATCAGGGCCAGTGCCGCGAGGATGGCCTCGTCGTCGGCCTCGGGTGCCGCCATCATCATGTTGTCGCGAAGGGTGCCCATGAACACGTGGTGCTGCTGCGTGATGAGGACGATGCGGTTCCCCAGTTCGCCCGCCGCGGCGAGGTCGGCGACGGGGACACCGCCGACCAGGATGGATCCCGTGTCCGGGGTGTCCACGCCGGACAGCAGTTTGCCGAGGGTGGACTTGCCCGCGCCCGAGCGGCCCACCACCGCCAGCCGTTCACCGGGTCGGACCTGCAGTTCGACGTCTGTGAGGACCTCGTGGCCGGGGAGGTAGGAGTACCGCACGCCCTGGACCTCGATGAGGTCGTCCGCAGGTGGCGGTACCGGGGCGTCCGGTGTGTGCGACACCAGTCCGACGCCCTTGATGCGCGCGAACGAGGCACCGCTACGCTGCAGTTGTTCGACCCAGATCAGCATCTGGTTGAGCGGGTCGACCAGTTGCCACATGTAGAGGCTGCCCGCCACCACGGTACCCAGGGCGATCGACCCGTCGAGGTAGGCGAGTCCGCCCACGAGCAGGACGAGTGCCATGGGCAGGGCGTGCGCGAACTCGGTGACCGGGAACAGCACCGTCCGCAGTGCCAGGGTGCGGGTGCTGGCGCGGTACGTGGTGTCGACTGCCTGGTCGAGGGAGCGGTTCTGCAGTGTCTGCAGTCCGTAGGCCTCGACGGTGCGGGCGCCGTGCGCGGTGGAGTTGAGGATCTCGGAGACCTCACCGGCGGCCGCTCCCTCGGCGAGGTAGGCGTCGCGGGAACGCGCCAGGTACCAACGGCTCACCACCCAGACGAGCGGCAGCCCCACCATGGAGCACAGCCCGAGCAGGGGGTCCAGGACGAAGACCGCGGCGAAGATGAACACGACCTGGACGCCTGCGATGAAGATGTCCGGGGCCGCGTTGCGCAGCGTGGCCGAGACCGTTGCGACGTCCAGCGTGGAGCGGGTGACCAGGTCGCCGGTGCCCACCTCGTCCGCGAGCCGCCCCGGCAGCGCGAGGGCGCGGTCGACGACCTCCTCGCGGAGCCGGGCGAGGGCGCGCTCGCCGAAGCGGTGCGAGAGGCCGCGGGCATAGCGCGTCAGCACCAGCTGGGCCGCTGCGAAGCCCAGCACGGCGGCGGCCAGCCCGTCGACCTGGGAGACGGACAGATCACCGGCCTCGAACCTGGTGATGATGCGGCCGAGCAGCCAGGGGCCGGCCGCGCCGGCGAGTGCGGCGAGCGACGTCAGCAGCAGCATCCCGAAGACGGCACGGGGGTCGTCCTTCAACAGCTGAAACGCGGCCCGGCGCGCCGTCCTGCCGTCGGCGATCGGCAGGCGGGGCGTCTCGTCGGATCGGCTCATCGGGACTGTCCTTCCACAAGCTGCTCCACGGCGGCTCCGTCGGGGCTTTCGGTGCTGCCGCGGAACACCAGTGCCGCGTATCCGGGCTGATCTGCGAGAAGTTCGCCGTGCGTGCCGGTAGCCCGCACCTTCCCGTCCACCAAATAGGCGACTTCGTCGGCCTGGCCGAGCACGAGCGGCGAGGTGCTGACGACGAGGGTCGTCCGCTCCTGTCGGTGCTGTGCCACCCAGCCGGCGACGGTCGCCTCCGTGTGCGCGTCCAGTGCGGACGTCGGTTCCACGAGCAGGAGCACCGCGGGGTCCGCCAGCAGTGCCCGGGACAGCTGCAGGCGCTGACGCTGGCCCCCCGAGACGTTGCGCGCCTGATTCTCCAGTTGGCTGTCGAGCCCGTCGGGCAGCGTGTCGACGATGTCCTCCGCGGCGGCGGCGTGCAGCGCCCGCACGATGTCCTCGCTGGAGTGTTCGGTGCTTCCGGAGACGACGGAACGCAGTGGTCCCGCGAACATGTAGGCGTCGTTGTCGGCGAGCAGGATGTGCCGCCTGAGAGCGGTGCGGTCCCATTCGGACAGCTTGGTCTCGCCCCAGGTGACGTCGGAGTCGGTGTACCCGGCCAACCGGTCCACCACGGCGCGCGGCTCGTCGGGGCGGGCGCCGACCAGGGCCGTCACCCTTCCCGGCGCGACCACCAGGCCCGACGCGGGGTCGTGCAGCCGGCCGGGGGCGACCGGCGGGTCCTGCCGGGTCCGCTGCTCCTCCGGAGCCGGGGCGAGCGACAGGATGTCGATCACCCTCCGTGCGGAGACGAGCCCGCGCGGCAGGTCGTCCGCTCCCTCGATGAGGAACGAGACGGGCCCGAGCAGAGCGGCAACGTAGCCGTAGACCGCGACCAGTTCACCCACGGTGATGGCCCCGCTGGCCGCCATACGCGCACTGATCCACGTCACCACGGCGAGGAAGACCATGGGAAGGCAGGCCGTGAGTGCCTGGACCCAGCTGGTGATGGCGGCGACGCGGTATCCGAGAGGCACGAGGGCCTGGGAGCGTTCCCGGTACCGCCCGGCGAACATGCGCTTGCCGCCGATCCCGTTGAGGACGCTCAGGCCGGTCACCATGTCGCCGGCGAGAGCGGTCAGGGCTCCCTGGTCCTCCCGGTAGCTGTTCTCGGCGCCGTGCAGCCTCCCCAGCAAGGGGCCGACCGTGAGCGCCACCGCCGGGACGCCGAGAAGGATCACCAGGGCGAGAACGGCGGAGATCTGGAACAGGAGCACCGCGGTCGCGACGTACGCGATGGCCGCGCCCACGCCGGGGCCCGTGATGGTCAGTGTCTGGGCGATCCTGCTGATGTCACCGGCCTGAAGGTGCGCGAGTTCACCCGCGGACACCTGGCGGGGCAGCGTCGATCCCAGGCGTGTGACGTGGCGTGTGACGACCTGCACCGTGCGGTAGGCCGCGTCGACACGGATGAGCGTCATGGTGCGGTGCCGCAGGATGCCGAGGACCGCTACCACGGCCCCCGTGACGAGCAGAGCGCCGATCCAGAGGAGCAGCGCCTGGGTGTCCCGGGCCCTGAGCCCGTCGTCGATCGTCTTCGACATCAGGTACGGCGGAACCATGAGCGCGGACATCCACGTGGTTCCCCACGTCGTGCCGAGAAGTACGCGCTTGCGTTGACTGGTCGTCAGCCACCAGAGGTACCGGAGCGGACTCCGGTGATCCGGCAGGCCCGGATCCTCGTAGGGGACCCGGCGCGCGCCTTCGGGCAGGTCTCGTCCGTGGATCATCTCGGCCGTCCTTGCATGAGGTTGGGGGACAGGCCCGGCTGACGGGAGCAGCGGACTGCCGGGGCCTGGAGGCGGTCGACCGGCCTGCGGGGGCGGGTCGCGCGGGGGAGATCTGCCGCGGGGCCACCGCCGGAGAGGGGAGGCAGATATCCACAGGGCTCCCGCGGGCGACCGATTCGCCGCGGTCCGCCACGCGCCGTCAACGGGAATACGCCACACAACCGATGAGGGTCGTATGGCGTGAGGTCGCAGTGCTCCAACGTGGGGCCCATGTTCTTAGTGCGTAGGCGGCTTGTCAATGTCTGCCGGTCGGACAGCGGCGGTGACGGTGCGTCCGGTGCCCGACAGTCATGGCGAGGGAGAAACGGTGCCCGACCGTGGGGGGTACGCGCCTCGGCCGTCCGGCCGGAGACACTCGTCCATGTTGTCCTCATTTCAACCTCACGCGCCGAGAATGAACCATTCATGAAATTCTGTCGTGGGAGGCGCATGTGTATGCCAACTGCCCCTCGGGCCATAGTTTGCACCTTGGTCCGTATGCCCGATGCCGGTGGGTCGGGGGTCCGGTCGGCAGAGGCGAATCCGTGACTGGATTCCATTAATATGGCCTGAATCATACTCGGTTGGCAGTTGGGTGCTGTGGTCCTGACACTCCAGCCCACCGGAAATCCGCAGGCACTCCGGAAAGACAAAGGCGGCCCGTGCGGTCATAAGCAGCAGCAGCGTCGTCGGTGGGTGCGTGCGCGAACGCCGCTTCGCCGTGGACGGAGGAACTCGCTGCGTCTCCCGCCCGTGACGGCGCGGAGAGCGGGGCGCGGAATGGGTTCGCTCCCACCACCGGCACACCTTCCCGTGCCCGCACCACGGGCGGTCCGGCCGGTGCGGGCGTCACGCCGATCGGTGGAGCGGCCGGGCAGGGCGCTCGGGTGGGGCTCCTACCCCCGGCCACTTGTGCCCCAATCCGCCGCCTTCCCGCTGCAGAGCCCGCCGACCGGCCGGAATCTCGCCGGCCCGCACGACGGACGACGAGGAATCGGACATCAAGTCATGTTCCGCCCCCGGCGGACAGGATGATCGTCCGGCGTCATTGACGAGGCACCGGACGGTCCATATATTCTCAACTCGATCGCATGCCGGTGCACCGGCTTCGTGACTCCGGCGTGAATTCGGGTCATTCGGTTCATCGGCCGGGAACCTTTGTGGGGAAGCGCAGAATGCCGGTCGTCAACCACCAGGCCAAAACCGAATCACCGCCCGAGCGCAGCCCGGCCCGCCTCGGGTGCGGACGGGAATCCGACCCGGATTTCAGGCTCGGACGTCCCCGGTGCCCGGGGGTATTCGATTCGGAGCCGAACCCGGAGAACGTCACCGAGCGTGCCGCCGCCCGGTCCGAACCGGCCTGCCCGGACTTCCTTTCCGGACGATCCGAGGCACTTCCTCGACACCCGCGCAGGCGGGCGGACCACCCGTCGTCCGGCCCCACACCTCGGAGCGGCCATCGGCTTCCCCGGTTGCGGGTGAAGGAGCAGTCCCGCCAGACGGGAACCACCGATGACGAACGGTGAGCGGTTCACCGGCGCCGGGCAGGCACCCGCCGGTGCTGCCACCGTCAGCTGAGCTCTACCCCGTCGGATGCCGCCGCTCCCACCGGAGCCCCTACCTTCGCAAGGATTCCGTTGATACTCAGTCACCTCTCCCCGCGGCAGGCCGAGCGCCACGGCGAGTTCCGCGCCTTCGCCGATCGTGCCCTGGTCCCGCATGCGGACCGCTTCGACCGCGAGCAGGCGATCTCCCGGGAGGTCGTCGAAGACCTGGCGGAGCAGGGCCACCTCGGCGCGCTCATTCCCGAGGAGTTCGGCGGTCTCGGCATGGACTGGATCGAATACGGGCTGCTCACCGAGGAGTTGGGCCGGGGCTGCCAGTCGATCCGGAACTTCGTGGCCGTGGACGACATGGTCGCCCACTCGATCCACAAGTGGGGTACCAAGGAACAGAAGGAGCAGTGGCTGCCCCGGATCACCTCAGGCCGGACTCTTGCCGCCTTCGCCCTGACCGAACCGGACGTGGGCAGTGACGCCGCCGCCGTCGAGACCACGGCGACGGCTGACGGCACCGAGATCGTCCTTCGCGGCACGAAGAAGTGGATCAGCTTCGCCCAGATCGCGGATCTCTTCCTGGTCTTCGCCAAGCTCGACGGGCAGCACACCGCCTTCCTGGTGGAGCGGGACACTCCCGGTCTGTCGGTGGAGCCGATCGAAGGGCTGCTCGGCCTGCGGGGGTCGATGCTCGGCCGAATCACCTTGGACGACTGCCGCATCCCGGCCGCGAACCTGATCGGCCGCCCCGGCCTCGGGCTCACCTTCGTCGCGTCCAGTGCGCTGGATCTCGGCCGCTACAGCACCGCCTGGGGCTCGGTCGGTCTCTCCCAGGCCTGCCTGGAGGCCTCGACGGAGTACGCCTCCCGTCGCGCCCAGTACGGCACCGAGATCAGTAACCATCAACTGGTCCAGCAACTGCTGGCCGACATGCTCACCGACACCATCACGGCCCGGCTGCTCTGCCACCACGCCGGAGTGAGCAAGGAGCAGGGTGAGATGGAGGCGGTCAACCACACCCTGCTCGCGAAGTACCGGGCCTCGACCGTCGCCGTCAAAGTGGCCGCCGACGCGGTGCAGATCCACGGAGCCCAGGGCATCGGCGCGGAGGCGTCCGTACAGCGGCACCACCGGGACGCCAAGGTGATGGAGATCATCGAGGGCACCACGCAGATCCAGCAGACCATGCTCGGTCAGTTCGCCGTCCGGGCGGCCCAGCTGTGAGCGATCTCCGGACGGGAGTGGTGACCTACGGTCAGCTGTCGGTGCTGCGCTCGCTGGAGACACACGGGCCCGACCACCGGTCGGTCGCCAACCTGGTCAGCGTCTGGGAGGTGCCGTTCGGCGTCGGGGCGGCCCAGGTGATGGACGCCTGGCTCCAGTTGGTGGAGGCGCACGAGTCGCTGCGGACCACCTATGACCTCAGCGGCCCCGTACCGACCCAGACGGTCCACCCGCACCGTCCGTCCAAGGTGGCGGCGGTGGAGCTGGCCGAGGACAGTTTCGCGGCGGCTCTTCGGCTGGCCGCCGAGTCCGCGGCCGAACCGATCGACATCGAGTCCGAGCTTCCGTGGCGTGCGTTCGTCACGACCCACCAGGGTGAAGCGCTCCACCTGGCCACCGTGATCCATCATGTGGCCGCCGACAACGGCGCGTTGCGCGTGCTGGAGGAGCAGCTCGGCCGGCTCCTGGAAGGCGGGGCGACCGGGCCGGTGGTGCAACCGCTTGAGATGGCGCGGGCGCAACAGGAGGAACCGGCTTCGCGGAGCGTCCAGCACTGGACCGAGGCATGGGGCCAACTCGTCCCCGCGGACCGGGACCCGGAGGACGGCAGTGAGCGCCGCAGGGCGTCGCTGTACAGCCTGGAGGCGCTGGCCGCCACGCGGGAGCTCTCCGAACGGTTGAAGATCTCGGTCCAGTCGGTGGTGCTCGGCGTCGGCGCGCTCGCGCTGGCCCGGCTCAAGCAGACCGAGCAGGTGACCCTCGCGCTGATGGCCGCCAATCGCCTCACTGCCCGGTGGGTGCCGCTGGTCAGCTCGCTCAACCAGTTCGCCCCGGTGACCATCACCGTCGACGAGCAGGCCGACCCGCTGGAATACCTACGGGCCGGCTACCTCCAGTGCCTGACGGCCTACATGCACGGCTGCTACGACGTCGACGCCCTGCGGACGAGCCTTCAGCAAGCGGGTCAGCGGGATTCGGACCCCACCGCCTTCGCCAAGCACTTCAACTTCCTCGGCGACGTGGACGCCGAGCCCGAGGCCGGATCGGTCCTGCACACCGGGATCCAGTGGCGCGCGTCCACCCAGCGATCAGGGCCGAACTTCCACCTCGCGGTGGCCACCGGGAAGGGGATCCTCATCGGCGTGGGCGCGAGTCGCGACTATCTCGGAGGAGATCTCCCGGCCGTCCTCGCGGCTTCGATCGAGGCCGGTCTGATCAATATCGCCAAGGGCTCCGGAAGCTCCCTGGGTGAGGTGTCGCTGGACAATCCGTGGAGGTCTGTCTGAGCGATCGCGAAATGCGGGGGGAAATTCCTCTCCCCCCGCAATTCGTCTTCTCGTAGCCGGGGTGGGCCGGTTTCAGAAACCTGCGCAGATTCCGCGACGCCTCTTCTTCATAATTCACACCTCCCCATATGCGGTGACTATAGCCACAGGCGGTCGGAGAGGGAAGACGGTTCTCGCCGAGGTGCGAGAAAGGCCCGGGCGTCGCGCACGGTGCACACCGAATGCGGTCACGGGCAGCGGCCGGGGGGCCGAACGGAGTTGGCGTACGGCGCTGTTGGCGGGTCAGGGTGGCTTGCGGCGCGGCGTCGCGGAAGCCCTGGTGCGGCGCCCGAGGGGTGTACCCCGCCCCTCTCGGCCGGCGAAAGGCGGAACCTCGTGCGCTCGACGTCACCGCATTCGGTCCGGAGCCGGGCGCGGCTGATTCGCGACCGCTTCTCGACCATTCCCCGGCCGATTCGTGGTCGACGACCCCGCCCGGTGGCCTTCGGCTGAAGGAAAAGGGGGCGAGGTATTCGCCGTGCGGCACGGGATCGGGAGCGGACACGCCGATCCCCGGGCGCATCGCGTGTCCGCACGCTCGGGCTCGCTCCGTACGGGGCCGGGGGCGGCCGAAACCTCAAGACCCGGTCCATGCCTCCGTGGCTACGTGCTGGGTTCGGAGGCTACGTGCTGGAGTCATGGAGCGCGGTGATCAGGCGGAGGTCGTGGAGCCTCGTGTCCGTCCTCGTCCTGCCGCGAACGCACTGGCGCGTGAGGTTGGTCCGTTGGCTCTGCTGTGGCATCGCACGCCGGAGTTGTTATGGGCCATTGGTACACAAGACCGGGTTCGAGTTGAACCACCAGCCCTGCAGGTGCTGAGATGAGTCCGTCAATGGCGCTGCGGGTCCCTCCGGGATCCATGCGGCGCTTTTCTCATGTCTGCGCTCTTCCACGGGCGAAAGGGCGGGGCAACTTGCTGAAGAGGGCGTTCGTCGCACCCGACCCGGGGCAGATGCGGCTTCGGTTCGCGTCCCGGGCCGTGCTCGGCATCGGGCTCGCCGTCGCGCTGTGCGGGGCGGCCGGGCACTCGCTGGTGGCGGCCATCACCGGTGGTCTGGCCGCGCTGCTCGCACTGTTCACGGTGACCGACCCGACGGTGCGTGGACAGGCGATCACGACCGCGCTCCTCCCCGTCGTCGGTCTCCCGGTGCTCACGCTCGCCGCCGTGCTGCACGACGTCCCCGTCGCGCGCGACCTGGCGTTCCTCGCCGTCGTGGGAGCGGGGGTGTACGCGCGGCGGTGGGGACCTCGCGGGCACTCGCTGGGTGTGTTCGGCTTCATGGCCTATTTCTCCGCCCAGTTCCTGCACACCGTGCCCGGCCAGCTGCCCGAGCTGTACGCGGCCGTGCTGCTGTCGCTCGTCACCTCCTCGGTGGTGCGGTTCGGGGTGTGGTGCTACGAGCGGCGGCTCTCGGCACCCGTGGCGGTCGCCCTCCCCACCGGAGCGGCGGGGCTCCGGAGGATCACGACACGACAGGCCGTGCAGGCGACGGTGGGTGCGGGGTTCGCCCTCGCCCTGGGGCAGGTGCTCTCCGACCAGCGTTGGTACTGGGCGGTCGGCGCCACCTGGTGGGTGTTCGTGGCCACGACCTCGCGAGGCGAGGCCGTCGTCCGCGGGTTCAGGCGGTTCCTGGGGACGGTGCTCGGGATCGGGCTGGGCTTCGCCGTGGCGATGCCCCTGCACCATGAGCCGATCGTGGCCGCCGTGGTCGTGGCGATGAGCGTGTTCGGGATCTTCTACACCGCCGCTGTCTCCTACACCTGGATGATGCTGGCCGTGACCGTGATGGCGAGCACGCTGTACGGGCTGCTCGGCGTGCTCGACGCGGGTCTGCTCGTACTGCGGGTCACCGAAACGGCTGTCGGGGCGCTCGGTGCCGTACTGGCGGTGCTCTTCGTGCTCCCGGTCACGACGCACTCGGTGACCGAGGCGTGGGTGGAACGGGCGCTGCGGTGCGTGCACACGTGCACGGCGGAGGCCGCCGCCCGGCTCGCCGGGAGCGAGGACGCCGACCCGCCCCGGCGCGTCGGAGAGCTGGAGGCGATCCTCGGCCGGGTACGACTGTCACTCGCGCCGCTGGTTCATCCGCTCAACCCCATGAAGGCCCGCAAGCGACGGGCGCGGCAGGTGCTCGCGCTGCTCGACGACTGTGCACGCGAGGTACGCGGCCTGGCCTCCGTGGCCGCCGACCCGGAGGCCTCGCACGACATCCGGCTCGCCGCGGCCTGCTGGCGGGTGGAGACCGCCGTCGAGGCCCTCACCGATGCGCCGTCCGTGCGGCAGCACCTCCGTCACGACAACGTGACGGCCACACCGCCCACAGGCGTCGAACCGGTGTTTGCCCACCTCCATGCGCTGGAGCGGGCCCTCCTCGAACTCGCCGTCCCCTTGCGGAGGCCCGGCGGAGTTCCGGCCGGCGCCTGAGCCGTCGCACGCGGCGGTACGGCCGGGCCCCATCCCGGCCTCCGGGATCCGGGCGCGAATGACCGCGATGTCGCGATCGCCCTCCCGGAGGGCGGAGAGGTGTGGCGGCCGTGCGTCGCCGGGCCCGCGTTCCGCTTCGCACGGTGCCTGAGGGCTTCGACCGTGCCGCCGCCCGATGCCGCCGCACGCGCGACGCACTTCGGCACCCACCTCCCGCCCGGCCGTGCGCCGCGTGACTCCTGACGGACGCCCTTCGCCACGGAGGATCTCGCCCGTCGCCCCGACAGGTCCGGACTCAAAACCGCTGCCTGCTACCGTCGGCCGTGAAGATCGTGACGGACGTGAAGAGGGGTAGCGCGATGGGCGCCGACCACGCACAGCGGGCATTCATAGGGTCGTTCACCTCGGCGGGCGGCCGTGGCATCAGCGTCGCCGCCTTCGACCGTGACACCGGAGCGCTGTCCCTCCTCGCGTCCACGGACGCCGTGGCCGATCCGTCGTTCCTCGCGGTCGGCCGAGCGCCCGGAACGGGCGACGCCGTGCTGTACGCGGTCCGCGAGACCTCCGAAGGCGCAGCCGCGGCCTTCCGTGTCGACGACGAAGGCGCGCCGCGGCTGATCGGTGAGGTGCGGCCGGTCGACGGGGCAGGCCCCACGCACCTGGCCCTCGCGGCCGGCCATCTGCTGACGGCCAACTACGGCTCCGGCAGCGTCACCGCGCTGCCCGTGCGGGACGACGGCTCACTCGGCCCGGCGACCGGCGTCCTCGTGCACGAGGGCCACGGTCCCGACGAGGGCCGCCAGTCGGGCCCTCACGCGCACCAGGTGCTGGCCGATCCCTCACGGAACTGGGTACTGAGCGTGGACCTCGGCACGGACTCCGTACGCGTCTGTGCCCTCGACCCCGAAAGCGGTTCGCTGCGGCTGCACACCGAGACGGCGCTGCGGCCGGGGACCGGGCCGCGTCATCTCGTCTTCCACCCGTCGGGAGAGCACGCCTACGTCCTGAACGAGCTGGAACCGACGGTCACCGTGTGCCGCTGGGACGCGGCCGGAGGCGTGCTCGAACCGCTCGGGGAGGCACAGGTGCTGCCGCACGACCACGACGAGGACGGCGCCGTGCGCACGTACCCCTCGGAGGTGGTGGTCTCGCACGACGGCCGGTTCCTGTGGACCGCCAACCGCGGGCACGACAGCATCTCCGTCCTCACGCTCGACGAGACGGCCGAGAAGCCCGTCCTGGCGGCGGCAGTGGGCTGCGGTGGACGCTGGCCCCGCGATCTCACCCTCGACCCGTCAGGGCAGTGGCTGTACGCCGCCAACGAGCACTCCGGGAACGTCAGCTGGTTCGCCGTGGACGCGGGTACGGGAATCCCGGTGCACACGGGTTCCGTCGAGGTTCCGGCCGCATCCTGCGTGGTGTTCGCCTGACTCCCTCCCCACCGGACGGGGGTGCCGCGTCCGGGGGAGTGCCGACAGGTGCACACGACGGTGTACGGGGTGGACCGGAGGGAACCGGTCCACCCCGTACCCGGGTGGATCAGTGCGCCTGGGCTCCCTGCGGCGTCGCCGGGGTGATCCCCAGCGTCGTGGCGTACAGCGAGAGCACGAGCTTGCCGATGGCGGGGTACGCGCCGAGCGGCTCGGCCGTGGCGCAGCCGGCCTCCTTCGCGGCGGCGTCCAGCAGGCCCGCGTCGATCTCCGGGCCCACCAGGTACGGCGCGAGCGCGAGCTGCGCCGACCCGGAGTTCTGCAGCTGGGCGGCGATCGAGGCGACCGAACCCTCCACGTCCAGGGCCGCGGCCATCACGGGTACGGCGAGACGGGCGGCCAGCAGCATGCCGGTGATCCCGGCGGCCTGCACGGCCTCCTCGCCACCCACCGTGGCCAGCACGATGCCGTCGGCCGCGGTCGCCACGGTGAACAGCCGCGCACGGTCGGCACGCGCCAGACCGGCCTCCGAAAGGCGTACGTGCAACGCCTCGGCGAGCAGCGGGTGCGGACCCAGCACGTCGGTCAGCTCGGCCTGCGTGCCGCTGTCCATGACCGCCTGCCGTATACGCCGGATCAGAGAGCTGTCCGGCCCCGCGAGCAGCGGCACCACGACGGCCGACGGGCCCGAGGGCTCGGCGACCTCACGGCCCGCGGCGGTGGCCTGCTCGTAGCGCGCGACGCGCTCCGCGGCGGCATGGGTGAGTACGGAGGAGAGCGTGGGATATTCGGCGTCGTCGCCGTCGAGATAGCCGATCTGTGCATTCAGACCGGGCAGCTCGGAGCGGGCGATGCTGATCACTTCCTCGGCCAGGCTGCGCGAGGCCGGGGAAGGGGTACCGGGAAGGGCAAGAACGAGCGCGGCAGCGCCCTCAGGTGCGACCACGGGCTCCGGGCGGCGGTGCCGTCCGGACTGGCGAGGTCGCGGCATTCGTACAGGCAGGCCGGAAGCGGGCCCAGTGGGGGTGCTCATGGCGCCGCATGCTACTGGTTTTGGGTGCCGCTCTGTTCGGGGAGGGGGTGGTCAGGCGTTATCTGTCCGTATATGTCTGCCGAGAGGCAAAGTAGGCATCTGACCTGCTCTGTCCGGGCGGGCGATCGCTCGAATCGGCCCCGTTTCGCCTAGGTTACTCCCGGTACGAACAGGAGGGACGGGTGGAGCGGCAGTCGCAGCCCCGGGCCGGCGAGCGCTCGCGCGATCTCCAGCGCGCCGTTCAGCGGGTCGCCCTGCGCCGGGACCACGCGCGCCTGCGGGACCTGCTGTGCCAGCTCCTCCCGCAGCGGCCCGAGAAGGGGCTCGCCCATGCGGAACAGGCCACCGGTGAGAGCGATATCGCAGCCGTCGGGACGGGATCCGGCGGCGCCGGGGCACGCCACGGCAGCCGCTTCGCCGATGTGCCCCGCCGCCTCCCGCAGGATTCCCGCCGCGACCTCGTCGTCGGGTGCGCATGCCCCGACCTCGGGCGCGAAGGAGGCCAGCAGCGCGGGGCGGTCCGTACGCGGATAGAGCAGGCCCGGGAGATCCGTGGCCGGTCCGAAGACCGCCTCGAGCCGCGCCAGCAGTACGGGCGAGCCGCCGCGCCGGCCGTCGTGGGCCCGCATCGCAGCGTCGAGCCCGGCCCGGCCGATCCAGGCCCCGCCGCCGCTGTCGCCCAGCAGATGCCCCCAGCCGTCCGCCCTGCGCCATGTCACCAGGTCGGTGCCGAGAGCGATCATGCCGGTTCCGCCCGCGACGACCGCGCCGGGCCGCTGCCCCAGTGCTCCGGCGTACCCGGTCACCGCGTCGGCGGCCAGCGCCACCCGGCGTACGCCCAGCGCGTCCGCGAGGGCGCCGGGCAGCCGGGCGCGCAGCTGGTCGCCGAGGGTCGCCATGCCGGCGGCTCCGACCGCCGCGGCGGTGACGGCCGCCCCTGGTCCCGCCTGCCCCAGCAGCCGGCGCACAGCGGGCAGCAGTTGATCCAGGAGGTGCCCGGCGTCGATGCCGTCCGGGCCCGTCCGTACCGGTTCGGCGCAGACGGTCGTGGACGCAGGGTGTCCCGCGTCCACCGGGCCGAGCGCCACACGGAGCCCCGAGCCCCCGGAATCCACCCCGAGGACGAGCGCGCCCGTCACGGCAGCCGCCCGTCCGCCGGCTCGGGACCGGTCGGCCGGGTCACCGGAAGCAACGCGAACCGCCGGCCGCGGACGAACGCCTGCGGGACCTCATAGGGACTCCGAAAGGGGGGGAGGACTGGAGACGAGCGGCACCCTATCGCTCAACCCGGCTCCGTGGGGGGCCGCATGATCACTCGGTGCCGTGTGGGCCGGTAGAGTGACGGTTGTGGCAGCGCGACCGTTGAGTGAACTTGTTGAGCCCGGCTGGGCCGAGGCGTTGGAGCCCGTGGCGGGCCGGATCGCGGCGATGGGTGATTTCCTCCGTGCCGAGATCGGAGCGGGCCGCACCTATCTTCCCGCGGGGCAGAACGTCCTCCGCGCCTTCCAGCAGCCGTTCGCCGACGTACGCGTCCTGATCGTGGGTCAGGATCCCTATCCGACACCGGGCATGGCCATCGGGCTCAGCTTCGCGGTGGCGCCCGACGTGCGACGCCTCCCGGGCAGCCTGGAGAACATCTTCAGGGAACTGCACTCCGACCTCGGCCTTCCCCGGCCCTCCAACGGAGACCTGACACCCTGGACGCAGCAGGGTGTACTGCTGCTCAACCGGGCGCTGACCACGGCGCCCGGCAAGCCCGCCGCCCACCGTGGCAAGGGCTGGGAAGAAGTGACGGAACAGGCCATTCGCGCCCTGGCGGCACGGGGCAAGCCGATGGTGTCCGTGCTGTGGGGCCGGGACGCACGCAACGTGCGGCCGCTCCTCGGTGACCTGCCCGCGATCGAATCGGCCCATCCTTCCCCCATGTCGGCCGACCGCGGCTTCTTCGGTTCGAGGCCCTTCAGCCGTACCAACGAACACCTGGTGCACGCGGGGGAACAGCCGGTGGACTGGCGTCTGCCGTGAGCGGCCGGTGCGGCACACGATGCGTCCCGCACCCAGGGGCCGCGGCGTCGCATACCTTCTCGTTTCCGGGGCACGAGACCCTTTGGTACGAGCTCCGGCGGTGACCCCCCTCCCGTCCGTGAGCACCCGGCCCCACCGGCCCCCCCCGCCGGTGGGGCCGGATTTCTCCGGGAGCGATGTGCCGGTCGGGGGCCGCGCCCCGGCCTGACGCAGCGTGAGCCATGACGCCGGGAGCCCGTCCGGGTGGTGCCCCGCGACGTGGGCACCCCGGGCGCGGGACACACCCGAACGGTTCCCCACAACCGGGCAGACAGGCTGTTAACGTCCCCACTCCACCGGCCCGGCCGGCCCGGCCGCAGCGGTTGCCGCGGCGAAGTCGCAGAGGAGTGGTGTCCCATGCGTGTCCTCCTGGTCGGTGCGGGAGGGGTGGGCACGGCGATCACCGGGATCGCGGCCCGCCGGTCCTTCTTCGAGCACATGACGGTCGCCGACTACGACCGCGGACGGGCGGAGAGCGCCGTCGCCGCGCTCGGGGAGCGGGGCGGGCGTTTCGGCGCGGTCCGGCTGGACGCCTCCGACCCCGTGGCCGTACGTGCCGCGCTCGAGGAACACCGCTGCGACGTCCTGCTCAACGCCACCGACCCCCGGTTCGTCATGCCTCTGTTCGAGGCCGCTCTCGCGCACGGCGCGCATTACCTCGACATGGCCATGTCCCTGTCCCGGCCTCACCCTTCCCGGCCGTACGAGGAGTGTGGCGTCAAGCTCGGGGACGCCCAGTTCGACCGGGCGTCGGAGTGGGAGGCGGCCGGACGCCTCGCACTGGTCGGCATGGGGGTGGAGCCGGGGCTCTCGGACGTGTTCGCCCGGTACGCCTCCGACGAACTCTTCGACGACATCGAGGAGATCGGTATCCGCGACGGTGCCGACCTGACGGTGGAGGGCTACGACTTCGCCCCGTCCTTCAGTATCTGGACGACCATCGAGGAGTGCCTGAACCCTCCGGTCGTCTACGAGCAGGGGCGGGGCTGGTTCACCACCGCCCCCTTCAGCGATCCGGAGGTCTTCGACTTCCCCGAGGGCATCGGGCCCGTCGAGTGCGTCAACGTCGAGCACGAGGAAGTGCTGCTCGTACCGCGCTGGCTGAAGGCCCGGCGCGTCACCTTCAAGTACGGGCTGGGCGACGAGTTCATCGGGGTGCTGCGTACGCTCCACAAGCTGGGTCTCGACCGTACGGAGCCCGTCCCGGTGAAGAGCGATGCCGGCCCCGCCAGGGTCTCGCCCCGTGACGTGGTGGCCGCGTGCCTGCCCGACCCGGCCGGGCTCGGTGAGCGGATGCACGGGAAGACGTGCGCGGGCACCTGGGTGAAGGGCAGCAAGGACGGGCGGCCCAGAGAGGTCTACCTCTACCACGTGGTCGACAACCAGTGGTCGATGCGTGAATACGGCTCCCAGGCCGTGGTCTGGCAGACGGCGATCAACCCTGTCGCCGCGCTCGAACTCATCGCCGGCGGCCTCTGGGGCGGCAGCGGAGTGCTGGGCCCCGAGGCCATGCCGCCGCGGCCCTTCCTCGACCTGCTGACGGAGTACGGGACTCCCTGGGGCATCCGCGAGCAGTGACCGCCGGCTGGACGGGCACCCGCCGGACGTGCGCTCCCGCGGGTGTCTCCCTAGCATGTGGAAGGAAATATTCCGCCTGCTCTTCAGGCCAGTGACCCGAGCGAGGGAGCATGGCAGAGGAACGCGCCGGCTCAGCACCACCGGCAAGCTTGAAGCCGAACGCGATCGGATTCGTCGACGCACTGGTCATCGGACTGAACGCCACGTCCCCCGCCTACTCGGTGGCGGCCGTCATCGGCCCGATCGTGGCACTCGTCGGCATCTACGCACCCGGAGTGCTCTTCGCCTCCTTCGTACCGATGCTCTTCATCGCCTCGGCCTTCTACTACCTGAACAAGGTCGACCAGGACTGCGGGACGACGTTCTCCTGGGTGACCCGGGCGATGGGGCCCTGGACCGGGTGGCTCGGCGGCTGGGCCATCGCCATGACCGGTGTGCTCGTGGTCGGGTCACTGGCGGATGTCGCCGTCAGCTTCGGTCTGCTGGCCGTCGGCCTCGACAGCTGGGCCGAGAACGAGTTCGTGCGGCAGCTGCTCGCGGTGCTACTGATCATCGTGATGACCGGGCTGTGCGTCATCGGGACCGAGCTGTCGGCCAAGGTGCAGAACGTCCTCATCCTGGCGCAGGTGGTCTTCCTGATCATCTTCGTGATCGTCGCGCTCTACCGCGTCTACGCGGGCACGACGTCCTTCGACTCCGTCAAACCCTCGGCCGAGTGGCTCAACCCCTTCGGAGCGGGTGGCGCGGCGCTCACGAGCGGCCTGCTGCTGGGCGTGTTCATCTACTGGGGCTGGGAATCGGCGGTCAACCTCACCGAGGAGGTCGAGGACTCCGCGAGCGCGCCCGGGAAGGCCGGTGTGTGGTCGACCGTCATCCTGCTGGTGACCTATCTGTCCGTCGGCTTCGGGGTCGTCGCGTTCGCCGGAACGGCGTACCTGGCGGACAACGCCGCCGAGGAGGAGTTCATCTTCGCGCTGCTCGCCGGCGAGGTCATGGGGGGCTGGGACTGGATCGTACTGCTCGCCGTGGCGACGTCCGCGATCGCCTCGACCCAGACCACCATCATCCCGGCGTCGCGCACCGCGCTGTCGATGGCCCGCCGGCAGGCGCTGCCCGCTCACTTCGCCCACATCAGCACCCGGTTCCGTACTCCCGACGTGAGCACGTGGTGGGTGGCCGCCATCGCCATCGCCTGGTATCTCGTCGTCAGTCAGATCAGTGAGAACGCCCTCTTCGACTCGCTGACCGCACTGTCCCTGCTCATCGCCTTCTACTACGCCCTCACCGGAGTGGCGTGCGTCGTCTACTACCGCCGCCATCTGACCGAGAGCGTGCGCAACTTCCTGCTCATCGGCCTCGGCCCGCTGGTCGGAGCCGGGCTGCTCGTCTGGCTGCTCGTCCGGTCGGTCATGGACATGTCCGACCCGGCGAACTCCTACAGCGGAACCTCCTGGTTCGGGCTGGGCCCCCCGCTCGTCATCGGCATCGGCATCAGCCTGATCGGAGTCGTGCTCATGGTGGTGCTGCGGTTCCGGTCGCCGTCCTTCTGGGCCGAACGACGTGGCGTCGTCGACCCGGACCTCGTACGCGGCAAGGAGACCTGAGATGTCCGTGGTCCTCGGGTACGACGAGTCACCCGGCGCCGCGCGCGCCCTGCGGACGGCGATCGAGGTGGCCGCCGCGTACGGCGAGCCGCTCGTCCTGGTCTACGGCGCTGCGCCGCCCGGACCCACCGGCGAGGAGTACCGCGCTCACTACGACGCGATCCGCGAGGCGGGGCGCGCGGGGCTGGAACACGCGGTCGCCGCGGCCGAGGAGGCCGGTGTGCCGACCACGGTCGAGGTCATCGACATGAGTCCGGCGCAGGCGCTGATCGAAGCCGCCTCACGCCACGGGGCGAGGGTCATCGTGGTGGGAACCTGGGGCGAGAGCCCGATTCGTGGGGCGCTGCTCGGTTCCGTCCCGCACAAGCTCCTGCACCTGTCGACCGTTCCGGTGCTGTGCGTCCCGACCGAGGTGTGACCGGACCGGACCGGGACGCGACGACCCCTCCGGTCAGCCCAGCACCGCCGCACGCACGCACAGCACGTCCGGCAGATGCGACACGAGCTGCTGCCAGTTGTCACCGTCGTCCGCGCTCGCGTACACCTCGCCGTTGCGGTTGCCGAAGTAGACGCCTGCCGGGTCGGCGTCGTCCGTGCAGAGCGCGTCCCGAAGCACTGTGCCGTAGTGATCGCCGTCCGGGAGACCCAGCGAGAGCGGCTCCCAGGACTCTCCCGCGTCCCTGGTGCGGAACACCCGGCAGCGGTGCCCGGCCGGCACACGGTCCGCGTCGGCGTTGATCGGGAAGACGTAGAACGTGTCCCCGCGATGGGGGTGCGCCGCAGCGGCGAAGCCGAAGTCCGAGGGCAGGCCCGCGCCGATGTCCCTCCAGTGCTCCCCGGAGTCGTCGCTGCGGAACACGCCCCAGTGGTTCTGCAGATAGAGCCGGTCGGGGTCCACCGCGTCCCGGGTCACCTTGTGCACGCACTGGCCGAACTCGGGGTCCGGGTCCGGCAGGAACACGGCGGAGACGCCCTTGTTGGCAGGGGTCCAGCGCTCGCCGCCGTCCCTGGTGCGGAACACCCCCGCGGTGGAGACGGCGACGGTCACCGCTCCGGCGTCCCGTCGGTCCGTCAGGATGGTGTGCAGCCCCTCGCCACCCCCGCCCGGGACCCACTTGGACCGCGTCGGGTGTTCCCACAGCGGGCGGACCAGCTCGAAGGACTCGCCCCGGTCGTCGGACCGGAACAGCGCGGCGGGCTCGGTCCCCGCGTACACGACGCCGGGCGCTTCGGGGCCGGCGGGATGCAGCTGCCACACCCGCTCCAGCGACGCCTCCGTGAACTGCGGGAACTTCACCGCGGGCTGCTTCGGTTCGACCCAGGTCGCTCCCAGGTCGTCGGAGTGGAAGACCGACGGCCCCCAGTGCGCGCTGTCCCCGCCGACCAGCAGCCTGGGCTCGTCGCCGCGGGTGTCGATCGCGATGGAGTAGATCGCCTGCGCGTTGAAATGCGGATCGCCGAACGTCCATGAGCCGCCGTGTCTGCGGCCGATGAAGAGCCCTTTGCGCGTGCCTACGGTGAGCAGTACATCGGTCATGAGT
This sequence comes from Streptomyces sp. NPDC005752, assembly GCF_040630715.1. Lineage (NCBI taxonomy): Bacteria > Bacillati > Actinomycetota > Actinomycetes > Kitasatosporales > Streptomycetaceae > Streptomyces > Streptomyces sp. NPDC005752. The sequence continues at coordinate 113,453 of NZ_JBEXYB010000015.1, read as the reverse complement.
GGACCTCCCGAGACGCCGTTGTGCCGGATGGGCCCAGTCTGCACCCGGCCACTGACAGTGCCCGGGACATGCGGTGTCGGCCCAGGTCGGAGCGGTCGCGGCAGGCCCGCCCGGTCCCCGGCACGCCTGCCGCGCCGGTCGATGCCGGGACGTCTACGGCGTCCCGCTGCCGGGCGGCTGCTCCCGGGAGTCCTCGCGGGCGCGGACCAGCAGCCGGGTCGTGCTCCCGTCCGCCTCGGGGATGTCACGGACGTGCCGGAAGCCGATGCGCCGCAGCAGCGCCAGGGAAGCCCCGTTCTCCGCGGCGACCGTGGCGTACACGTCGCGCAGGCCCAGTACGCCGAATCCGTAGTCCACGAGTGACCCGGCCAATTCGGTGCCGAGCCCCCGGCCCCAGGCGCCGGGGGCCAGGGCGTAGATGATCTCGTGCCCGCCGGACTCCGGGGTGGGTTTGATCTCGGCATGGCCCACCGTCGTGCCGCCTTCGCGGACCACCCACACGTCGAAGAGGTCCCGGGCGTACACCTTGCTGAAGATTCGTCCGAAGACGGCGCGGTCCTCCGCCTCCGCGGAAGGGCCGTCGCCCATCCACCGGGACACCCGGGCGTCCTGGAACAGGGCGACGAACTCCTCCTCGTCGCACGGCGCGTACGGGGTCAGCAGCAGCCGTGCCGTCCGCAGCTCCGGAGTCACGGACGGGCGCCCGTCGACGGCGGGGCCGTGCTGCTGCGGACGACCAGGCTCGTGGCCAGGTCGACCCGGGTGGTCGCGGGCTGCTTGCCCCGGCCCAGGTCGAGGACCAGGCGGGCGGCGGTCTCCGCCATCTCCACGAGCGGCTGGCGCACCGTGGTGAGCGGCGGTCCGATCCAGCGGGTGAGCGGCAGGTCGTCGAAGCCGATCACACTGAGGTCCTCCGGGATCCGCAGCCCCAGCTCGCGCGCGGCCTCGTAGACGCCGAGCGCCTGCAGGTCGTTCCCCGCGAAGACGGCCGTGGGCGGTTGCGGGAGCCGGAGCAGTTCCAGGGCCGCCCTGTAGCCGTCCTCGTGGTTGAACTCGCCCTCCCGCACGAGCGCCGGGTCCATCGGGACACCCGAGGTCTCCAGCGCGGCGCGGTAGCCGTCCAGCCGGGCGCGGCTGCACATCATCCGGGCAGGCCCGCCGATGACGCCGATCCGCCGGTGGCCCAGGCCCGTCAGGTGGCGGGTGGCGGCGAGGCCGCCCTGCCAGTTGGCCGCCCCGACCGACGGGATGTCGTCCCCGGGGTCGCCCGCCGGATCGACGACGACGAAGGGGATGGAGCGGCTGGTCAACTGGGCGCGCTGCGCCGCGTCGAGATCCGAGAGCACCAGGATCACTCCGGCCGGGCGGCGGGCCAGGACGCCGTCCACCCAGGTCTGACCGGGGGTGAGCCGGCCGGCGCTCTCCGAGAGGACCAGGCTCAGGCCCTCCTCCCTCGCGACGTTCTCGACGCCCCGGACGACCTCCATCGCCCACGCGCTGTCCAGCTCGTGGAAGACCAGGTCGATGAGCCTGGACTGCTGGGAGGCGCCACGCCTGCGGCGGTAACCGTGCCGCAGCAGAAGCTCCTCCACCTTCGTACGCGTACCGGGGGCGACATCGGCTCGGCCGTTCAGCACTTTCGAAACTGTCGGCGCCGAAACTCCGGCCGCTCGGGCGATCTCCGCCAGCGTGGCGGTGCTCTCCGACGACTCGTCGCCGGACGCCTTCTCCTGTTGGGGCCGGACCTTTGCAGGGCTCATGCACGAATCGTAGCTCGCCCGGGGGCCCGCATCGCAGTCCGGGCAAGGTTCGTACTTCGTTGCTCCGGCCCTCTTGACGGGCCCGAAACGCGACCGTACGGTTCCGGCAACATTCGATAGGCAAGCCGAAACATTCGACAGAGGGTGCGGTCATGCGGTCGGGGATATTCACTCAGGGCACACGTTCGACGAGATGGGTCGCGGCTGGCGCCGCGATGGTCATGGCCGGTCTGCTCGCCGGCTGCGGCTCCGGGGACAGCGGCAGCGACAGCGGAACCATCACCGCCTACGTCTACGGCGACGACGCGGTCAAGGTCCAGCAGGCCGCGGTCGACACGTTCAACAAGACCTCCGAGGTCAAGGTGAAGCTCGTGTCGGTCCCCGGTACCGACTACGTGAACAAGCTGCGCAGCGCCATGGGCTCGCCCAGCGCCCCGGACGTCTTCTTCAACTGGGGCGGCGGTTCCATCAAGCCGTACGTCGACTCCGGGAACCTGGTCGACCTCACGTCGACGATCGAGGGCGACGCGACGCTCAAGGACGGCTTCCTTCCCTCGATCATGACGGCCGGCGGTCTCGAAGGGCGGGTCTACGGGGTGCCCATGCGCGGCATGCAGCCCGTGATGCTCTTCTACAACAAGGCGCTCTTCGCCGAGCACGAGATCGAGCCCCCCAAGACCTGGGAGGACCTCCAGACGGCCATCAGGACCTTCAAGGCCGCCGGCATCACCCCCTTCGCGCTCGGCGGCTCCGACAAGTGGCCCGAACTGATGTGGATGGAGTACCTGCTGGACCGGATCGGCGGCCCGGAGGTCTTCAAGAGGATCCAGGACGGCGACACGGAGGGCTGGGGCGACCCGGCGGTGCTCAAGACGGCGCAGACCGTCAGGGAACTGATCGACGAGGGCGCGTTCGGCAAGAACTTCAACTCCGTCGACTACGGCAACGGGGGAGCCCCGACCCTGCTCAACAAGGGCAAGGCCGCCATGCACCTCATGGGCTCGTGGGAGTACTCCACCCAGCTGGGCAAGGCCCCCGGGTTCGCGAAGAAGGACCTGGGCTGGACCGCGTTCCCGACGGTCGCCGGCGGAGTGGGGGACCCCACGAACGTCGTGGGCAACCCCACCAACTACTGGTCGGTCAACGCCAGGACCAAGCACAAGGACGCCGCCCTCGCATTCCTGAAGGCGATGGCGTCGAAGTCCTACGCCCAGTCCCTCGTCGACAACGGTGACGTACCCACCACGTCCAACGCGGCCTCGATGCTGAGCGGTTCACCCAACCCCGAGTTCGCCGCCTACCAGTACGAAATGGTGCAGGAGGCCCCGAGCTTCACCCTCTCGTGGGACCAGGCACTCGAAGCCCAGTACGCCACACCCCTGCTCACGGAGATCAGCAAGCTGTTCGCCGCGAAGACGACCCCCGAGCAGTTCGTCGCAGCAATGAAGGCCGCCAAGTAACGATGTCCCACCACACTCCGGTCGCGAAGAGGCGCGGGAACGGGAGGGCGGCCGTCGGCGACGCCGGCCGCCCTCCGGTCGCCTGGGCCCTCCCCGGCATCCTCTTCTTCGCCGTCTTCGCGATCGTCCCCCTGACGATCGCCGTCTATCTCTCCTTCTGCGAATGGGACGGGCTCAACTCCCCGACCCTGACCGGCCTGGACAACTGGACCAGGCTGTTCAAGGACTCCGAGTTCGGCCAGGCCGCCTGGCTGAGCCTGCTCCTCACCACGATCAGCTGGGTCTTCCAGACTCCGGTGGCCCTGCTGCTGGGCGTCTGGGCGGCCGGCCGCCGACGCAGCCGCGCGTTCCTCTCCGCGATCTTCTTCATCCCGCTGCTGCTCTCCACCACCGCCATCGCGATGCTGTTCCACGCCCTGCTGGATCCCAACTTCGGTGTGATCCGGACGATCGGACCCTGGATCGGCGTCGATCCCAACGTCATGGGGTCGTCCACCGGCGCCCTGCTCGTCGTGGCGTTCGTCGGCGGATGGCAGTTCATGCCCTTCCACACGCTGATCTACCAGGGCGGCGCCCGGCAGATCCCGGAGGTCCTCTACCAGGCCGCGTCCATCGACGGTGCCGGCATGGTGCGGCAGTTCTTCCACATCACGCTGCCGCAACTGCGCCACACGATGACGACCTCGTCGGTGCTGATGATCGTCGGCTCGCTGACCTACTTCGACACCGTGCTCATCATGACCAAGGGCGGTCCCGGTACGGACACGACGATCCTGCCCTACCTGATGTACCGCACCGGTTTCCAGACGTACGACCTCGGCTACGCGGCGGCCGTCGCCACCGCACTCGTCGTCGTGGCAACCAGTATCTCGCTGGTCATGGTCCGCCTCAGTGGCTTCGGGTCCATGAGGTCCACCCGGGAAGGTATGTGACGAGATGTCCACCGACACCCGCCCCACAGCGCCGCCGCGCCGAGCCGCCCCCGTCGCGCCGCACGCCCGCCGTACGGTCCGACGGCGCAGGTCCCTGGGCAACCCGGTGGCCGGCATCGGTTCGCTCATCTGGCTGATCATCGTTCTGGTGCCGCTCTACACGCTGGTCTCCGCTTCGCTGATGCGCCAGGACGAGGCCCTGAACGGCGATCCGCTGGCGATCCCCACCGAGCCGACGCTCGAGAACTACGGCACCGTGCTGAACAGCGGGTTCCTGACGCTGATCGGCAACACGGCGATCGTCGCCGTGGCCACGGTCGCCATCGTGCTGGTGCTCTCCGTCCCCGTCGCGTACGTGGCGGTGCGCACCCGCAGCCGCCTCTCCTCGCTCGCCTTCCGGACCTTCCTGCTGGGCGTGGCGATCCCGGCGCAGGCGGTGATCGTGCCGCTGTATCTCATGATCGGCGAGATGGGGCTGTACGACACGCTGTGGGCGATCATCCTGCCCACCGCCGCGTTCGCGATGCCTGTCGCGGTCCTCGTGCTCAGCGGCACCATGCGCGACGTCTCCGAGGAGATGTACGAGGCGATGGCCCTCGACGGCGCCTCGTCCGTGCGCATGCTGTGGCAGCTCGCGGTGCCGATGTCCAAGGCGGGGATCAGCACGGTGGCGATCTTCTCCGCCCTGCAGGCGTGGAACGGCTTCCTGTTCCCGCTGATCCTGACCCAGTCGGAGGAGCAGCGCGTCCTGACGCTGGGGCTGTTCAACTTCATGAGCCAGTTCGGAGTGAACATCCCCGCGGTACTGGCAGCGATCGTCCTCTCCGTCATCCCCATCTTCGCCGTGTACCTCGTGGCCCGGCGGGCGCTGATCGACGGACTGATGGGGGTGGGCGGCAAGTAGCACACCGACGCCGCACCGGACCACCGCACTCATGAGAGGAACCCCTGCCGCCATGGCAATCCACCCCGCCCAGCAGGCCCGCCGGGCCGACACACCCCCCGCCGTCGACGGCCCGTGGCGTGACCCTTCGCTCAGCCCCGAGGTGAGGGTGGCCGACCTGGCGGCCCGGATGACACTCGAGGAGAAGGCCGCTCAGCTCTACGGAATCTGGGTGGGTGCCGACGCGGAGGGCGACGGAGTCGCGCCGCACCAGAACGACATGGTCGACACGGTCGACTTCGAGGACATCACCACCCGCGGACTCGGCCAGCTCACCCGGCCGTTCGGCACGGCCCCGGTGGATCCGGGCATCGGCGCCGTGTCGCTGGCCAGGGCCCAGGCCAGGATCGCCGGGGCGGGCCGGTTCGGTATCCCGGCGCTGGCCCACGAGGAGTGCCTGGCCGGCTTCACCGCCTGGGGTGCCACCGCCTATCCGGTGCCGCTCGCCTGGGGTGCGGCCTGGGACCCGGAGCTGGTCGCCGAGATGGCGTACCGGATCGGCAGCGACATGCGGTCCGTCGGTGTCCACCAGGGCCTCGCCCCGGTTCTGGACGTGGTGCGGGACCTGCGCTGGGGCCGTGTCGAGGAGACCATCGGCGAGGATCCCTACCTGGTCGCGACCATCGGTACGGCGTACGTCCGGGGCCTGGAGTCCTCCGGGATCGTCGCCACGCTCAAACACTTCGCGGGCTACTCCGCCTCGGCCGGCGCCCGTAACCTCTCGCCGGTACGGGCCGGCGCCCGGGAGATGGCCGACGTACTCCTGCCGCCGTTCGAGATGGCGGTCCGTGAGGGCGGCCCCCGTTCGGTGATGCACTCGTACGCGGAGATCGACGGAGTCCCGGCCGCCGCCGACCCGACGCTGCTGACCGGACTCCTCAGGGACACCTGGGGGTTCACCGGCACGGTCGTCGCCGACTACTTCGGCATCGGCTTCCTGGAGACCCTCCACAAGGTGGCCTCGGGCCGCGGCGACGCCGCCCGTCTGGCTCTGACGGCCGGCGTCGACGTGGAGCTGCCCACCGTGCGCAGCTACGGGGACGAGCTGGTCGCCGCCGTACGCGACGGACTCGTGGCCGAGGAACTGGTGGACCGTGCCCTGCACCGGGTCCTGCTCCAGAAGTGCGAGCTCGGCCTGCTCGACCCGGACCGGCGGGACCTGCCCACCGCTCTGCGCGGGGTGGATCCGGAGCAGGCGCGCGGCACGGTGAATCTGGACCTGCCGCAGAACCGCGCACTGGCCCGGCTGCTCGCCGAGCGGTCCTGCGTGCTGCTCGCCAATCCCGAGGCGGCCCTTCCGCTGAGCGGCGGCGGACGCATCGCGGTCGTGGGGCCCCGTGCCGACGACCCGCTGGCCATGCTCGGCTGCTACTCCTTCCCGAGCCACGTCGGGGTGCTGCACCCGGAGACGCCCATGGGCATCGAGGTACCGACGGTGCTGGAGGCGCTCCGCGAGGAGTTCCCCGGTGCGGCCATCGACCACGCGCCGGGCTGCGACGTGGACGGTACCGACGCCGCGGGCATCGAGGGCGCCGCCGCCCTGGCGGCCGGGGCGGACGTCTGCGTGGCCGTCCTCGGTGACCGGGCCGGGCTGTTCGGCCGCGGCACCTCCGGCGAAGGCTGCGACGCGGCCGACCTCGCGCTGCCCGGTCTCCAGGGTGAGCTCCTGGACGCGCTGCTCGCGACCGGCACCCCGGTGGTCCTCGTGCTGCTGACGGGACGTACGTACGCGCTCGGCGGGCGGGCGGACCGGCTGGCCGGCTGCGTGCAGGCGTTCTTCCCGGGTGAGGAGGGCGGACCGGCGCTCGCGGGCGTGCTCTCGGGGCGGGTCAACCCCTCCGGACGCCTGCCGCTGGGCGTGCCCAACGGCCCGGGCGGTCAGCCGTGGACCTATCTGCAGCCGCCGCTCGGCCGGGCCAACGGGGTCAGCAACCTGGACCCGACCCCGCTCTACCCCTTCGGCCACGGGCTCTCGTACACCTCGTTCGTCTGGGAGGCAGATGACGACGTGGCCGCCGAACTCCCCACCGACGGCGAGACCGACCTCGCCATCACGGTCCGCAACACAGGAAGCCGCGACGGGGCAGAAGTGGTCCAGCTCTACGTCCACGATCCGGTCGCCCAGACCACCCGCCCCGAGGCCCGGCTGATCGGATACGCCCGGGTGCCGCTCGCCGCGGGGGAGTCCCGCAGGGTCGGCTTCCGCTTCCATCCCGACCTGGTCTCCTTCACCGGGGCGGGCGGGCGCCGGATCGTCGAACCCGGCGATCTCGAGCTGCGCTTCGCCACGTCCAGCGACATGGCGGATGTGAAGCACACCGTGCGGCTGCGTCTCACCGGACCCGAGCGCACCGTCGACCACCGGCGGCACATGGTGTGCGCTCCGTCGCTCGGTGCGCCCCTCGCGTCGAAGTGACGACGACCGGGGGCCGCGGTCCCCGGGTACCTCGGCCCCGCGCACCCTCCTGCCCACGTGCGCGGGGCGGGCTTCGAAACTTTCGAAGCCCGCCCCGGCGCGATCACCTCCGTGCTCGCGCGAACACCGGTCGGCCCGGCCGGCGAGGGACGGCCCTGCCGGGGATTCCTCCTCCCCGCACCGTGCACACCGGCTGGGCCCGCGGCACCTCGGACGACGCCGACCGCACCGGCACCGCGCGTGGGATCGGCCCGGAAGGCGCGCACGCCGTGAAATTGCGGATGGCCGGCCCGACCGTGGTACTCCAGAACCTCCATGGTGGACACCGGTGGCATCGGGCCCAGCTGTCCCGGCCCGCCGGGGAGGCTCCGGCCGAGCGGACCGGAGCGGTACGAGGAGGCGGCAGGAATGAGCATCGAGATCCGGGACCCCGAGGGACGCGGTGCGGCCCTGGAAGTGGCCCCCGGAGGCGCGGACGGGCCCGACCGGGTCGCGATCAGGATCGAGGGCACCTCCGTGCAGGCCTCCTGGTCCTGCACACCGGCGGCGGCCAGGGAACTGGCCTCCGCACTCGTCGCGGCGGCCACCGAGGCGGAGAACGCGCGAACGGCGGAGCCCGTCACCGTCAAGGCGCATGAGCTGTTGCGCGGCGACGTACGGGACGGGGACAGGCTCATGACGGTGGAGGCCGTCAGGACCGACGGGGAGAACGTCCAGGTGACCTGGACATCCGGAAGCGGACGCAGCTGGAGCCAGATGTACGCGGCCGATGCCGACATCCCGCTGCGACGCAGGCTGCGGCAGGGCGGATGAGGCGGAGCCGCACGCGCGGCCTGTCGGGCGGCCCCGAGGAGGCGTCCGAACAGTGCCGCCACGCGGCGCGCCGACGTGTCTGTGGGTACGCTGAGCGGCGATGTTCACTCCCCAGGGCCCCACGTTGCGCGAACTGGCCGTACAGGCGTTCTCCTCGACGATGCGCGGATACGACCTGCTCGCCCCGAAGTTCGACCTGACGCCCTACCGGACCCCGGACCGGGTGCTCGAAGCCGTCACCGACGCGGTGCGGCCCCTCGGGCCGTTCGGCCGGGGTCTGGACGTCTGCTGCGGCACCGGAGCGGGTGTGGGCGTGCTGCGCGGGTTGTGCCAGGAGCGGGTCACCGGGGTCGACTTCAGTGTCGGCATGCTCGACGTCGCCCGCGCCGCGTACACCGCTGACCCCGGTGGGCCGGCGGTGGACTGGGTCCGGGCCGACGCCCTGGCGCTGCCGTTCCCGGGCGTCTTCGACCTGGCCCTGAGCCTCGGTGCGTTCGGCCATTTCCTGCCGGAGGAACGTCCCGAGCTGTTCGACCAGGTGTACGCGGCGCTGCGGCCGGGCGGACTGTTCGTCTTCCCGGTGGGTGCGCCGCCCGCGGTGGGCTCCCGCGCCTACTGGTCGCTGCTCGGCTTCGACCTGGCCATGCGGGCGCGCAATGCGCTGTGGCGCCCGCCCTTCGTCATGTACTACCGCACGTTTCCGTTGGCCGACGTGGTGGACGACCTCGTGCGGACCGGATTCACGGTGCGGTTGCTGCCGATGGAGGAGTTCGGCCGGAGGCCGGACGGCAGCCCTCACGTCCGGCTCGTGGTGGCCGCACGTGGATAGGGTTGCGACACCTCTCGTCCACTGATGGCCCCTGTGCGAAGTGGAGCCATCGTGACGACGAACGCCGCCCGTGTGCTCGCACACCCCTCGCGGGACGAGATCCGCGTGGAAGGCGTTCTCCATGCGCTGTCGGATCCCATCAGGCTCGGCATCGTGCGCCGACTGGCCACCGTGGCCGACGAGCAGGCCTGGCCCCGCGTCGATCTCCCGGTGTCCAAGTCCCGGCCCACGCACCACTTCAAGGTGCTCCGTGAGAACGGCGTGATCGCCCAGTTCTACCGAGGCGCGGCCAAGCCGAGCTCCGTTCGGACGGATGACCTGGACGCACTCTTTCCAGGCCCGCTGGACAGCGTTCTCGGTGGTGCGGAGCTGCGGGCCGAGCCCCTACGCCAGGCCTGACGCGTTCCCGCAGCCGTCCGGCAGGGCACATTTATCTCATTGACCCGTGAGCGGCGCGGGGAGATGCTTGAGCCCTGATTCCGGCGATGCGGGGGATCGCCGGAATCAGCCGCAGGACCTCGCGTGGTCTCTCAGGCGGCCGGCTGCCGCACGCTCGTACCCGAGGCCGTGGCCCACTCCACCAGCAGACGCTGGTACTCCGTCTCGTCGTCCGCGGACAGCAGCCCGCCCGACCGCTGCCACAGGGTGCGGATCTCTTCGTTGACCACGGATGCGGGGCGCGCGGCGACGGACGGGTTCGGGGACATGTCCACCAAGCTAAACCCCGGCGGGGAGCTCGGACCCCCTCAGGGGCAGGGACATCCCTCACACCTCCTCCCGGAATTCTTCACGAGCGGTCCCCGTCAGTCCGCTCCTTGTCGCGTTCCAGCAGGTCGAGCGCCCGGAGCCCGTCCGGCCGCTCCGCCACGGGCAGGTGGTCGACGAAACGCACCTCACAGCCCACGGCGGCCGCGCCGCCGTCCGCGTGGCGGTCGTCCCCGACCATGACCACGTCCGCGGGGTCACACTCCAGCAGCGCGCACGCCGTGCGGAACAGGTGCGGATCGGGCTTGGCGACGCCGTGCTCGTAGGACAGGACGTAGACGTCGACCAGCTCGTCCAGGCCGTGCGCGCGGAAGACGGGGCGCAGGTCCCAGCCGATGTTGCTCACGACACCGACCGCGGTTCCGTCACGGCGCAGCCCACGAAGCACGTCCTCGGCGTCGGGGTACGGCTGCCAGGCGGCGGGACTCATGTGGCGGTCGTACAGCTCGTCGTACAGGCCCGGGTCGGGAAGGGCCGCCTCGCGCGCCAGACCCGTGTACGCCTCCCTGTGCAGCGGCGCACTGCGGTCGCGCGCGTCCCACGCGGCGGCCAGCGACGGCGGAATCCGCTCCGGCTGCGGGCCGCCGGGCAGTGCCCCGGCCCGGGTCAGCTCCCGTGCGTAGCGTTCGAAGTCGGTCTGCTCCACCGCTGTGCCCCGCGCGTCGAGGACGGCACGCAGCCAGGCGTCGACGGGTTCGATGCGGAAGAGGGTCCCGGAGAAGTCGAAAAGTACGCCCTTGGTCTTCATGGAGCCGATCATCCTCGTTCCCGGTGAGGGCCTACAAGAGGGAGCCCCCGTCGCAGGCCTGCCGGCGGAAGCGCCGCGTGTACGCGGTATGTCCGGCCACGGAGAGCGTGACCACCGTTCCTCCCAGCAGGACCCCGCCCACCACATCGCTCAGCCAGTGCACGCCCAGGTAGACGCGTGTGAAGGCCACTCCGGCCACCGAGACCAGGGCGACCACCGCCGAGCCCCACCACAGCGCAGGCTGCGCGTCGTGCAGACGCAGCAACCACAGGAGGAGCCCGCAGGTCACCGCCGCGGTCATCACGTGACCCGAGGGGAAGGCCGCGTAGTGCGCCGAGTCCACCGGGTCGAGCCACTGCGGACGTTCCCGGCCCACAGCGGCCTTCAGACCCTGCTGTACGAGCGTGGCGAGCAGGCTGGTCGCGGCGATCCACCCGGCGAGCAGCCGTGAGCCGCGCCACCACAGGGCGATCACGACGACGGCGGTCAGCACGCGCATCGTCCAGGGGTCCCACACCCAGTCCGTCAGCACCCGGTTGGCGTGGACAAGCGTCGGTTCGGTCACCGCCCTGCGGTGCAGCGCCTCGGCCACCGTGGTGTCCAGCGACATCAGGGGTGGCCAGCGCACCGAGACCAGCACCAGGAGGACGGCGGACAGCGACGCGAGCACGAGGCCCGTGGTCAGGAAGGGCACCCGGGTGCGGGCAGGCGGAGGGAGGGGAGGGGGACACATGGGACGATTCTTGTTCATGATCCGCGCGTGAAGCTATCCCAGGGCGCGGAGTCCGGGGACGAAAGCCACCAGCAGCGGTACGGCAGGCACCAGCGCGGCGGCGGCCGTCAGTCGCAGCCGACGGCCCGCGGTCAGTCGTTCCACCGGGGCGAGCAAGCGGTTCACCCTGAGCGGGACATGGGCGCCGGACGACGGCGCCGGGCCGAACACCCCGCGATCCTCGTTGAGTTCGACGAGGGCGAGGGCGATCGTGAGGCGTCCGAAACGCCGTGAGGCGACGTCGTCCGCGGCCAGCTCGACGAGGCGGTGCATCTCATCGCGGAAGGCGGCGAACACCGGTACCTGGGGGAACCCGGTCGCGAGGGCGTCCGAGCAGTGCAGGAGCCAGTCGTGGCGGGCCTGCGCATGGCCCTGCTCGTGGGCCAGCACGGCATCGAGCTGACGACCCTTCAGCCGCCCGAGTGCGGCGGTGGTGACGACCAGTTGGGGAGCGGACCCCGGCAGCCACCATGCGTCGGGCCGTTCGCCCTCCAGCACCACGAGGCGCCCGTTGCCGGGTTCCTCGCCCGGCATCAGCGGGGAGCGGACCAGTAGTTCGGTGCGCCGCATCCTGCGGCGGACGCCGGCCCGGTGGATCTCCCGCACGAGCATGGCGGCGCTCCACACCCCGCCGAGTGCGAGCAGGACCGCGATGACGGCCGACCACGGCCCGTAAGCGCCCAGGGCGTACGCCTCGACCACGGCGTGCGGAGCGGGCGCGAAGACATGGCCGCGGACCGCCTGCCAGGCGGCGGCCGCGCTGAAGGTCATGGAGAGCCCGAACGACAACAGGACGCCCGCGACCACGCACTGCCAGACCCACAGGGCCACGACCGGCTCGCGCTCCGGCCACCGGGCCCTGGCCATCAGGCCCGGGGCCAGGACGGCAGCCAGTGCACCGAGCAGCAGCAGCGCGAGGGAGACCAACATGGGCGTCAGCCTATGAGCGCCGCGGTATCCACGGGTATGGCCGCGGGCGCCAAGTGACGTACGACACGGAGTGCGGGGCCTGTTGTCTCACAATGTGAGCAGCATGGCGAACATCGCCATTCCCATCGTCAGTCTGCACGCCAGGGCCAGCTCCGGGCGCGCACCCCAGGCCGGGCCCGTCACGCCGGCTCCGACGCCCTCGGCGGAGGCGCCGACCGGTGTGGGAGCGGGTATCAGCCGTCCTGCCGAGCGCAGGACGTAGAGCGCGTAGTAGACGAGCAGGGCTCCCGTCAGCACGGGGGCGCCCCCGGCCGTCGCCGTGTGCCCCAGGTGGCCGCCGCCGGCGTGCGCGGCCCCCGGTGCCATGGCCACGGCCATGTACACCATGGCCAGCGAGCCGACCAGGTGATGCAGGTGGTGGCCGCCGCCACTGGCGCACGCGAGTGCGTGCAGCGAGGCGGCGCCGAACACCACCGCGTACACCACCCACATCCACGCGGGGAGCGTCACCAGGGCCGGGGGCACCGCCATCGCTGCCATCCCGAACCCCATGAGCGCCTCGGCGCGGGCCGGTCCGCGCTCCCGTTCCGTACCGTCCCGGGTACGCAGCAGGCAGTACGCCCCCGTGACTCCGCACAACGCCATGAGCAGCCAGCCGGACATCGCCGGTCCGTGCACAGTGGGACCTCCCCCTACGGCGCGGCACGCCGGTGTCGTCCCATCGATGCCCCGTCCCGGCCGCTCCTACCGGGGCGCATTGGGGTGCGGGGGCGCGCGCTCGGGGCCGAGGGGGGCGTTCGGGGCCGGGTTAGTCTCGGGGCAGCACAGTCGGGACACCACCGGAGAAGAGCCACATGGACATCGCACCGGCCACGGCAGCACGGGCAGAACTGACCTTCCGCGACGCGACCGAGGACGATGTCCCGGTCCTGGTGCGACTCGTCGAGTCCGCCTACCGGGGCGACGCGAGCCGGGCCGGCTGGACCACGGAGGCGGACATCCTCCAGGGGCAGCGCACCGACGCCGACGGGGTGCGTGAGGTGCTCGCGGCGCCCTCGGGCCGGGTGCTCGTCGCCGAGCGGGACGGCGAGCCGGTCGCCTGCTGTCAGCTCGAACACCGCGGGAAGGCCGCGTACTTCGGCATGTTCGCCGTCAGCCCGGCGCTGCAGGGAGAGGGGCTCGGCAAGGTGATCATCGCCGAGGCGGAGCGCACGGCCCGCGAGGGCTGGGGTGCGAGTGAGATGCACATGACCGTGATCTCCGTGCGCGAGGAGCTGATCGCCTGGTACGAGCGGCGGGGCTACCGCCGTACGGGAGAGCTGACGCCCTTCCCGTACGGCGACGAGCGATTCGGTATCCCGCAGCGCGACGACCTCGCGTTCGAGCTGCTGGTCAAGAACCTGTAGACCGCGGGAAGCGGTGGTCCCCGCGCGGGCCTGCCGGGCGCCTCAGGCGGTGAAGCGGCCGGCGCGCCGGATCTCGGGACGGTCGGTCGTCGCGCCGTCCAGGTCCAGCGCACGGGCGAGACGCAGGTGGTCCGGGGTGTTCACCACCCAGCCGATCACCTTCAGGCCTTCGGCGTGCGCCTGCTCGACCACCTCGAGGGTGAGGCGGCGGATGTTCAGGGCGAGCGTCGCAGCGCCGACCGCCTTCGCCCGGTCCACCACGTCGGCCTCCCATCGGCTGGCGATGAGCACCGTACGCACGCCCGGGACGAGCTGCCCGATCTCGGCGACCGCCTCGTCGTGGAACGAGGACACCTCGACGCGGCCGGCCAGATCGCGTCGCAGCATCACCTCGGCCAGCGCCCGCGCTGCCGCTTCGTCCTTGATCTCGGCCTGGAGGGGCGAGCCGATCGCGTCGAGGACCTCCTCGAAGACGGGTACCCGTTCACCCTGCCCGGCGTCGAGTTCGCGGAGTTCCGCCATGGTCTTCTCGGCGATCAGACCCCGCCCGTCCGTCGTGCGGTCCACGGCGGCGTCGTGCATCACCGCGAGTGCGCCGTCCTTGCTCAGGTGGAGGTCCAGCTCGACGGCGTCCATGCCGGCCTGCTCCGCGTGTGCGAACGAGCGCAGCGTGTTCTCCGGCTCGACACCCATGACCCCGCGATGACCGATGGTGAGAAAAGTCAAGGCACTCCTGCTTCCGTCCGTCGTGTGAGCCCCGCGTGCGGCTCCTACCCCAAGGCAATCAGTTCGCGCGTGCCGCTTGGTCTCTGCCCTGCGCACCTGCCGAAGAAGTTGTCACGCCGATGTGTGGCAGGAAAAATAACGGTGACTATGAGGTGTGGCAGGATAATTTTCTGCCCTCCACTTGTCTGAAGGAACCGCTCATGGATACGGTTGCTTGACGCGAGGTTCTCCCGTGAAGGAAGTGCTATGACGGAAATTCTTGAGCATGCGACCACCACCGGTGCGATAGCTGCTGCCCAGCGGGTCGTGGAGCACCCGGCCTGGCCCGCGCTCAAGAGTGCCGTGGAGGAGCTCCGCCCCTGGCAGTCCGAGGACGGGTCCATCGACTTCGACGCCGACGGTGCCCCCTCCCTCGAAGCGGCCGGAGCCGTCGTCCGACGCGTGGTCGACGCGGTCGAGCAGCTCTCCCCGCTGCTCCCGCACGACGACGCCTACCACCGCGCGCTCGTCGCCGATCTGCGCCGCTGGGCCGCGGACGGCTTCGGCGTCCCGGACTTCCTCGACTCCCTGCTCGCCTTCCAGCCCGCCAGGAACCGTGCCGACGGTCTCCAGCACCTGGTCGTATTCGCCATGTACACCCAGAACGGCAATCCGGACCGCAATCTGGAAGCCGTCGTTCTGCGGATGGTCTGGCCCGAGTGGCTCGCCGACCTCGAGGCGACGCGTTACGACAACCCGCTGTTCTGCGGCATCACCTTCGAGGACTTCACCTCGGGCTACGACACCAACTCCGCCGTGCTCTTCCCCGAGACCATCGCCGTGCGCGAGGCGCCGGAGCGATTCAGCTGGGGCGGCATCTTCTGCGACCGTGAGGCCGCCCGTTTCCGGCGTGTGACCGAGGCGTCCGTCGACCTGCTGGGCGTCGAGCTGCCCGACGACATCCGCGAGATGATCGGCGACCAGGACCGCTGCGAGCAGGCCTTCGTGCTCTGGGACATGGTCCACGACCGTACCCACAGCCACGGTGATCTTCCGTTCGACCCCTTCATGATCAAGCAGCGCCAGCCGTTCTGGATGTACGGACTCGAGGAGCTGCGCTGCGACCTCACCGCCTTCAAGGAGGCCGTGAAGCTGGAGGCCGACGGCTTCGGTCAGGGCCGTGACGTGCAGTACGCCGTGCTCTTCGACCGGATGTTCCGCTTCCCGGTCACCGGTGAGCGCGTGCGCAACTACGACGGTCTCGGCGGCCAGCTCCTCTTCGCCTACCTTCACAAGCACGACGTGGTCCGCTGGACCGACAACACCCTCAAGATCGACTGGGCCCGTGCCCCGCAGGTCACCAACCAGCTCTGCGGTGAGATCGAGAAGCTCTACCGCGACGGCATCGACCGCCCCAAACTCGTGCACTGGTTCGCGGCGTACGACCTGGTCGCGACCTATCTCGCCCCCCACCCGGGATCCCGCTGGGCCAAGGGCCCGGACGCCCTGGACCTGAGTCTGCCGCCCCGCAAGCTCGTCGACGACGTGCTTCCGGACGAGTTTCCCCTGAGCATGTTCTATGAGGCGCTCGCGAAAAAGCTGAAGCATGTGATCGCCTCCACCAAGGGGATCACCGCGGCGGACGCCGGGCGGGCAGCCGCGTGAGCGCGGGTTCTGAGGAGGCGGTGGCGATGAACGCAACAGGCGGAACCGACAGCGGCGTGCTCGAGGGCGCGGTGGTCGCGGTGGCCGGAGCGGCGGGGCCGGCGGGTCGCGCCACCCTGCTCAGGCTCGCCGAGGCGGGCGCGACGGTGGTGGCCTCCGACGCCAACCCCGAGCGGCTCGTGGAGGCGGTCGACGCCGCGCGCTACGCGCACGGCGGAGCGACCGTCACCGGCGACACGGTCGACCTGCTCGACCCGGGAGCCGCGCGTGAATGGGCACTCAAGACGGAGAAGGAATTCGGCCGCGTCGACGGCCTGGTCCACCTCGTCGGAGGCTGGCGCGGCGGCGCCGGCTTCGCGGACACCAGTTTGGCCGACTGGGACTATCTCGAGAAGCTGCTGATCCGCACGGTCCAGTCGACGTCGCTCGCCTTCCACGACGTCCTCCAGCGCAGCGACCGGGGCCGGTACGTACTGATCAGCGCGGCCGGCGCCAGCAACCCCACCGCCGGCAACGCGGCCTACTCCGCGTCCAAGGCGGCGGCCGAAGCGTGGACACTCGCCATGGCCGACGCCTTCCGCAAGGCGGGGGCCGAGTCCGGCCTGACCTCGGCTGCTGCGATCCTGGTCGTCAAGGCACTGGTGCACGACGCGATGCGCGCCGAGCGCCCGAATGCGAAGTTCGCGGGTTTCACGGATGTCACGGAGCTGGCCGAGGCCATCGCCGGAATCTGGGACATGCCCGCCGGAGAAGTGAACGGAAAGCGTCTGTGGCTGACCCCGCAACCGTAAGGACCGATGCGCGACGTCATCACGATCCGCAGGTACGCGGTTTCGCCAGTGACAACTACGCGGGAGCGCACCCGGAGGTCCTCGCGGCCCTCGCCCTCGCCAACGGTGGCCATCAGGTCGCCTACGGTGAGGACGACTACACGGGACACCTCCAGAGGATCATGCACAGCCACTTCGGCCCGACAGCCGAAGCCTTCCCCGTCTTCAACGGCACCGGAGCCAACGTCGTCGCCCTCCAGGCGCTGACCGACCGCTGGGGTGCGGTGATCTGCGCCGAGTCCGCCCACATCAACGTCGACGAGGGCGGGGCGCCGGAGCGGGTCGGCGGCATCAAGCTGCTCACCGTGCCCACCCCGGACGGCAAGCTCACGCCCGAGCTCATCGACCGCGAGGCGTACGGCTGGGACGACGAGCACCGGGCGATGCCGCAGGTCGTGTCGATCACGCAGAACACCGAACTGGGTACCGTCTACACGCCCCAGGAGATCCGCGCCATCTGCGACCACGCTCACGAGCGGGGCATGAAGGTGCACCTCGACGGCGCCCGGATAGCCAACGCCGCCGCGTCGCTGGACGTGCCGATGCGTACATTCACCAACACGGTCGGCGTCGACGTCCTTTCCTTCGGGGGCACCAAGAACGGTGCGCTCTTCGGTGAGGCCGTCGTCGTGCTGAACCCGGACGCCGTCCGGGCCATGAAGCACCTGCGCAAGCTGTCGATGCAGCTCGCCTCCAAGATGCGCTTCGTCTCGGTCCAGCTCGAGGCGCTGCTCGCGCGGGACCTCTGGCTCCGCAACGCACGCCACGCCAACGCCATGGCCCAGCGGCTCGCCGAGGGCGTCCGGACGGTAGACGGTGTGGAGATCCTCCACCCGGTCCAGGCCAACGCCGTCTTCGCGCGGCTGCCGCACGAGGTGACCGAACGGCTGCAGAAGCGGTTCCGGTTCTACTTCTGGGACGAGAAGGCCGGGGACGTCCGCTGGATGTGTGCCTTCGACACCCGAGAGGACGACGTCGACGCCTTCGTGCAGGCGCTCAAGGAGGAGATGGCACGCCAGTAGCGGCATACTCATGCGGTCGACCGGAAATGTATTGAATCCGGTCGGCCGCATCGCTACGCTCCAGGCTCACGGAGCTGATTCAGCGGGCCCCCGACATCTCCTCTTACCTCGCCGACGACGAGGTCATCGATCACCGCCACTCCTTGGTGAGACAGATCTCCCAGCGCCTCGGTGCTGAGACGGTCGATGCATATACATACGCGGCGGCCGCCTACGGGTTCGTGCGTGACGCCATCCCGCACTCGATGGACACGGGGGACCCGCGGGTCACCTGGCGCGCGTCGGACGTCCTCGCCGCCCGTACGGGCATCTGCTTCGCCAAGTCGCATGCCCTGACCGCCCTGCTGCGGGCCGCGGGCATCCCTGCGGGGCTCTGTTACCAGCGGCTCACCGGAAGCGACGACGCGCGGCTGATCGTCCACGGCCTGGTCGCCGTACGGCTTCCCGGGTGGGATCGGTGGGCGCGGCAGGATCCGCGCGGCAACACGGGGGGGTCGACGCCCGGTTCTCGCATCGGAGGAACGGCTGGCGTGGGTGACGCGACCACAGTTCAATGAAATGGACTATCCGGTAGTCTATGACGTACCGCATGCGACGGTGCTGCATGCACTCCGGAGCTCCAGGAGCCGGGATGAGCTCTCCCTGAAGCTCCCCACCGCGCTCTGAACCCGCCCACCCGGCAGTGCCGTTGTGCCGCGAACCGACCGCCCCGAAGCAAGGCAGACGATGACCCTGACCATCACGATCTCCGACGAAGTCCGTAGCCTCGCCCCGGGCTTCACCCACCTCGCAGTCGAGGCGCGCGGCCTGGTCAACGGGCCCAGCGACCGGACCAGTTCGGCCCTGCTGGACGACGCGGCCCGCAGGCTGGCCGAGCGGCTCGGCGGACGGGCCCCGCACGAGGATCCACGCGTCGCCGCCTGGCGCGAGACGTACGCGGCCTTCGGGGCCAAGCCCTCCCGTACCCGCAACTCCGCCGAAGCCCTCGCCAGGCGCGCGCTCACCGACGGGGGACTGCCACGCATCAACCGACTGGTCGACGCCTACAACGCGCTCAGCGTCGCGCGTCTGATCCCGGTCGGGGGCGAGGACACCGACCGGATCAGGGGCGCGATGCGCCTGGTGCGCGCGACCGGCCTGGAGCGGTTCCCCACCGTGGTGGGCGGAGAGGAGGTCGTGGACCACCCCGAGGCCGGGGAGGTCGTCTGGTGCGACGACGAGGCCGTCACCTGCCGCCGGTGGAACTGGCGCCAGGGCGCGCGCACCCGCCTCACCGAGGAGACGGTGAACGCAGTGTTCCTTCTGGAGGGTCTGGCGCCCACGACGTCCTCGGAACTCGGGGCCGCGGCAGCCGAGCTCGTCGAGTCGCTCGAGAAGCTCAGCCCCGGGGTGTGGACCACGCTCCACGCGCCGTCGTGACGTCACGTCCGCTCCCGCGCGGGCGCGCCGGCTCAGCCGAGTTCGCGCGCCTCCGCGGGCGTCGGAGCGGTACCGCCGAGGTGCGCGGGAACCCACCAGGTGTCGGCCGCGTCCTTGGGGCGCACGGGATAGGCGCGCTGCGCCGCCTCCAGGAGCTCCTGCACGCGTTCACGGAGCCGGCGGGTGATGGCACCCGCGTACTGGTCCGCCGGGGCCTCCAAAGCCTCGCCCACGCGAATGGTGATCGGGGTGTGGCTGCGCCGGAAATTACGCGGGCGCCCCTTGGTCCACAGCCGCTGGGTGCCCCACAGCGCCATCGGGATCAGCGGAACGCCGGCCTCCTGGGCGAGCCGCGCGGCGCCCGACTTGAAGCTCTTCAGGGTGAAGGACTGCGAGATGGTCGCCTCGGGGAACACACCGACGATCTCGCCGGCGCGCAGCGACGCGAGCGCGTGCGCGTAGGCGTCCTCGCCCTGGTTGCGATCGACCGGGATGTGCTTCATGCCGCGCATCAGGGGTCCGGACACCTTGTGCCGGAACACCGACTCCTTCGCCATGAAGCGGACGAGCCGCTTCTGCGGCAGGGCGCCGAGTCCGGTGAAGATGAAGTCCAGATAGCTGATGTGGTTGCTGACCAGAACCGCGCCACCGGTCTTCGGGATGTGCTCCGAACCCTGGGTGTCGATCTTCAGGTCGAGCGCCTTGAACAGCGTGCGAGCGGCGCCGATGACCGGCCGATAGACGAGCTCTGCCATCTGGATGAAGACCCTTCTTCAATGCCTGGGGAGGGTTCTCCCGGCGGAAGTTACGCAGCCGTAGGTTTTCGGCATTGGGGCGATCGTGCCCCATGTGCGACGCCGTGGCCAGCCCCAAAGGCCCCAGGACGAGAGATTCTCGTCACGTGAATACCGCGGGAATGTAATGAGGTCGCGGGGTGCTGACCCTTTGCGCAGAACTCTGAGAGGGAGGCCTCGATGGACGGGCGGACGACCGCCGAGACACTGGACGCGGCCCAACTCGGCGCGGAGCTGGGGGATCGGGCCACCCTGGTGCAGTTCTCCAGCGCCTTCTGCCAGCCGTGCCGCGCCACCCGGCGCACCCTCGCCGAGGTGTCCGGCATGGTCGAGGGTGTCGCCCACGTCGAGATCGACGCCGAGGCGAATCTCGCCCTCGTGCGCGCCCTCGGCATCAACCGGACCCCCACGGTCCTGGTGCTCGACGCGCAGGGCCGCATCGTGCGCAGGGCTGCGGGCGCGCCGCGTACGGCGGACGTCGTCGCCGCTCTGGGCCGGGCGATGTGACGGGCCGTGACGCTCCTCCCATATGACGGGACGCGCTTGACTGCGCACACCACGCATCGTCACCCTGACGCTATGTCGCCAGAAATCCTTCTCTTCGGCCGGGTCCGTGCCGACCTCGTGCGCCACGCGAGCGCGCGCTGTCCGGGTGTCTGAAGAGCCCTCGGACCCGTACGCCTCTTTGCGGAAGGACCTTTCCATGACGACCTCGCCCCACGTCGGTACGTCCCCGGCGGCCGCCCCCGCCCTTCTCCGCTCGGTCTTCCGGCAGCACGCCGCCGGAGTCGCCGTGATCACGGCCGCGGGCGCGGGTCCGGTCGGCTTCACCGCGACCTCGCTCAACTCCGTCGCCGCCGAGCCGCCACTCATCTCCTTCGGGGTGGGCACCTCGTCCTCGAGCTGGCCGGTGGTCGCGGAGGCGGAGCACGTGGGCGTGCACATACTCGGTGAGGATCAGCGGGACCTGGCCGCGACGTTCGCCCGCAGCGGCGCGGACCGGTTCGGCCCGTCCACCGACTGGCGCACGGGGCCCGGGGGAGTGCCGCTCCTCGGGGGAGTCGTGGCCTGGCTGGTCTGCCGGGTGGTGGCCCGGGTTCCGGCCGGGGACCACCGCATCGTGATCGCCGAGGTGGTGGCGGGGGACCCCTCGGAAGGGGGCCGGCCGCTGGTCTACCACCAGGGCCGTTTCACGGCTCTGCGAGACTGAGGGAGGGCGGAGCCGTGCGGGAGGCGATCTCGTCGGCTACGTCACAGTTCCAAGCGCTTGCTTATGGGTAACGTAATGGGTGTACTGGCGAGTAATATTTCACCGGGAGCCGGGTCGCCCCGACCGGAAACCGCCCGATAAGGCGCCTATGCTGCGTGCAACAAGGCAGCCCAGAAATGACGATGCAGTAGGAGAGCCGGCGTGAGCTTGAGGATCGTTGTCTGTGTGAAGTACGTGCCCGACGCCACCGGCGACCGGCACTTCGCCGATGACCTGACCCTGGACCGTGACGACGTCGACGGTCTGCTGTCGGAGCTCGACGAGTACGCGGTCGAGCAGGCACTGCAGATCGCCGACGAGGCGGACGACGCGGAGATCACCGTGCTCACGGTGGGTCCGGAGGACGCCAAGGACGCGCTGCGCAAGGCGCTGTCGATGGGCGCCGACAAGGCCGTCCACGTCGAGGACGACGACCTGCACGGCACGGACGTCATCGGTACGTCCCTGGTCCTGGCCAAGGCTGTCGAGAAGACCGGTTACGACCTGGTCATCTGCGGCATGGCGTCGACGGACGGCACCATGGGTGTTCTCCCGGCGCTGCTCGCGGAGCGCCTCGGCGTACCGCAGGTCACGCTGCTCTCCGAGGTCTCGGTCGAGGGCGGCTCGGTCAAGGGCCGTCGCGACGGCGACACCGCGAGCGAGCAGCTCGAGGCGTCGCTGCCGGCCGTGGTCTCCGTGACCGACCAGTCGGGCGAGGCCCGTTACCCGTCGTTCAAGGGCATCATGGCGGCCAAGAAGAAGCCGGTCGAATCCCTGGACCTCGAGGACCTGGAGATCGAGGCGGACGAGGTCGGCCTGGGCGGCTCCTGGACCGCGGTCGACTCCGCGGCCGAGCGTCCCGCCCGCACGGCGGGCACGATCGTCAAGGACGAGGGCGAGGGCGGCAAGCAGCTGGCCGAGTTCCTTGCGGGCCAGAAGTTCATCTGAGCCCCGGCCGTTACCTCCACCGCCCCGCACTCCCTCGCACGCAGGAGATTGAAGTCCCATGGCTGAAGTTCTCGTCTATGTCGACCACGTGGACGGTGCCGTCCGCAAGCCCACCCTGGAGCTGCTGACGCTCGCTCGCCGCATCGGCGAGCCGGTCGCCGTCGCCCTCGGCAACGGGGCCGCCGACACCGCCGCCGCGCTCGCCGAGCACGGTGCGGTCAAGGTACTGACCGCCGAGGCGCCTGAGTTCGCCGACTACCTCGTCGTACCGAAGGTGGACGCGCTCCAGGCCGCGTACGACGCGGTGTCCCCGGCCGCCGTGCTGCTGCCCTCGTCGGCCGAGGCCAAGGAGATCGCGGCCCGCCTCGCGCTCCGCATCGGCTCCGGCATCATCACCGACGCGGTCGACCTGGAGGCCGGTGACCAGGGACCGGTCGCCACGCAGTCGGCGTTCGCCGCCTCGTACACCACCAAGTCCCGTGTCTCCAAGGGCACTCCGGTCATCACGGTCAAGCCGAACTCGGCCGCCGTCGAGGCCGCCCCCGCCGCGGGCGCCGTCGAGGCCCTCACGGTCTCCTTCTCCGCCACGGCCACCGGTACCAAGGTCCTCTCGCGCACCCCGCGCGAGTCGACCGGGCGTCCGGAGCTGACCGAGGCCGCGATCGTCGTCTCCGGCGGCCGTGGTGTCAACGGCGCGGAGAACTTCGCGATCATCGAGGCCCTCGCCGACTCGCTCGGTGCGGCCGTCGGTGCCTCGCGCGCCGCGGTCGACGCCGGCTGGTACCCGCACACCAACCAGGTCGGCCAGACGGGCAAGTCGGTCTCCCCGCAGCTGTACATCGCCTCGGGCATCTCCGGTGCGATCCAGCACCGGGCCGGCATGCAGACCTCGAAGACCATCGTCGCGGTCAACAAGGACTCCGAGGCGCCGATCTTCGACCTCGTCGACTACGGCGTCGTCGGTGACCTCTTCGACGTCGTCCCGCAGCTCACCGACGAGGTCAAGTCCCGCAAGGGCTGACCCGGCAGGAGCTCGCTCCGCACGACGGCCCGGGGCCGCGTGGTGTTCGCACCGCGCGGCCCCGGGCCGTTTCCGTTCACCATTGACGCAGGGACCAGGGGCTTATAACTTCACCATGCGGATGAAAGATTCCGGGAAGCGGAAGTACTGAAAACGTGGAGGGTACGGTCATGGGTCAGCAGGAGATGGTGGCAACGAGCCTCGCCGGCACGGTCGGTGAGGGGATCAGCGCCTCCCTCGCGTCGGTGGACGCCGAGCTCGCCCGCCGCTACCCGGGGGACCCCGGCACGCGCCAGCCCGTCCACACCGTCTACGTACCCGCCGACGACTTCACCTCCACCACCCTCCGCACCTGGGGCGACCGGGCCCTGGCGGCGCTCGACGCGCACGCCCCCGACGCCGCCGCCCTCGCCTCGGTCCTCGGCATCCCGCGGGAGCTCGCGGAGCCCGTCCACGACCGCGTACGGGACAAGCTGGAGCGTGAGCCGGTCGAGGACCTGCGCATCGACTTCGAGGACGGCTACGGGCCGCGTCCCGACGCCGAGGAGGACGAAGCCGCCGCCCGCGCGGCGCGTCTGGTCGCCGAGGCGTACGCCGGCGGTACCGCTGCCCCGTACATGGGCATCCGGATGAAATGCATGGAAGCCGGTGTGCGCGACAGGGGCATCCGCACCACGGACATCTTCCTCACCGGGCTCATGCGGGCGGGCGGCCTCCCCGAGGGCCTCGTCCTGACGCTGCCGAAGGTGACGTACCCCGAACAGGTCACCGCCTTCGTGCGCCTTCTCGAGGCCTTTGAGGAGACGCACGGTCTGCCCGCCGGGCGCCTCGGGTTCGAGATTCAGATCGAGACCAGCCAGTCCATCCTGGCGGCGGACGGCACCGCGGCAGTGGCCCGCATGATCGACGCCGCACGGGGCCGGGCGACCGGTCTGCACTACGGGACCTTCGACTACAGCGCCTGCGTCGGCGTCAGCCCCGCCTACCAGGCCAGTGACCATCCCGCCGCCGACCACGCGAAGGCCGTCATGCAGGTGGCCGCCGCGGGCACCGGTGTGCGCGTCTGCGACGGCTCCACCAATGTGCTGCCCGTCGGCCCCACCGAACAGGTCCACGAAGCCTGGCGCCTCCACCACGGCCTCACCCGCCGGGCCCTGGCCCGCGCCTACTACCAGGGCTGGGACATGCACCCCGGCCATCTGCCCACCCGCTACGCCGCTGTCTACGCCTTCTACCGCGAGGGCCTCGGCCAGGCGGCGTCCCGGCTCGCCGCCTACGTGGCCAAGGCCGGCGGAGACGTCATGGACGAGCCCGCCACCGCGAAGGCGCTCAGCGGTTATCTGCTCCGCGGCATCGACTGCGGCGCCCTGGACACCGCGGAGGTCGAGGCCCTCACCGGCCTGACCCGCGCCGGCCTGGACGGCTTCGCCTCGCCCCGCCGCGGTGGGCTGACCGTGACGGCGCCGTGAGCGGTCACGCAGGCGGGAGTTCCCCCGAGCCGCGCGGGACGAGCCGGGTCGGGAGCTCCACCCTCACAGGGGCGTGAGCGGCGCCGTCGAGGCGGCGGAACAGGTGCTCCGCCGCGGTCCGGCCGACCGCCGCGGCGTCCTGCGAGATCACCGTGATGCCGAGCAGGTCGGCCAGCTCGATGTCGTCGAAGCCGACCAGGGCGATCCGGCGGTCGCACTCGGCGAGGACGCGGACGGCGGTGACCGTCACCCGGTTGTTGCCCGAGAAGAGTGCCGTCACCGGCTCCGGTGCGGCCAGCATGGTCTCGGCCGCCGCCCTGACCCGGGCCGGGTCGGTCGGGCCGAGGGAGACCCACGAGTCCTCCACCGCGATCCCTGCGTCGGCCAGGGCCGCGTGATAGCCGCGCAGCCGCTCCGTCGCGGTGTGGATCCGCGGCTGGTCGCCGATGAAGCCGATCCGGCGGTGGCCGTGGGCGACCAGGTGGGCGACTCCCGCGCGCGCTCCGCCGAAGCTGTCGGACAGGACCATGTCCGCGTCGACCCGGCCCGCCGGACGGTCGACGAACACGGTGGCGATGCCCGCCTTCATCTCGGGTTCCAGATACCGGTGGTCGTCGCCCGCCGGGATCACGATGAGGCCGTCCACCCGCCGGGCGCAGAGCGCGAGGACGAGTTCCTGCTCGCGCTCCGGGTCCTCGGCGCTGGAGCCGTTGATCAGCAGGGCACCGTGTGCGCGGGCGACCTCCTCGACGGCGCGGCTCAGCGGACCGTAGAACGGGTCCGCGAGGTCCTCCAGCACCAGGCCGATGGACGCTGTGCGGCCCTTGCGCAGAACGCGCGCGCTGTCGTTGCGCCGGAACCCGAGTGCCTCGATGGCCTCCTGGACGCGGCGCTCGGTGTCGGGGGTGACGCCGGGCTCGCTGTTCACCACGCGTGAGACCGTCTTGAGGCCCACTCCGGCACGGGCCGCCACGTCCTTCATCGTCGGCCGGTTGCCGTAGCGGGACTCGGATGGGTGGCGGGCGGTCTCGGCCACGGTGCGCTGTCCTGTCGTCGGGAACGTGTGGTTCCGGGCTCCGCCGGGGGTGCCGGGTGGTGTCCGGATGCTGTGGCGTCGAGCATAGGCCCTGGACAACGTTGTCAAGAGAATGGAGACTGGGTAGACCATCCGACTGAAGCCGCAGGTCCTGCGCCTCACCCCTCCGGAGTGTCCTCACCGATGCATACCGACCTCGTCGCCGCGCTCGACATCGGCGGTACAAAGATCGCCGGGGCGCTGGTCGACGGAGGCGGATCCCTTCTCGTACGGGCCCAGCGCCCCACGCCGGCCCGTGAGGGCGCCGAGGCCGTGATGGGGGCGGTGAGCGAGGTCCTGGCCGAGCTGACCGCCTCCCCGATGTGGCACCGCGCACGTGCGGTCGGCATCGGAAGCGCGGGGCCCGTGGACGCCTCGTCCGGCACGGTCAGTCCGGTCAACGTCCCTGGCTGGCGCGGCTTCCCGCTGGTCGACAGGGTCGCCGCGGAGACGGGCGGACTGCCGGTCACCCTCGTCGGGGACGGGGTCGCGATGACGGCGGCCGAGCACTGGCTGGGCGCAGCCCGGGGCTACGACAACGCGCTGTGCCTGGTCGTCTCGACCGGCGTCGGAGGCGGCCTCGTACTGGGCGGCAGACTGCACCCTGGCCCCTCCGGCAACGCAGGTCACATCGGCCACATCAGCGTCGACCTGGACGGCGACCTCTGCCCCTGCGGCGCGCGCGGCTGTGTCGAGCGCCTCGCCAGCGGACCCAACATCGCCCGGCGGGCTCTGGACAACGGCTGGCGTCCCGGCCCGGACGGCGACGCCACGGCCGCCGCGGTGGCCGCCGCCGCCCGGGCCGGGGATCCGGTGGCGGCCGCCTCCTTCGAGCGGGCCGCCCAGGCGCTCGCCGCCGGAATCGCCGCCACCGCCACGCTGACCGACATCGACATCGCGGTGATCGGAGGGGGAGTCGCCGGCGCGGGCGAGGTGCTCTTCGCCCCGTTGCGCGCATCCCTGCGCGACTACGCCACGCTGTCCTTCGTCCAGGGCCTCACGGTGACCTCCGCGGTGATGGGTACCGATGCGGGCCTGGTGGGCGCCGCGGCCGCGGCCTCGACGGCCCGTCGCGGTGCCCCGAACGGCGTGCGGGCCGTGGCCGCCCCGTAAACCGTCTCCCGGAGGGGCCGCTCCTCCGGCTCGGCGTCCCCGGTCCCACGGCTGCGGGGGCACCACCAGGAAGGTCCTCCTCCGGGTCCATCACGAACCCGGCAGCCGGCTCCTCGCCACGGCGGGCCTCCGCGTACTCCTTCGCGGGCCGACTTCCCCGCGGCCCTGCTGCGGCACACCGTTCCAGTACGGTGCGGCTCACGCGTCACCCCCTCGTCGTCGCGCCGTACGACCGCTCCGGCGGCGCCGGCCGCCCCCTCGTCACGTCGGCGCGACCCTGCGGGCCGGCGGAGGGACGCGCGCCGGCCCAACCGCGTCGCCCCGCGGGGTTTCCGGAGCGGGGTGTTGCGGGCAAGCCACAGGGGGCTACGGAAGAGGGGGACCCGTGATCGTCTGGATCAACGGTGCGTTCAGTGCGGGCAAGACCAGCGCCGCGTGCGAACTGATCGATCTGATCCCGAACAGCACCTTCTACGACCCCGAACTGATCGGCGGGGGACTGCGCGGACTGCTGCCCCAGAAGAAGCTCGCCGAAGTGACCGACATACAGGACCTGCCGATCTGGCGGCGCCTGGTGGTCGACACGGCCGCCGCGCTACTCGCCGAACTCTCCGGGGTGCTGGTGGTTCCGATGACGCTGCTGAGGCAGGACTACCGCGACGAGATATTCGGCGGGCTCGCCTCCCGTCGCATACCGGTCCGCCATGTACTGCTCTCACCTGAGGAAACGATCCTGCGGAGACGGATCGCCGAGCGCGAGGAATGTGTCGACGACCCCGAGCACAGCGAGCGGATCCGGCAGTGGGCCTACGCGCACATCGAGCCCTACCGGGCGGCCCTCGGGTGGATCACCGCGGACGCCCACACGATCGACACCAGCGCGCTCACCCCGTACGAGACGGCCGAGCGGATCGCCGAGGCGCTGCGCACCGGTGAGGCCGGGGAGTGCGGAATAGTCCAGACCCCCGCGCCGCGTGCGGAGACCGTCGCGTCCGGTGTGCTGCTTTTCGACGAGCAGGACCGGGTGCTGCTCGTCGACCCCACCTACAAGCCCGGCTGGGAGTTCCCCGGCGGTGTGGTGGAGCGCGGGGAGGCCCCGGCGCAGGCGGGGGTGCGGGAGGTCGCCGAGGAGTTGGGGCTCCGGCTCGACACGGTTCTGAGGCTCCTGGTGGTCGACTGGGAGGCGCCGAAGCCGCCCGCGTACGGGGGGCTGCGCTTCCTGTTCGACGGTGGCCGGCTGCGGGGCGAGCAGGCCGCGCGGCTGCTGCTGCCCGGTTCGGAACTGCGCGCCTGGCGGTTCGTCACCGAGGAGGAGGCGTCCGGGATGCTTCCGCCGACCCGCTTCGAAAGGCTCCGGTGGGCGCTGCGTGCCCGCGAGCGGTCCACCGTGCTGAATCTGGAGGCCGGGGTGCCCGTGGGCGGCCGGTAGTCTCCGGCGGCCGCCCACGGAGTCATTGCCGGTCCGGCTCTCCTCAGCCCACCACGTCCTGTGGGAGCACCCGGACGCGTGGCGTCACAGGCGGGCGCCCGTCGTCATGCGGGCACCGCCGCCTCGTCCATGACCCGAGCCATCTCACCCAGGGGAAGGGCCGGGTTGGCACCCGCGCTGCGGGCCAGCTCGGGCAGGGTGAGCGTCTCGAGGAGCCGGGGGAGCGGCAGGCGCGGGTCGGCCCGCTGTCTGCCGAGTGTCCGGGCCGTGGCGGCCGGCCTCGGGGCGTGACCACCGGGAGCGCGCATCACGTCGGGCCGCTGTCCGCGATCCGCGGACGGGCGGCTGACGTGCGGCGGACCCGGGCCGAACTCAACGCGGGAGTGGGCGATCGCAGCCGGCTCCCCGGCGGAGCTCTCCACGGTCCGGCGAACCGGGCGACCGGGCGTCGATGGTCAGCGGGTCACCGTGGCCGAAGCAGGCGAGGGCGGGGCCGAGTGCAGCCAGACGGCGGAAAGACGCCTCGGCCTGCACGTGGTCGGTGTTGAACACGCCCAGCATCACCCCGCCCACCCCGGCCACGGCGTCGCCGGTGAACAGCACGTCGTGGCGGGGCAGGTGAACGCCGATGGAGCCAGGGGTGTGCCCGGGGCTGTGCACCACCCGGGCACCGCCGCCGAACGGGAGCTCGTCGCCGTCCGTGAGTTCGCGGTCGACCCGGGTGGGCGGTGCCTCGGGGACCGTCAGCGCACGCTCGTACAGGGGACGTTCCCAGTCGTGCAGGACGGGCTCGGGAACCCTCCTCCCGCCCCGGACGACGGGTGCGTCCAGCCGGTGCGCCATGATCTCGGCGCCGTGTCTGTCCGCGAGCTCCTGCGCGGCGCCGTAGTGGTCGCGGTGGCCGTGGGTCAGCACGATCCGCCGGATCCCGGCCGGGTCATGGCCGAGCCCGCGCACACCGTTCTCGATGGCGGCCGCCGCGTTCACATCACCCGCGTCGATCAGGGTCAGGTCCGCGCCGTCACGCCAGAGGTACGCCTGGCCGATCGGGAATCGGAACATGTGCAGTTGCGGGAGTACTTCGACACAGTCCATACGGTGAACGTACGGGCGGCAGGCCGGTCGTCCCCCGGGGTTCTGCTCCTGGCGACTTCGCTCAGCGCGTACCCGGCGTGCCCGCGCGGCCCCCCGCACACGCTCGCTCCGCGTGCCCGCGCCGAACCCTCAGTCCTTCTTCGACTCCGCGTAGTTCCGCAGGAACAGCGCCTCCGCGACCGAGAGCCGCTCGAGCTCCTCGGGAGAGACGCTCTCGTTCACCGCGTGGATCTGGGCCTCGGGTTCGCTCAGCCCGATGAGCAGGATCTCCGCCTGCGGGTACAGCGCGGCCAGCGTGTTGCAGAGCGGGATGGAGCCGCCCATGCCCGAGGACTGCATCTCCTCACCCGGGTAGGCGATCCGCATGGCCTCGGCCATCGACGTGTAGGCGGGGCTGGTGACGTCGGCGCGGAACGGCTGCCCCTGGCCGACCTGTTCGACGGACACCCGGGCGCCCCAGGGAGCGTGGGACTCGAGATGGGCGGTCAGCAGCTTCGTGGCCTCGGCGGCGTCCTGGCCCGGCGGCACCCGGAGGCTGACCTGCGCCCGGGCGCTCGCCTGCAGCGACGGCGTGGCCCCGACCACGGGCGGGCAGTCGATCCCGACGACGGTGACCGCGGGCCGCGCCCAGATGCGGTCGGCGACCGTCCCCGTGCCGATCAGTCCGACGCCGTCGAGCACCTTGGCGTCCTTGCGGAACTCGCCTTCCGCGTACTGCAGTCCGTCCCACTCCGCATCGTGCGTGAGCCCGTCGACCGTCGTCGTACCGTCCTCGGCCCGCAGGGACGCCAGCAGCTGGATCATCGCGGCCAGGGCGTCCGGGGCGGCGCCGCCGAACTGCCCCGAGTGCAGATTCCCTTCGAGGGTGTCCAGCCGCACCCGCAGCATGGTCATACCGCGAAGCGTCGCGGTGACGGTGGGCAGCCCGACGCGGAAGTTGCCCGTGTCGCCGATGACGATCGAGTCGGCGGCCAGCAGCTCCGGGTGCGCCTCGGCGTACTGTTCGAGGCCGCCCGTGCCCTGCTCCTCCGAACCCTCCGCGATCACCTTCACGGAGACGGGGACGCCGCCGTCCGCCTTGAGGGCGCGCAGCGCGAGCAGGTGCATGATGAAGCCGCCCTTGCAGTCCGCCGCACCCCGGCCGAACCAGCGGCCGTCGCGCTCGGTCAGCTCGAACGGCGGGGAGAGCCAGGCGGTCTCGTCCAGCGGCGGCTGCACGTCGTAGTGCGCGTAGAGAAGTACCGTGGGCGCGCCCGCCGGACCGGGCAGGTAGCCGTACACCGATTGCGTTCCGTCCGGGGTGTCGAGCAGGGCGACGTCCTGGAAGTCCTCCGCGCGCAGGGCGTCGGCGACCCAGCCGGCCGCGGCCTCGCACTCGCTCCGCGGGAACTGCGCGGGGTCCGCCACCGACCGGAAGGCCACCAGTTCGGCGAGCTCCGTCTTCGCACGGGGCATCAGCGAGGCAACGGTCTCGGAAATCGGACGGGCGGTCATGGGCACGCTCCTCGTGGGTGCGACGTCAGGGCTGTGGCGCGGTGGGTACGCGGCCGGGGGCCACGCCGTGGATACGGCGTTGCGTGTGCAATGAATTCATGGCAGATCCTCCCACAGAGGAGTTCCGTCCCGGCGCGCCGTAGGATGCCGTGAGCAGTTGGGGCCACTGGTCGGATCGGGAGCAGAAGCACATCGTGAGCAGCGAGAACGCAGACGCCGGACGTGAGCCGGATGAGTCGTCGTCGGAACCGCAGGAGTCCTCGGTATGGGACGTCGTCGTGGTCGGTGCAGGCCCGGCCGGAGCCTCGGCGGCGTACGCGGCGGCCGTCGCGGGCCGTCGGGTGCTGTTGCTGGAGAAGGCGGAGATCCCGCGCTACAAGACATGTGGCGGCGGGATCATCGGGTTCTCGCGGGATTCCCTTCCCCCTGGATTCGAGCTGCCCCTGAAGGACCGGATCCACGCCGTCACCTTCTCGCTCAACGGGAAGCTCTCACGCACCCGCAGGTCCAGGCGCATGCTCTTCGGTCTGATCAACCGGCCGGAGTTCGACGCCGGCCTGGTGGAGGAGGCTCAGAAGGCGGGCGCCGAACTGCGCACGGGTGCGACGGTGACACGGGTCGAGCAGCACGGTACCGCCGTGCCCGACCGGCGCACGGTCGCCGTGGTGCTGGCCGGCGGTGAGACGGTGCTGGCCCGGGCCGTCGTCGGCGCGGACGGCAGCGCGGGCCGCATAGGGGCTCATGTCGGCGTCAAGCTCGACCAGGTGGACCTCGGACTCGAGGCCGAGATCCCCGTTCCCGAGACGGTCGCCGAGGACTGGGCGGGCCGGGTGCTCATCGACTGGGGTCCGATGCCCGGGAGTTACGGCTGGGTCTTCCCCAAGGGGGACACCCTGACGGTCGGTGTGATCTCGGCGCGGGGTGACGGTGCGGGGACCAAGCGGTATCTGGAGGACTTCGTCGGCCGGCTGGGTCTCGCCGGGTTCGAACCGTCCGTCTCCTCCGGTCATCTCACCCGCTGCCGCAGCGACGACTCGCCGCTCTCCCGCGGACGGGTGGTGGTCTGCGGCGACGCGGCCGGGCTGCTGGAGCCCTGGACCAGGGAAGGCATTTCCTTCGCCCTGCGGTCCGGGCGGCTCGCGGGGGAGTGGGCGGTACGGATCGCCGAGTCGCACGACGCGGTCGACGCCCGGCGCCAGGCGCTCAACTACGCCTTCGCGATCAAGGCCGGGCTGGGCGTGGAGATGAGTGTCGGGCGCCGCATGCTCAGGCTGTTCGAGCGGCGCCCGGGCGTTCTGCACGCGGTACTGACCGGGTTCCGCCCCGCCTGGAACGCCTTCGCGGGAGTCACCCGGGGAACGACCTCACTGGCCGAGCTGGTCCGCTCGCATCCGCTGGCCCAGCGGGCGCTGCACGCGATGGACCGTCAGGGGACGGACGGGGTCAACTCTCGACCGTGATCCGGAAGACGGGGTGGTCGGGGCACGCGGCCAGGAGTTCGGCATCGGTCGACCTGGCCGTCACGCCCTGGAAGTACTGGTTGACCTCCCAGCCCCAGCGCTCCAGATAGGCGCGGACGATCCGCATCTTCTGCTCGTCGTCCGCGATCTCCACCGCACTGAAGGTCCTGACCTTCCGGCCCACCTTCAGCTCTCCGCCTCCGGCCACGCGCATGTTGCGCACCCACTGGGAGTGGCCTCGGGCGGAGACCAGGTACTGGACGCCGTCGTGGTGGTGGGGGTTCACGGGGATGCGCTGCATCTGCCCGCTCTTGCGGCCCCTCACCGACATCTCGGCGGAGCCGAGCAGGCTGACGCCGTGGCGTGCGAGCCAGCCGACGACGCTGTTCAACCTCTGCGCGAAGGCGTTGGCCCGGAGGTAGTACGGCTGCTGCTGCGACATGGTGGCTCCCGCCATTGAGAGAGCGGTGCTCTCGCTTGAGATCAGTGTGCACGGATATGCTGCTCAAAAGCAAGAGCAGTGCTCTCGTTTCTGTTCAGTGATCCGATCGCGTGGCAGACTGATCGCATGAGCACCATTCGAGGAGCCAGGGAACGTGCCCGCATCGAAGTCGCGGCGGCGATCAAGGACGAGGCCAGGGAGCAGCTCGCCGCGGAGGGGGCCGCGAAGCTCTCCCTGCGTGCTGTGGCTCGTGAGCTCGGTATGGCCTCCTCCGCGCTCTACCGCTACTTCCCCAGCCGGGACGACCTGCTGACCGCCCTCATCGTCGACGCCTACGACGCGGTGGGCGAAGCCGCGGAGGGGGCGCTCCCGAACGCGGGTGACGCCCCTGGCCCGTATCCCGCCCGCTGGGTCGCGGTCGCCTGCGCCGTGCGGGACTGGGCTCTCGCGCACCCGCACGAGTACGCGCTGATCTACGGCTCGCCCGTCCCCGGCTATTCGGCCCCGCGGGACACCGTCGGCCCCGCCTCCCGTGTGGGCCTGGTCCTCATGGGGCTCGTACGCGACGCACACCGCACCGAGGGCCTCGCGGTTCCCCCGCTCGCCGCCGAACTGCGGCCCGAGGCCGCGCGGATGGCTGCCGGCCTGGCCGACGACCTCCCGCCGGCCGTCGTGGTGGCCCTGGTCGCCGCGTGGGCCCAGATCTTCGGGCTGGTGTCCTTCGAGCTCTTCGGACAGTTCAACCGGCTGGTCGAGGCGCGTGAACCTCTTTTCCGGCGCGCCGTTCACGAACTCGGGCGCTCCGTGGGTCTGCTGGACGGCCGGCCCGCAGGCGCAGCGAGCTGAGGCAGGGCGCGACCCGTCGCACGCGCCCTACGGGTCGGGGTTCGTGTGCCCCGGCCGGCTCCGCCGGACGGGCGGCAGACTCCGCTCCTCGTGTGTGCGAGGGAACCGCCACAGCACGTGGACGACGCGCACGGCGAACACCAGCGCCCCGAGCACGGCCCCGGCCCGGAACAAGATGCGTTCAGCGCCGTCCGGGAGTTGCGTGAGCAGTGCGGGAAGAAAGACCCCGGTGAAAGTGGCCGCGCCCACCAGCACTCCGCTGATCAGCGCGTAGCCGATCTCGACGGTCATCGCGTCCCGCTCCGCCTGAGTGCGTGGTGGCATGCCCGAAGTGTCGCAGCGGCCAAGGATGTCGGCAAGGACCGGACTCGGGGCCGACGGACGGTACGCGGTCCCGAGTCCGGGGTGCGGCTCCGCCCGGACCACGGTGCGCCGCGGTCGTGTGGCCTTCGGTGACGAGGGCTCCCGGACGCTCCGCCACCTCCACGCCGGGGACGGTGCCGGAGTGCGTCAGGCGCCCTGCGGGTGCGCCGAACGCCCCCGGTGCTTGCCCCCGAGCAGCCGGGAGAACCAGCCCAGCGCACAGGCCTGTACGAGCACCGACACGACCAGTGCGAGATCTCGTTCGCCGGGGTGTGGGTGTTCTTCCTCGCCGCGCCGACCGTGTTCGCCTTCCTCCTCGGCAGCTCGGTCGCCGGTGCGCGTCGTCGTGGGACACGAACAGCGTGTCGACCGCGACGAACACCGCGACCGCCAGCACGAGGCCGAGGTAGATCCGCGAAGCCGTGTTGCCGAAGGTCAGTCGCGCGACCGTACGCAGCCGCTGCTTGTGCGTCGTCTGGTGGCTCATGTCCCGCTCCCCCTGGATGGTTGGTGCTTCCATCGTGCGCCGCACAGGCCGTGGGGGCCTGAGTACGGCTACTCAATCGTTCACGCGTTCGTCGCGTGGCGGGCTGTGTGGCCCAGTGCCGCCGCGACAGCGGCGAGCAGCGTCACCGTGGTGAGCGCCGACGGGAGGGAGAACCAGTCCGCGAGGAAGCCGATCACCGGGGGTCCCAGGAGCATTCCGCCGTAGCCGAGTGTGGACGCGGCGGCCACTCCGCTCGGGCCGGCGAGTGCCCCGGCGCGGCCGACGGCGACGGGAAATATGTTGGCGAGGCCGAGGCCCGCGACGGCGAAGCCGAGCAGGGTGAGCCACACGGCCGGAGCGAGCGAGCCGAACAGCATCCCGACGCCGGCCGTCATCCCACCGGCCACGAGGGTGCGGGTCTGCCCGAACCGTTCGAGGAGCGTGGTGCCGGTGAGCCTGCCGATGCCCATCATGAGTGCGAACAGTGAGTAGCCGGCGGCGGCGAGTCCGGGAGTCGCTCGCAGATCCTGGCTGAGGTGCAGGGCGCCCCACTCGGCCAGGGCGCCTTCGCCGTACGCTGTGCAGAGGGCGATGACACCGAACAGGACAACGACGCGGCGGGTGTGCGCGCTCATCCTCCGCGGTTGCTCGCGGGAGTCGTCCGTTCTCCGCTCCTCCGTGGGAAGGGCGGCTGCAGCCCTTCCGCCCAGCAGAGCAGGCCCGGTGACGGCGGTGACGAGCAGTCCGACGCCGGTGAGGGCCAGGAGATGCGTTGCGGGTGAAAGGCGTCCGGCGACCAGGCCGCCCAGCCCCGCGCCCGTCATGCCCCCGAAGCTGAACGCGGCGTGGAAGCTCGGCATCACCGGGCGGCGCATCGCGGTGACGAGATCGACCGCAGCGCTGTTCATGGCCACGTTCATGCCGCCGTACGCGGCGCCGAAGAGCAACAGCACGAGACCCAGGGCGGTGACCGAACCCGTCTGTGCGGGGAGGGCGATGCTCAGCGACAGCAGTACGCCGCAGACCACGGTGACGGCGTGGCTGCCGTGGCGCCGGCAGAGGGCGCCGGTGAGCATCATGGTGATCACCGCCCCCGCCGAGACGCCGAGCAGGGCCAGCCCGAGGGTGGAGGCCGTCGCTCCGGTCTGCTGCTTGACGGCCGGGATGCGGACCACCCACCCCGCGAACAGGAAGCCGTCGAGGGCGAAGAAGACGGTCAGCGCGGTACGGAGGCGGCTGAGGGAGGCAGGGGCGGTGTTTCCGCCAGAACCCCTCGGCAGAGCCGTCCGCATTTTGTTCAGTCGCGGCACAAAGTGAGCATAGAGGTCTTCCGGCGGCGGGTGCAAGACGTCGTCCCGACGACCGCCCGATGAACGGAGCCGGATGCCGGAGCGTCGGAAACCGCCCCGGATCATGGGAGACTCGCCCCCATGAACGGCAAGTCGACCACCACGCGGACGAAGTTGGAGAGGGGCCGCAGCGCGCTCGGGCCCGCCCTGGAGCTCGTGCACACCGGACGCGCTCCCACCCGTGCCGTACTGACCTCCGAACTCGGTGTCACCCGTGCCACCGCCGGTGCGGTGGCCGCGGAGCTCGAAGCGCTCGGGCTGATCAGGGTCGACTCCAGCCCGGGTTCCGCAGCCGGTTCCCAGGGCCGCCCCTCCCACCGGCTCTCGGTCCGGGACAGCGGGCCCGTGGCCCTTGCCGCCCAGGTGCACTCCGACGGCTTCCGCGCCGCACTTGTGGGGCTCGGTGGCAGGACGGTGGCCACCGCGCCAGGCTGCGTCGCCGTCATGGCGGATCCCGCCCAGGTCCTCGGCGAGGTCGTCGAGGCGGGGGCCCAACTCCTGCGCGAGAGCGGGCTGCGCTGCGTCGGCGCTGGTCTCGCCGTGCCCTCCGCCGTGGCCGAGCCCGAGGGGACGGCGCTCAACCCGCTGCACATCGCCTGGCCGGCCGGTGCTCCGGTCCGGGAGATCTTCTCCGCCTGTGTACGGGCGGCGGGGATCACCGGTCCCGCGTTCACCGGCAACGACGTCAACCTCGCCGCCCTCGCCGAACACCGGCACGGCGCCGGGCGCGGTGCCCAGCACCTGCTCTGTGTCGCCACCGGGCACCGGGGCGTGGGTGGCGCCCTCGTCCTGGACGGCCGCCTGCACAGCGGGAGTTCGGGACTGGCCCTGGAGGTCGGGCACCTCACCGTGAACCCCGAGGGGCGCCCCTGTCACTGCGGCGGGCGAGGCTGTCTCGATGTCGAGACCGACCCCCTCGCCTTCCTCACCGCGGCCCGCAGGGAGCCCGGCCCGGAGGAGTCGCTGCTCAAGCAGTCCGGCGACCTGCTGCGCACGGAGTACGGGGACCCCGGTGTGCGGGCCGCGGCCGAGGAACTGATCGACCGGCTCGGCCTCGGCCTCGCCGGGCTGGTGAACATCCTCAACCCGGACCGCATCATCCTTGGCGGACTGCACCGCGACCTCCTGGAGGCCGACCCCGAACGGCTGCGCGCCGTGGTCGCCGACCGCAGCCTGTGGGGCCGCAGCGGCAGTGTGCCGATCCTGTCCTGCACGCTGGACCACAACAGCCTGGTGGGCGCGGCGGAACTCGCCTGGCAGCCCGTGCTCGACGACCCGCTGGCCGCACTCGCCTGACCGGCACAGGGCGAGGGGCGCCGCCGACCGGTGGGAACGCCCGTCCGAAGCGGGTGCCCGTGTGGACGTGTGGAAGAGCCCGGAGCGCGTCGGTCACGAGAGGATCGACACGCTCCGGGGTGCCCTGTGCGGGGGCGGTCCGTCCCCGTCAGCCGACGACGGCCGACCGCGCCCGGGTCCGTGCCGCCGTCGGCTCCATGAGCCCGGCGACGTCCGAGCCGAACGGGCCGTCGGTCGTCGACCCGTACACCGGGAGGGAGTGCAAGGCGGCGGTGGTGGTGAAGGACGGTGCGGACAGGGTGAACCATATGACCTTCCCCGCGTCATCACTCGGTCGTACGCCCCAGCTCTCGCTGACTGCGGCGATCATCGCCAGTCCGCGCCCGGAGGTGGCGGACTGATCGGCATCGCACACGGTCGGCAGCCGGGGGTCGTGGTCGTGGACGGAGACCGTCAGCCGGTCGAGCAGCAGCTCGATCTCGACGGTGCATGACTTGTCCGGCTGTGCGTGCCGGTGGACGTTGGTCAGCAGTTCGGTGACACCGAGCGCCGCCTGGTCGATCAAGGGATCGAGATGCCAGTAGCGCAGTTGCGCCGAAATGATTCTGCGGACCTGACCGATCCGCGACGGCAGGGCCTTGAGCTCCACCGCGCAGTGCCTGCTTGGCTCGCTGATCACGGCTGCGACTCCCCGAAATAGGTCCGGAAGAAGACGAAGGAACGGATCCAGCAGATGGCTGACTGCTGTTTCTGGTCATGCGTGGTCCGCCCTGCGTGGCTTCCGGCGGGGTGGCTTGCGCTGTCACCCCAGGTGCACCATCAGTGACGTGTGACCAGCGTGACCCAGGGGGTGAGGCTCCGCAACTCGCGGTGTCCGTACCGGGCCGTAGCGTCAGTTCCGCCGGCCCGCGGCCCCTCGCAGCGCCTCCAGGAATCTGCGGACCGGCGCGGCCCCGCCGGGCCTGCGGTTGCGCTGGCCCATGGTCAGCCGGTACCGGACCCCGTCGATGCGCGCGACCGCCGAGTCGGCTGCGGGGAACCACGGCCTCCCGGCGCTCACCGCCGACACGGGGGCGCTGGCGATCTCCCGCCCGTTGCTCGTCAGCAGCGCGATCCGGCCATCCTTGACGATCACCTGGCCGGCCCTGGTCAGCGACCGCGCCCACCGCTGGATCCTTACGTCACTCGCGCGGAACTCCGCCGCGCCGAACTCCGTCACGCCGAAATCCGCAGCGCTGAACTCTGTCTCGGCCATGGCGACTTCGCCCCCCTTGTACCGGCTTCTGCAAGTCTGCCCGCCGACAGGGCTCGTGCACCAGACCGCACCGCGATTGATTCCGGCCCGGATACCGGTCCGGGGCGCTCTCGGAGGGCAGGAGCCCCGAACACCTGGGCCAAGGGAGGGCTATGGGAGGTCAAAGTGAACGTTTGTGCAGGTGGGGGGAATAACGTGGGGCCCACTCAGTACTGCCGTCATCCGAAGGAGACCTCTGATGGACACCGGTGCGCGCACACCCGGCGATGGCGTCATGGAGACCGTGGACGTCGACCGGAGCGATCCGGACTACCGGGCCTGGCTCAAGGAGGCGGTGCGCAAGGTCCAGGCGGACGCCAACCGTTCGGCGGACACCCATCTCCTTCGCTTTCCGCTGCCGGAGCACTGGGGCATCGACCTCTACCTCAAGGACGAGTCGACGCACCCGACGGGCAGCCTCAAGCACCGGCTCGCCCGCTCGCTCTTCCTCTACGGGCTCTGCAACGGCTGGATCCGTCGCGGCAAGCCGGTCATCGAGGCCTCCAGCGGGTCGACGGCCGTATCCGAGGCGTACTTCGCGAAGCTGATCGGTGTGCCGTTCGTCGCGGTGATGCCCCGCACCACCAGCCCCGAGAAGTGCCGCCTGATCGAATTCCACGGCGGTCAGTGCCACTTCGTCGACGACTCGCGCCGACTGTACGAGGAGTCGGCGGCACTCGCGGCCGAGACCGGCGGGCACTACATGGACCAGTTCACCTACGCCGAACGCGCCACCGATTGGCGCGGCAACAACAACATCGCCGAGTCCGTCTACCAGCAGCTGAAGCTGGAGCGGTACCCGGAGCCCGCCTGGATCGTCGCCACCGCCGGCACCGGCGGAACCTCCGCGACCATCGGACGCTACGTCCGCTACATGCAGCACGACACACGGATCTGTGTGCCCGACCCGGAGAACTCCTGCTTCTTCGACGGATGGACCCGCCACGACCAGCTGGCGACCAGCGACTGCGGCTCCCGCATCGAAGGCATCGGCAGACCCCGGATGGAGCCGAGCTTCGTGCCCGGAGCCATCGACCGGATGATGAAGGTGCCCGACGCGGCGAGCGTCGCGGCGGTCCGGGTGCTCGAGCGTGCCATCGGCCGCAAGGCGGGCGGCTCGACCGGCACCGGGCTGTGGAGCGCGTTCAAGCTCGTGGCCGAGATGGTGGAGCGGGGAAGCACGGGCAGCGTCGTCACACTGTTCTGCGACCCCGGCGACCGTTACCTGGACAAGTACTACTCGGACGAATGGCTGAGTGGTCAGGGCCTGGACATCCGGCCCTACACGGAGACGATCGACCACTTCCTGGCCACCGGCACCTGGCCCTCCTGAGCCGGCCCGCGGGGTACCCGCGCGGCCGGGAGACGCCTCCGGAAGTTCCCGGTCGCGAGGAGGGCCACCCGCTCCTGCACGAGGGCCCCGCCCCGCCCCGCCCCGCACCTCCGGACGGCGACACCCTCGGCCCGTGCGCGCGGTCAGGGCGCTCAGTCGTCGAGCAGGGTGGCGAGCACCCGGCCGAAGACCCGCCGCCCGGCGCCCGCCAGCAGCGGATCGGCCCACCGGGGCAGCAGTCTCACGCGCAGTTCCTCGACCCAGATCACATGCGAGCCCGACTCCGTCGGACGGACATCGATCGACGCGCGGCCTCGCACCACGGAGCCCCGCTTCTCCAGCAGGCACAGTCCCGCCCGGCCGGCGGCGGGCGGGGTCCACCGCACCACTTCCATCGGATCGTCGAAACCCAGCGGCCCCACGCCGGTACGGGCGACGAAGACCGTTCCGGTGCGGGTGGGCGGGCCCGCCGGAACGGTGACCGACGTCAACGGAACGGTCCCGCCGTGCCGCTCCCAGTCGGTCACCCGGCGCCACGCCTCGGCGGCGGGAAGGGGAGTGAAACGTTCGATGCGGAATAGGGCCACGTCCCGATCCTAGGACGTCCCCCGCCCGCGGGCCCCGGAGCGGAAGCCGTCGGCGTCGCCCGGCGGCGGACTACTCGTCCGCCGGTCCGCCCGCCACCACCAGTCCCGGCAGGTGCTCCTCGATCTCCTGCCGGGCTGTCACCGGCAGGCCCGCGTCCGTGACGAAGGCGTCGACCTCGTCGAGTGCCGCGAACGAACTCAGCCCCACCGTGCCCCACTTGGTGTGATCGGCGACCACGACGACCCGCCTGGCCGCCCGCACGAAGCGGCGGTTCGTCTCGGCCTCGGCGAGATTCGGCGTGGAGAGACCGGCCTCGACCGAGATCCCGTGCACGCCGAGAAACAGGACGTCGAAATGGAGTGAGCCGATCGCGCGGTCCGCGACCGGTCCGACGAGCGAGTCCGAAGGCGTGCGGACCCCGCCGGTCAGGACCACCGTGGCCACCCCGGCCCGCGACCCGCCCGTCGCCGCCGGACGCTGTGCGCCGTGGAAGACATCGGCGACCCGTACCGAATTGGTCACCACCGTCAGCCCCGGCACGTCCAGGAGATGGCGGGCCAGCGCGAACGTGGTCGTGCCGCCGGAGAGCGCGATCGCGCTGCCGGGCACCGCCATCGCGGCCGCGGCGCGTGCGATGTCCTCCTTCGCGCTCAGTTCCAGCGTCGACTTGGCCTCGAAACCGGGCTCGTGCGTGCTCGCCTCGACGACCGGTACCGCCCCGCCGTGCACCTTCTCGATGACACCCTGACGCGCCAGCGCGTCCAGGTCCCGGCGGATGGTCATGTCGGAGACACTCAGTTTGCGGGTCAGCTCGTTGACCCTGACCCCGCCGCGCTTGCGGACATCGTCCAGGATGAGAGCGCGCCGCTGCTCCGCGAGCAGGTTCTGGTTCTCGCTCAACGCCGGGCCCCGGCCCTTCCCTCTGTCCGCACGGTCCGGCAGCGTTCCTGCGGGACGCCCACATCCTCCCACGCACCCCCGCGGGCCGTCCCACTGGGGAGATTCGGTGAGAGCCGCTGCGGCGGACGCCTCCTGTCGGCGATGGTGGTGACCACGCATCAGTTCCACCACCCGGCCGCCCCCTTCCTTCGGCCGCGAGCCGCACGGACCAGAGAGCGAGGCACCGACATTGCCCCATGCACCCCGGGCCGAGGCCGAACAGAGCAGCGGCGCCGCACTCGAACTGCTGGTCCACGGCGTCGGCGGAACCACTCCGCAGGAGATGCTCGGCGATCCGCGTACGACCAGGATCACCGGTGACGCCACGGCTGCCGTGTACCGGCGCACCGAGGACGTCGGAGCCGAACAGCACCCCGAGCGCCACCGGGACGGGCCCATCGCCGAGGCGTACTGCTGGTCCAACCTCACCTCCGGCAACGGCGCCCGTGCCCTGTGGCTGTTGCTGCTCCCCTTCATGGTGGTCAATCTCGCCCACTGGATGAGACCCACCGCGGCGGGGCAGGGCCGTGCGGTCCGCCTCTACGGGATCCTGGTGCGGCTCGTCGCCCTCAGCCTCACCGTGCTGCTGACCGCCGCGGCCTGCGAGGTCGCCCTTGACCTGGTGGCCTGGCAGTGCGCGGGCACACCCGAGTGCGCCGGGCAGCGCTCATGGCTCGGCTTCCTGTCCGCACAGCAGGACGGGTGGTTCTCCCGACCCGGACGCCGGCTGGCCGTCGCCGCGTCCGTGCCCGCCGCACTGGTGGGACTGCTCTGGTACCTGTCCAACCGCACCTGGAGCGCCTACGAGGCCCAGCGCCCCCTGTCCTGGGACGAAGCGGACACCGTGACGGCGGGCGCGGACGCCGACGAGGCGAGGGACGTGGCCGAACGGTCCGTGCCGGTCCGCCCCGCTCTCGGCAGGCCCGGCTTCTGGTACGGACGCAGGCTGGTCGCCCGGCTCCGCGCCGCGCACACGGCAGCCGGATTCCTCACTGTCGCCGCCGCGGTCTGCGGCACCGCGGCCCGGTACGACCGGTCCTCCGACAGCCCCGTACCCGCGGTCGCCGGCTTCCTCCTCGAAGCCGTACTCGTACTCTGCGGACTCGTGACCGTCGCCGTCGTCTGCCACCGGGGGCGGAGCGAGCGACGCCTCGACAACCGGGTCGACCGGGCCGTGACCACGTTCCTGCCGGGCACCGCCCTCATCCTGCTGGCCTGCGCGGTGGTGTACGCGGGCTGGTCGCGTCCCGGCTGGGTGTCCACGGGCACACTCCCCGGCGAGGCGGCATTCCGCGCGCTCGCGCTGGGGCAGGGACTGCTCGTCGTCCTGCTCGCCGCGGTGGCGCTGAGCCTCTACCGGCGTGCCCCCGATCCGCGCACCACCCTCCACGGCCTCGGCGGCCCCGCGGTGGCCATGCTCGCCTGCGCCCTCGGCGGTGTGATGACCGGAGGGATCGCCCAGCGGGTGGCCGACTGGCTCGACGGCCCGGGAACCCCCGGCATGGGCGCGGGCGCCGACATAGCGGGACCGCCCGTGCTCCTCAGCTGGCAGGCCTCCGTCATCCCGGTCCTGCTGCTCCTCCTGCTGCCTCCCGTCATCTGGCTGGCGGTGCGCACCGTGCGCCGAGCCCGCCGAATGGGACCCGGGATCGAGGCGGAGTACGAGGAGAAGCACCCCGAGCCCGGACGCACCCGGCAGATCGCCCGTACCCGGGCCGCCGCCGCGCTCACCGACTCCGCCCCCGGGATCCTCGGACTGCTCTCGACCGCCACCCTGCTGCTCGGCATCGCAGCGGTGACCGGATCGTGGCTGACCGGCGAGGTACCAGGACTCGCGACGGACGGCACGGGCCCGTTCGTCGAATCACTCGCCGAGACGGCCCAGTCGACCGGCTCCTGGCTGACGGGATTCGGCGTCATACTCTTCGTCACCTGGGGCCGTCGTGCCTACCGCGACGTCTCCGCACGCCGCACCATCGGGATCCTCTGGGACGTGGGCACGTTCTGGCCCCGCGCCGCCCATCCCTTCGCA
Source organism: Streptomyces sp. NPDC005752 (assembly GCF_040630715.1). Taxonomy (NCBI): domain Bacteria; kingdom Bacillati; phylum Actinomycetota; class Actinomycetes; order Kitasatosporales; family Streptomycetaceae; genus Streptomyces; species Streptomyces sp. NPDC005752. The sequence goes on along the minus strand of NZ_JBEXYB010000015.1, from coordinate 69,922 downwards.
CCGCCCTGCTACGCCGAGCGGGCCGTCCCGGACCTCTCGTCCCGGATGTGCGCGTGGACCGCGAGCACCCGCGGCAGGCTGGTCATCTCCGGCCACTCCCAGGGCAGCGTGCTCGCCGCCGCAGCCGTGTGGCAGCTCCCCGACCCCGCCCGGAACCGGGTCGCGCTGCTCACCTACGGTTCGCCGATCGAGCGGCTCTACGGGCGCTGGTTCCCGGCCTACTTCGGCCGGGTCCCGCTCGAAGGGCTGCAGCGGTCCGTGCACTGCTGGCGCAACCTCTGGCGTTCGACGGACCCCATCGGCGGTCCCGTGCGGATCGACGAGGGGCAGGGTCACGAAGTGGACCGCGGCCCGCTGAAGGATCCTCTGGTCTACGGCCGCACCACCCGACACCCGCTGCCGGAACCGGTTCTGGGACACTCGGACTACCAGGCCGACCCGGTCTTCGCCGTCGAGCGCGCCGCCTTGCTCGAAAGGCTGGGGCCCGTCGTACCCCAGCAGCCGGGCGCGGACGACCGGGGCGGCGCCGCTCAGGGAAGCGCCGGAAGGTCCTGGGGGTAGAGCATGGTCAGGTCGTCCGTGCTCGGCTCGGTGAGCTGGGCGACCCGGCCCGCATGCTGCTCCACCATCGACTCGAAGGTCTGCCGGGCCGTCCTGCCGTTACCGAAGGCGGGGCCCTTGGGAAGGGCCGTGAAGTACTTGAGCAGCGCTTCACCGGTCCCCTCGGCCAGGGTGTACTCGTGCTCGTCGCTCTGCTGTCCGACGATCCGCAGCAGTTCCTCGGGCTCGTAGTCGCTGAAGGTGATGGTCCGCGAGAAACGGGACGCCACACCGGGGTTGACGGTGAGGAAGCGCTCCATCTCGTGGGTGTACCCGGCCACGATCACCACCACGGCGTCACGGTGGTCCTCCATCAGCTTCACCAGCGTGTCGATGGCCTCCCGGCCGAAGTCCCGGCCGGAGTCCTCGGGCGACAGGGCGTACGCCTCGTCGACGAACAGGACACCGCCGCGTGCCCGGTCGAACGCCTCCTGGGTGCGGATGGCAGTGGACCCGATGTGCTCGCCGACCAGATCGACCCGGGACACCTCCACGAGATGCCCGTGCTCCAGGACACCGAGCGAGGCCAGGATCTCCCCGTACAGCCGTGCCACCGTGGTCTTGCCCGTTCCGGGGGAGCCGGTGAAGACCAGGTGCCGGCGCACCGACGCCGCCTTCAGGCCGGCCAGCCGGCGGCGGCGGCCCACCTCGATCATGTCCGTCAGGGCGCGCACCTCGCGCTTGACGCTGTCCAGGCCCACCAGCGCGTCCAACTCGCCCAGCACGGCTCCCGAGTCGCGCACCGGCTCGGCGGGAGCCGTCGGGGCGGCGGCGGGCTCCGCCGTCCGCTGCCCGGGCATCGCACCGAGCAGACCGGGCGTGCTCTGCGTAGCGGTCAGCACCGCGGGGGCCGGGGGAGTGGCACCGCGCAGACCGCTCTCGTCGCTGGTGCAGTCCTGAGCCACCGGTCCACCCGCGCTCCCGTCTCCACCGGAGCCGTCGGCGAACTCGTAGCCGCCGCGTGCGCACCGCTCGGTCCGGCACCGGGTGAGGGTGGAACGGCAGCCGTCCATCACATGGAAGCCGTAGCCCTCGCTCCCCGTGACCCGGCAGCTCTCGAAAGTGCCCCGGCCCTCGGCTGAGACGTAGAAACCGGCCTCCGCGGGCGAGGAGACCGTGCACCTCTCGATGGTCGGGTCGGCGCCCTTGGTCACGATGACCCCGGTCTGGGCCGCGTCGATCGTGCAGTTGTTCAGCGTTCCCCCACTGCCGTGATCGCGGAACCACGCTCCCGTGGAAGCCTCGCGGATCCGGCAGTCGTCGAGCTGCGCGGTGGCTCCGTCGCTCACCGACACCGCCGTGTTGCGGATCTGCGACAGGTCACTGTCCACGACGTCCGCGCGTGAGCCCCTGTCGAGGACGAACAGGGCGTCGGGCACGTCGTGCACGCGGCACGAGTCGAGTATCACCGTGGCACCGTCGCTGACCCACACCGCCGGGTAGTCGCCCGTACTGTCGTGGATCTCGCACTGGTTGGCGTCGACACGGGTGCCGGGGTCCCACACCGAAAGCCCGTTGCGGCCGAATCTGCGGACGGTGGAGCGGGTCAGGGTGAGCACCGAACGGGAACGCAGGTCGACCGCGTTCTCAGGGATGTCGTGGATGTCGCAGTCCGCCAGCGTGAGGACCGCGTCGGTGTCCAGGGTGACACCGTCCGCGGACGTACGGTGCACGGTGCAGTCCGTGAGGTGCGCGGTGCCGCGGGCCGTGACCTGCACCCCGCTGCCCTTGATCTCGTACACCTCGCAGCCGACCGCCTCAAGGCCGCTGCCCTCCCCGGTCACGCTCAGTCCCGCACCCGAGGAGTGGTGCACGCGGCACCGCTCCAGACGCGGGTGCGCACCGTCGCGCACCGCGACACCGGACTGCCCGGCCGAGACGATCTCGCACTCCTCGAACACACCGCCCGCGCCGTCGAGTACGGCGATGCCCACGCCGGCCGGGTTGTCGACCGTGCAGCGTCGCACGGTGGGCCGGGCCGCGCCCCGTACCTCCATGCCGGCGGCCGACCTGGTCACGATGCGCAGATCCGACAGCTCGGGTGCGCCCTCCTCGACGAGCAGGGCGGGGGCCGCCGCGTCCTGGCCCTCCACGTGGATGTCCTGGACGACGGCCGAGGCGCGGACGGTCAGGGGCACGCCGTCGGACGGCGCGATCCGTACGGAGCCGGCGGACCCCTCGGGGCCGCGCAGTGTCACCGCGCGGTCCACGACGAGATTCTCCCGGTAGGTGCCGGGGGCGATGGTGAGGACGTCACCGTCCGCCGCGGCTTCCAGAGCGGCGCTGAGGGAGGCGTATTCGCCCGTACGGCGCCGCCATCGCGATGTACCGGTGTGCGTCACCTGGACCGTGCCCTGTGCCATGGTGCTGCTGTGCCCCCACCTCGTGCCGTGTGCGCTGCCTCGTGCCTGTCCGCGCGGGCCGCCGGTTCACCGGCAGCCCACCGGCCCGCCTGCCTAGGAGTCGGGCGGGCCGGTCCACCGTAGCGCGCGCGAGGGGCGCGGGTTGACGGGTCGGCTGCCCAGGGGCCCTCCCCGGCCGTGCACGAGGGAGAACCGCGCACGCCGTGGTCAGCTGCCCGTACCCGTTCTGCCCCAGTCGGGGCCGACTTCGGCCCAGGCGCGGTCGAGGCGGGCGTACCGCCTTTGCATCATGCGCCATACGACGAGCCTGCGAGCGATCTCCGTCAGACCGACCGCGAGCAGCGCCGCACCGATCCCGGCGAGCGCCGCGTGGGTGTGGGCCGTGGGGATGTCCATGGGGCGCATCACGGGGTGGCCCAGATCGTCCGTCCAGATCCGGATCCGGGTGCCTGGAGCGGTCTTCCTGGACGCCGTCGACACGGTGCCCGTGCGTGCCGTACCGTCCGGGGCACGCCAGTCGGCCACCACCGGCGTGCGCATGGAACCGTCCGTGACGGCCGTCTCGGGATCCTGGGCGAAACGGGAGGTGCCGGAGGCCGCGCGGACCACCAGGGCGGCGGTGAGGTGGCGTTGCGCGTGCTGGGCCCGCACCGTCCGCTGCAGGGCGCCGTCCGTGAGCGAACCGGTCTTCCAGCCGAGAACCGGTGCCGCCAGCAGCATCAACAGCAGTGCGGCCAGAGCCACCCACGCCTCGTGACGGTCGGTGGCGCGGCACACGGGATTGCGCCGCCACCGCCGGATTTCGAGAACCGCTCGCACAGTCGTGCACCCCCCTTCCCTGACCGTGATAACCCGACAGGACCACGATTACGTTCCCCGGCGGCGAAGAGAGAGCAATTTCACGCCGCCAACACTCCCCGTGCCGCCGCGAGTTCCGGTGCCGTCGCCGCTCCTGCGGTCATCCGAGGACTCGCACCGGGTCCCCGGCCCGGATCGTACCGCTGCCCTCCGGGATCATGTTCTGGCCGAAGAGGAGATGCCTCCCGTCCCGGCGGTGCCGGGCGAGTGTGCGCAACGGTTCCTTGCCCCGCTCCGCCGTCCGCTGGTCGGTGGTCGTGACGACGCACCGTCCGCACGGCTTCACGACGCGGAAAGCGACCTCCCCGATCGCGATCCGCCTCCAGCCGTCCTCGGCCCAGGGCGCAGTGCCTTCCACGACCACGTTCGGCCGGAAACGGTTCATCGGCAGCGGGCCCTCCTCCGGATGATCCCCCTGGGCCACCAGTGAGTTGAGTGCGTCCAGCGAGGAACGCGTGGTGAGGAGCAGGGGGAACTCGTCGGCGAGTGACACCGTCTCGCCCGGCCGGCCGAACTCCGGATCGACGGGCCTGCGGTGCGACGGCGCGTCGAGATGGACGAGCCGGACCTCCGCACCGAGACGCGCGCCGAACCAGGCGTGTGCGGCCCCCGCGGCCACTGCCACCTCGACCCTGCTCCGGTGCAGCTCCGCGGCGACCGTGCGGACCGGATCGGGCACTTCGACCGTCAGCGACGGGCTCCCGGGTGCCGACAGAGCCAATCCGCCACCGGGCAAGGGATCGGCGGACAGCTGTGCCATGCGCGGCTGCTGACGCTGGGTGACGACCCTGTCGTCGGTGTCGATCAGCATCCAGCGGCGGTCACCGCCGAGTCCCCACGGCTCGACGACGGCCTGCTCGGCCGCGCACGCGGCCAGCGACTTGACCGGATGGATGTACACGGCCCCGAGGACAGGAGAAGACATGCCCTCATCCTGCCAGCCGTCACCGACAGTGGAGGCAGTTCCCCGTCAGTACCCCCGGCTCTGGTACGGCCGGTTGTAGGGCTCCTCGTACGGCGACTGCGCGGGAGCGGGCCTGGGGGACGCGGGACGCATCGACTCGTACCCCGTGCCGGGCCGCTGCTGCTGCGGCGGCTGCTGCTGATAGCCGCGGCTCGCCGACGGCTGCTGCTGGTAGCCGCGGGGCGACGACGGCTGCTGCGGGATGTACGGCGCCGGCGCGTGCTGCAGCTGTGCGGGCTGCATGGCCGGCGCCTGCTGCATCCCGGCGCTCTGGTACTGCGGCTGCGCCGCCTGCTGCGGGTAGCCGTAGGACCCGGTGTGCTGCGACGGGGCCGCGGGCAGGGCCGGGAGCGCCGACGGCAGCGCCGGCAGATAGCTGTTCCCGGTGTCGTAGGCGGCCGGGACCCGGATCGGTGCGATCTGAGGGGTCCCCCGCTCGGCGACCAGGGAGTCGTAGATCGGGGTGTCGGGGAACGACGGCGCGGCGTAGTAGCCGCTGCCGTAGGTGGAGCGGGGGGAGGTCATGACACATAAGTTAAGCCCACGATGTGCCGGTTGGGGAGACCCAATCTTCGGGTTATCCGATTTGCTCTATTTTCGGCCATCTGACCTGGCAAAACATCGTTACGGACTCCTCCGGCGGCGAAGGCTTGCCGGTGAAGATCCGATGACGCTCCGTGGGTGCCGTTCAGGGTGTCCCGTCGGTGGGCTCCGGCTCCGGATTCCAGTCCAGGAGCCGCACCTTCGCGACGGCGCGGACATGGCGTCGCATCGCTGCGGCCGCGGCCTTGCCGCGCTGTCCCTCGATCGCGTCGAGGATCGCCCTGTGCTGGGTCAGGGAGCGGCCGGGCCGGTGGGGCTGGCGCAGGGACTCGTGCCTGCTCTCGGTGATCTGGTCGGCGATGGACCGCATGAACTCGGCGAGCAGCGCGCTGTGGGCGGCCGCCGTCACGGAGGCGTGGAAGCGCCGGTCGCCTTCGACGCCGTGGCCGCCGTCGGCGATCTCCGCGGCCATGTGGGCGAGCGACGCCCTCAGCGCGGTCAAGTCCTCCTCGGTGCGCCGGTCCGCCGCGAGTTCGGCGAGTTTAGTCTCCAGCGCCTCGCGCGCCTCCAGCACATCGGGCAGCCTGCGCCGGCGCTCGACGAGCCGTTCGACCGGTTCGGCGTCCAGCCCCCTTCCGAGGAGGTAGGTGCCGCCTCCGTGCCGTACCTCGACGAGTCCCTGAACCTCGAGGACGACGATGGCCTGCTTCACCGACGCCCTGGACACGCCCAGGCGTTGGGCGAGGTCGCGCTCCGGCGGGAGTCTGTCGCCGGCCACCAGACCGCTCTCGGCCGCGTAGGAACGCAGCCGGTCGAGCACTTGCTCGTACAGTCGTGTACGCCCCATGGGCCGCAGTGCGTCGGACATCCCCTGCCCCCTTCGGGAGGGCCCCCGCGCCCTCCTGGCTCCGGAAGCCTAACAGCGGCCAGTGGTCCAGAGGCTGAACCAAATGACGCACGCACCCTTGACGGTTCCCAACGCGACCCCGACTCTGAGTGCCGTCAACAGGCTGAGTGGCTCATCCACTTGGCCAATGAGGGTCGGCTCGGACGGGAGCCCGCAATGTCCGCGGAACTCATTTCTATCCTCGCACTCGTGGTGGTCTTCGTGATCGCCACCACGCGCTCGATCAACATGGGCGCGCTCGCCTTCGCTGCCGCGTTCGCGGTGGGCGAGCTGGTCGCCGACCTGGACGCGGACGGCATCTTCGCCGGATTCCCGGGAGACCTCTTCGTCGTCCTGGTGGGCGTCACCTACCTGTTCGCGATCGCCAGGGCCAACGGCACCACGGACTGGCTGGTGCAGGCGTCCATACGTCTGGTCGGCGGTCGGATCGCCCTGATCCCCTGGGTGATGTTCGTGATCACCGGGGCGCTGACGGCGATCGGCGCGGTCAGCCCGGCCGCGGTGGCGATCGTCGCGCCGATCGCCCTGAGCTTCGCCGCCCGTTACGGCATCAGCCCGCTTCTGATGGGCGCGATGGTGGTGCACGGAGCACAGGGCGGCGGCTTCTCACCGATCAGCATCTACGGCACGATCGTGAACGGCATCCTGGAGCGCGAGAACCTGCCGGGCAACGAGATCGCGCTGTTCCTCGCCTCCCTGGTCGCCAACCTGGTCATCGCCGGCGTGGTGTTCGTGCTGTTCGGCGGTCTGAGGCTTATGCGCCACCGCACCGCGGAGAGCACGGACGACCCACCGGAGGAGGCGGGTGCCCGGCTCGACGGGCCCCGCGCAGCCACTCTTCTCTCGCTCGTCGTTCTCGTCGTCGCCGTGCTCGTCTTCGATCTGGACGCGGGTCTGACCGCCATCACTCTGGCCGTGCTGATCAGTGCCGTGTGGCCGGACACCAGCCGCAAGGCGGTCGGTGCGATCGCCTGGCCCACCGTGCTGCTCATCTGCGGCGTACTCACCTACGTCGGCGTGCTCGAGGAGATGGGCACCATCACATGGGCCGGGGAGGGAGTCGGAGGTATCGGAGTCCCGTTGCTCGCGTCCCTGTTGCTCTGCTACATCGGCGCGATCGTATCGGCGTTCGCTTCGTCGGTCGGCATCATGGGCGCGCTGATCCCGCTGGCCGTGCCGTTCCTCGCGCTCGGAGAGATCGGGGTGGTCGGGATGATCGCGGCACTGGCGGTGTCGGCGACCGTGGTGGACGTAAGCCCCTTCTCCACCAACGGCGCTCTCGTTCTCGCCGCGGCGCCGGACGTCGACCGGGACCGGTTCTTCCGGCAGTTGATGGTGTACGGCGGGGTCGTGGTCGCCGTGGTGCCGGCCGCGGCGTGGCTCGTCCTGGTGGTGCCGGGATTCGGATGACTTCCGGCAGGCACCTGGCTGAGCCCTTCGATTCCCCGCCGGTGGGGGCCGGTGGCGTGGAGCGCCTGATCCTCCGCCCTCCGGGCAGGGGCCCGTCCGGTCCCGCGAAGAATGGCACGCGTATCCGGTCCGGGCCCGGGACGGCCACTGGGCACGGAACACCTTCTCCTCCCACGGAAAGGCAAGTCCATGATCAGTTCGTTCCTCACCAGAGCCCGCCGCCGTCGGGTGCCGTCGGCCGGACTCCTCCCGATCGCCCTGGTCACCACCGCGATAACGGCAGCTCTCGTCCTCCCCGCCCCGGCGACCCAGGCCGCGGGTGACAGCGCATCCGGACAACGGCCCGGCGCGCGGGGCTGGTTCACGACGTGGGTCGGCGCACAGCACGACCTCGCCCCCGCTCCCTTACGTGATCAGACCGTCCGCATGATCAGCCACCTGAGCCAGGGCGGTGACGCACTGCGCATCCGGATCCAGAACACGTTCGGAACGACCCCCCTCGCGGTGAACGCAGCCACCGTGGGAATCACCGACGGACGGAGCGCCGCCACACAGGGACGCCCACGCCCCGTCACCTTCGGCGGCCGGCGGGAAGCGGTGATCCCGGCCGGCGGCGAGCTGTGGAGTGACCCCACCTCCCTGACGACCCGCGCCCAGAGCGACGTCGCGGTCTCCCTGTCCGTCTCCGGCACCGTCGTCCCGGGCCGGCACCAGACCGCCTTCCGCACCAACTACCTGACGGAACCGGGCACCGGCGACCACACCCGTGACGCGAGCGGAGCCGCCTACACGGAGACGACCGAGTCCACCTACCTGGTCACCGCCGTGGACGTACACAATCCGCACCTGAAGGGCAGCCTCGTCGCCTACGGCAGCTCCGTGGTCGACGGGGTCGGTTCCACCGACTGCGGACCCGGCTGCACGGAATTCGGCACCAACCGCCGCTGGACCGACGGTCTCGCCCGGCGGATCATCACGGAACTCCCTCCCACACGGCAGCTCGCGGTGGCCAACGCCGGTGTCAACGGCACCACCAGCGCCGCCGACTGCCCCGAGCTCGCCGGACACCTCCGCGGCCTCGACGCACAGGCACGCCTGGAGAGGGACGTCCTCGCCCTCCACGGAGTCACCGGAGTCCTCTACTACTACGGCACCAACGACCTTCCCGCAGGATGCGACGCCCCACAGGTGCTGGCGAGTTACCGCGGCACCTTCCGCCGTCTGCACGCTGCCGGGATCAAGGTGTACGTCACTCCGGTGACCCCCCGCCCGGGCTACACCGATGAGCACAACAGGAGCCGCCACGCCATCAACTCGTTCGTCTCGAAGTGGAACAACTGCAGCGACACCTGCGACGGCGTCATGGGCTTCGACCAGGTCCTCAAGGACCCGCTGAAGCCGAACGCCATCAACCCGCCCTATGACACCGGGGACGGTGTCCACGCGAACATCTCGGGGCAGCAGGCCCTGGCCGACACCCTCTCGCTGCCGATGCTCGCATCCGCCGCACGGCGGTCATGACGCTCCCTCCCGGCGTCCGTGGCCGCAGGCCGAGTCTGTAGCTCTGCCTCGTCCCCGACCGTCCGCCGGAGTAGGGGTGCCGGTGGCGTTGCCGATGAGACCGGGCTCCGGCACAGCTCTCGTGGCGGGCGCTCCGGTTCAGATGTCGGCAGGCCCGAGTGTGGTGGCGTGGCGGGAGGCCGCACGAGTGGGCGGCGGCGTAGTGGTTCGATCTGGCGGAAGTGAGCCGCTGTCCGGCTCGGCCGATCACGTGCTCGGCTGTGGCTGAGCACTCGAGTTGGTGTCTTTCGCCAGATGACGAGCTCAGTACGGGTGGTGCTCAGGGAGCACGGAATTCCTTCGCCTCCGGGTACGCCACGTGGGTGCAGCCGCGCCGCTTGGTGATGTCGTCGACGTACGTGCGGAACAGGGCCGACAGCGTCTGCGGGCCGAGCACGTTGTCATACGTGTAGCTGGAGCTGAGGGTGTGCAGGGCGGGCTTGCCATCGCAGATGGAGGAGGCCCACCACACTCCGCTTGCGTGTCCGGCCGTCCCTGCTTTGATGATCTTGCTTTCGCCGCCAGTGTCCTCGTATCCCACCGTGCGCGCCTCTGCTCCGAAGTAGGAGACGGTGCGCAGCCACCAGGGCGAGTGCGTGAGCGCACTGCTTGCGTAATCGCGGTCGTCGTCGTGCAAGCCGTCGGCGATACGGCCCACCTGGTCGGGGCTGACCGCTAGAAGGCAGCTTTCGATCGGGTATGCGTCCCGTGCGGGTACTGCGAGGGCACGGTCGGGCAGCCCGCCTTGCCCTCGCTCCTCGAGGTGTCGGGCAAACCAGCGGCATGACTCGTTCGCCGCCTGCGCGGGACGGAGGCCAGACGGTACGGGTGCCAGGTGCTCAGGCAGGGCGGGCAGTCGGGTCTGGCAGCCGATCCGCTCGGTGAGCTCCGCGGCGGCCGAGCGGGCGATGCGGGCGAGGCGCTCACGGTCCGCTGCGGAGACGTCCTCGTAGTCGGCGCGGGCAGTAACGTTCAGGAGCTTCGGGGCCGTCGCGCGGCTGCCGGGGCCGCACTCGGCGCGGATGGTGGTGTACCAGTTGCCGTACCGGCCCAAGGTGCCATCGCCGATTGGTCGCGGTTCGGGGCGCCGATCGGCGATCGCGGTGACATCAGGTTTCTGGCTGCCGTGACTGGCGCGGAACGGTTCTAGTTCACTGTTGTCACCGATCCGGTACAACGGCTCGGAAGTGTCGCTGCCCCGCACCGCCAACGTGAACAGGCCCGTGGTCTTGCCGGGACCAAGCACCTTGTAGACGGTGCAGGAACCGGGCAGTTCGCCTACATCGAGCCTGGACCCGTCGTAGTCGCTGCCCTTCGCCCGGACCATCCCGTCCTGCAGGTCCATCACCGCAGCCGGGGACACGAGCCGATCACATGTAGCGCTGATGTCGCGCTCGCTGGAGGCGCGGTCCCGGATGTCATCGACCGTCAACCAGCCCGCGTACAGACTCAGCCCGATCCCGCCACACGCCGTCCACTGCCACAGCCTGATCCACCCCGCGCGCATCGCACACTCCCCCTCTGAACCCGTCCGGCGCGATCACTGCCGCCCGGGCGTCGAGCGTAGATGTCCGACCTCAGGCAAGTCGAGGCAGGGCGGCCGGGTCGGTTGGTCGGCCTGGAGCGCGGTACCGGTGTCGCCACCGGCCCGTCTCTCCAGGCCGCTCGCCGAACCCGGTGTACCCGTTACCGAATACCGGGCTCTCCACAGTTCCTGCCGTGAGCTGTTCGTCAGGCGTTCGTCCAGGGGGTTGGGTCGCGTCGCCCCGGTAGCGGTACCGCGTAATTGCAGGTGTCCGCGCCGGGTTGACCAGTTCCACCCCGTCCACGCGATCGGCAGCCAGGACCCGTCGCGTCCAGGAAGCCACCTGCAGATGTCCTTCCACGACCAGCGGTGCAGCGTCTTCAGCCACATGACCGGCCTTGGGTCGAGGCCCCCATCAAGCATCGATTATGGCTACGGTTTCCTGGTGAACGAGGTCTACGGGTTGAGTGGGTCCGTGTTGGTGATGCGTGGGCCGGAAGTCGTCATGCGGGTGTCGGCCGGTGTGGCCGACGCCGGGACAGGTGCGGTGTGCACGTCGGACACACAATTTCGGGTCGCGTCGGTGAGTAAGTAGTTCACCGCGGCAGCGGCGATGCTTCTGATTGAAGACGGGGTCATTGCCGCGGATGTTCCGATTGTCGAGTGGCTGCCCGACTGCGCGCCCGGGTGGCAGCATGTGACGCTGCACCACCTGCTCTCTGGGCTGCGGTCGCGCTGCTGGAGGGCGGCGAAGTCGGCGTGCGCCGTCTCGATGGCCTCCGGGTACGCCTGGGCCTTCTCGTGCTCGGCCAGCGCCCGGTAGATGCTGGAAAGGCTGGGGCTTTGTCCTTTGCGGCGGCCGGTGGGGATGAGCAGGTCGGGCTGGATGGTCTCGACGGTTTCGCCCTGGGCGCGGCGACGGAGCACGGTGTGGAGCATGTCGTCGGTGATGACCGGGGGCCGGCCTCCGTGGTTGCCCTTGCGGGCAGCGGTGTCGAGTCCTTCGAGGGTGGCCTCGCGGATGTTCTCGCGTTCGGTCTCGGCCATCGCGGCGAAGAACCCGAACAGCAGGCGTCCTGGACCGCTGGGGTCGTACATCCCCTGGAGAGGTCCGGCGAGCATCTCCAGCACCAGGCCGTGGGCGGTGAGGTGGTCGGCCAGGGTTGTCAGTTCTGCGGCATCGCGTCCCAGGCGTTTCATCTCGTAGACGGTGAAGATGACCCGGCAGTGCGGGGCGTGGGTTTTGATCTCGCGGGCGGCGGTGAGGGCTGCTTCGAACTGCGGGCGGACCCTCACGCGGGTGCTGATCTTCTCGGCGAAGATCTTGTCGCGGGGGATGTGCTTGGCCGCGAGGGCGCCGAGCTGTGTCTGGAGTTCCTGGGTGAGGGTCGAGCCTCGGGCGTATCCGATGCGGATGTCGGCGCTTGGGGTGTCGGGGTCGACGGGCGCGGGTGCCGGGTCGCCACGGCTGGCCGGGGGCACGGTCGGAGGGGGTGGGCACGCGCAGGAGTTTCGCGAGCCGGGGCACCTTGGTGAAGCGGCCGGTGTGATAGGTCCCGGTGACCGCGCCGGAGCGCGATCGGCAGGGTGAGCCTGGCGATGCGTGACAGCGTGGGCAGGTGTGGCGCTCGACGTCGTCCGCTTCGGACGTGGGTGCGGTTCGAGGGCCCGTCATGACCCCGGATGCTGTCACAAACATTTCTCAGAACATGCCTGGTTCCACTTTTGAGTGAGATCGAGTTGTGACAGTGAATCCGCGATCCGGACCGCTCCCGCCGATCATTTTCGATCTTACTCCGGGAAAGGGTCGTTTATGAGAATGGCTTAACGCGTCCCCCTCGGAGTAGAGCGCGCTGGATCTGGTGGGCGATGGAGCGGCGTACCGATGTCGATGTGGTGGTGATGATGACCTTGGAGGGAAGGTCGAGGCCGCGGCTGATGTCGTCGTACGCGGTCTGGTAGCCGTCAGGCAGCTCTGCCTGGTGCAGCCTCAGGTCCTCCTCGACAAGACGCCTCAGCTCGTCGATGTTCTGGGGCGTGAAGTGCTTCTTCCCTCGGGTGAGTGCGTTGACATAGCGGGTACAGCGTGCGGTTCCATCGAATGTCTCAGAGATCTCCTCAGCGAGGCCCCAGAGTCGCCCTTCGAGCCAGGGCGCGTCGCGCTGGTCGAGGGAGATCCCCGTCTGGGGGCGCGGCTCATCGGTCTTGCGCTTCGCCATCTGTTTGGACACGGCGGGCTGGCTCATGTCAGTGAGCTGCGCGATACGTTCCTGCGTCCAGCCGAAGCCTGCAAACACCCTGATCATTTCGGCGCGTAGCTTTCGCATCTCCTCGCCCGCACGGATGACCTCGTTCACGCTGGCGAGCATCCGCTCGGCCTGTTCCTCGGTCAACATCTCGGGGGTCTGGTGCGTGCTTTCTTCGCTTGCCACAACCCGGTTATACACTAGAACGCCCTCGCTCATAACCTGGTTGTACAACCAGGTTATGCCTGACAGGATCCGCCCCATGCCTACCTTCGCCGCGCCTGACGGAACCCAGCTCTCATACCGTGTGATCGGTGATGGCGACCCGGTCGTCTGCATTCCGGGAGGTCCTGCGGACTCCGTCTACCTCGGCGACCTCGGCGGCCTGTCTACGTACTGCCAGCTGATCGTCCTGGACCTCCGCGGCACCGGCCGGTCCGCGATTCCCCAAGACACCTCCTCCTACCGCTGCGATCGCCTGGTCGACGATGTCGAGGCTCTGCGTGAGCACCTCGGCCTTCCCCGGATAGACCTGCTCGGCCACTCCGCCGGCACGAACATTGCGACGCAATACGCGGCCCGGCACCCGGAGAAAGTCAGCAAGCTCGCCCTCATCGGACCCAGCACCCGCGCTGTCGATGTAGCGATCAGGGGAGAGACGCGGCGCGAGCTCGCGGAGCTTCGGAGGAACGAGCCGTGGTTCCCGGCAGCGTTCGCCGCCTTGCAGGCGATCACGGAGGGCACGGGCAGCGACTGGGAAGCTGTCGCCCCCTTCTTCTGGGGCCGGTGGGATGCCACGGCACAGAAGCACCACGCAGCCAGCCAGCCGAGCAATCAGGAAGCTGTCGCTCTCTTCGCAGCCGACGGCGCCTTCAACCCGCAAAGCACTCGTGCGGCGCTCGCCTCCTGCGAGGCCCCCGTTCTGCTACTCACCGGAGAGTTCGATTTGAACAGCCCGCCTGTGTCCGCGGCTGAGTTCGCGGAAGTTTTCCCTGACGCCACGCTCGTGGTGCAGCCGGGAGCAGGCCACTATCCGTGGCTCGACGACGCCGGCTGGTTCGTGGCGACCACGGTGGCATTCCTCCATAGATGACCTAGCCTCGCGCTTTCACTTGAGTTCCGTCCGGATCATGGGCGGGAACGTGAAAGTGCCTTCTGAGCTGGGACGATGAACCTTGTCTAGGGGTTCTGTCGGTCCAGGCGGAAGGCACTTTCTACGTGCAGGGTATCGGTTCGCGTCCCAAGCTCCATGTCTCTGCTGACGGTGCGGGGGTGGTTGGTCACGCCGGAGCGCGGCTGCTGGCTGATCTTGCCGATGCCACCGGGCTGACCAGCTCGTACTTTGCCGCTCTGAGCCCACTTCGGCCACGCGGTACTGGTCATGTCCCGGGCCGTATCGCCGCCGATCTCGCGGTGATGCTCGCCGATGGCGGCGAGGCGATCGGGGATCTGGCCGCGCTGCGGGACCAGGGCGAGGTGTTCGGCCCCATCGCCTCGACGCCGACGGCCTGGCGACTGCTGGCCGCCATCGACGAACGTGTACTGGACCGTCTGCGCTCAGCCCGCGCCCAGGCCCGCGAAGTAGCCTGGCTGCAGGCGTCCGAGACCCGCTGCGGCATACCGGCGGCGAAAGCCGACGGGCGGGAACTGCCCGGCCTCGTCCTGGACATCGACGCCACGCTGATCACCTGCCACTCCGAGAAGGAGGCGGCCGCACCCACCTACAAAGGCGGCTTCGGCTTCCACCCGCTGCTGTGTTTCCTGGCCAATACCGGCGAGGCCGTGGCCGGGCGGCTGCGACCCGGCAACGCCGGAGCCAACACGGCCGCGGATCACATCGCGGTACTGGACGACGCTCTCGCGCAGATCCCCGACCCCCACCGGCACGGCACCGACATCCTCGTCCGCACCGACAGCGCCGGGTCCGCGAAAGCATTCCTCACCCACGTCCGGGACCTGCGAACACGGGGAATCCGCACCTTCTTCTCAGTGGGATACGCGGTCACCGAACCAGTCCGCCGCGCGATCCGGGCCCTGCCCGAGCAGGTCTGGCATCCCGCTCTCGACCAGGACGGCACCCTGCGCGAGTCCGCCGAGGTCGCCGAGCTGACCGGCATGCCCGGCCTCGCCGGCTACCCGGAGGGCACCCGCGTCATCGTCCGCCGCGAACGCCCCCACCCCGGAGCCCAGCTCTCACTCTTCGACCAGGACGAGGGCATGCGGCACCAGGTCTTCCTCACCGACACCCCCATCACCTCCGGCCCGGCCCAGTTCCTGGAGGCCCGCCACCGCCAGCACGCCACCGTCGAGGACCACATCCGGCGCGGCAAGACCACCGGATTCGACCGCTTCCCCTCGCGCCGCTTCGACGTCAACGCCGCCTGGCTCGAACTCAGCCTCGCGGCCATCGACCTCCTCGCCTGGACCCGCGTCCTCCTGCTGGACGGCGAACTCGCGACTGCCGAACCCAAGAAACTCCGCTACCGGCTTCTGCACGTCGGCGCCCGGATCACCCGCGGCGGCCGCCGCATCCGCCTTCGCATATCCGCGACCTGGCCCTGGCGACATGAACTCGCGGCCGCGTTCCACCGCCTGGCCGCACTACCCCGTCCCGCCAGCTGACCCGCCGTCCCTGCCCACCTCGACCCAAGGACCTCGGAGAACCCGACCCCGCGCCGGGCCGTCACCATGCCCACCGGCCGACACGGCCTCAAACAATCTCGCTCGTCCGCCCACCAGCTCCAACTGAAACGCCGAGGCTAAGGGGTCATGGCCCAGGCAACGCTGGAAACGCCCAATCGGCCTTTACCGCGCACCCGATCCCAGCGCACGACCCGCCTGCGAGCCCACCACACGCACCCAATAGGCCGAGCCAGAAGTGCCGTAACGGCGCGGGCGCCATAAGGTCAACACGAACCGGGAAGCCCGGCGTCGTCGTCTGCTCCGGAAGTGGTCATAGTGCTGGTAGTCACCTTCATGGGCCGGACCGCCCTTTCCGCTCCGGGGACGGGCGCGGGATACAGCATCTGGTCTTATAAAATTGAATCCACAGGGAGCGGATCCAGTGGGGGCGGTGAGCTCTCGGCGGGGCTGAGAATCGCGCTAGGCCTACCCCGTGAGGTGGATGTACGCGGCCCAGAGCGGTACCCCAATGTGTCGCAACTGCAGGGCATGTTTATCCAGCGAGATGCTACGTCGAGTCGCCAGTACGTAGGACGCCAGATTGCCACTCCGGGCACGCAGAGCATCTCGTTTGTTGCTCCAACCAGTGAGACCACCTGCGAGATGCTGCTCGCCAAGGCTCCCCAAGGTCAGACCTTGGCTACAGTGCAATACGCCACCAGTGCAAGCGGCACGCCAGGAACTGTGCAGCTCCTGGCCGCGCCGATCGTGGGGTCATCAATCAACGGCCGCCCACCGGTCGAATTTACCGGAATGCTGCCCTACGCCAGTGAGCTGTTCGGCATCTACCAGCCTCTGGCTGGATGGTACGGTCTGCAAAACTCGCTGCGCGTCGCCCGAGGCACTGCCGAAAAGGCCTGGGCGTACCTCAGCCGCGAATCGTTCTCGGGCACCGCCGCGCGCAGGATGGATGATGGGGCCTTGACCGCCCTGGCGGAGCGTTTCGAAGCCACAGCCCAGGGCGTGCTTTCACCGGTCGGACTGGTAAACCTGTTTCGGCAGTACTTCTTCGAGTTCGACACGTTCCTCGGCCCCCCCGTCGGCCACCTTTGGCTCAGCCCCGGAGGCACCGTGGAGCTCGTCGAGACCAGCACGCGGCGCACGCTGGTCGAAAAGACAGCCGAGCAGGCTGAGGAAACCTCGCGCAAGATCGAAGAAAGCCTGACCGAGCAGGACGACATCGCCGACGCGGTCAAAGAGGACAACGCCAACGACACCAAGCTCGGCATCAGCGCCTCCGGGGGTGCCAACCTCGTCGGCATCTACCACGCCGAGGCAAGCGCCACTTTCGGCGTCAGTAACACGGTCAAGCAGTCCTCAGAGGACACGCACAAACACACCCGCACGCAAAGTGCCAAAGTCGCCAGCGAAATCAAACGGAACTTCAAGAGCACGTTCAAGACGGTAACCGAGACCACAGACACGTCCAGCCGTCGCTACGTCATGCAAAACACCACGAAGGAGCTGGTCAACTACGAACTGCGACGTAAGATGCGCAAGGTCGGCGTGCAACTGCAGCACATCGGCACACGATTGTGCTGGCAGGTATACATCCCTGCACCAGGCCGAAGGCTTGGCCTGGGGGACCTGGTCCACCTTATTCCAGCACCGGACCTTACCTCGATCAGGAAGCCGGAACCGCCAGCACCGCTTGTGATCAAGAACACCCAGTTCACCGGTGCGTTCCCTATCCGGAAGACACCCAATAATAAGGACGAACTGAAAGCAAATTGGGAGTTCGTCTTCCATAACCCTGAGGATGCCGAGGATATCACCGACCACGAAAACGTCATCCATGCCGTGGCGCGGATGGACTTCACGCCTCCGCCGCCCGAAGAGGGATACAAGCTGAAAGAGGCGCTACTTGTCTCCGTGGCGCCGGGACGAGCGTTCATCGACCATCTGATCCGACGCAATCAGGCGATGACAGGCTTCGCTGTCTTCTCCAAGTTCTTCAATTCTGGCGACCTCACCCCGATCTCTCTGACCTTCGAACTCACGTGGGATCCACCAGCGACAAACGCGGCCCACGATCGCTACGCGGAGGAGAAGAAGATCTACGACGCAGAGGTGGCCCAGTTGCAGCGTGCCGCCTACGCTTCCGCCGTGCGTGAGCGGCTCGCATTGGTCAGTGCAATGCGCCCCCGGCCGTCACAGGACCTGCGTAACGAGGAACGTCAAACGATCTACGGAAACGTGATCCACACGCTCAAGCCATTCGAGCTCTACGACGACAAGCATCTGGGCTCAGAGTTGCTTCGACAGATCTTCGATGTGGACGAGATGCTGTACTTCGTGGCGCCGGACTACTGGAGGCCTCATCCCGTCCCCGGAGCCCCATTCCCCACTCCGGACCCCTCCGAACCCACCAAAGCCAGCGTCGGTAGATATCCGGTGCCGGATCCGAGCATTCTTGAAGGTCGGACCGTGGCCAGCTGGTACAGCCACACCGATATGACGAATGCAATTGATCCGCTAGGTCAAGCGAGTGACGAGTGGCGCTTGAATTACCTGATCACCGAGCAAGCACAACCTGCTCCCCTAGGCAGTTCCCTAGGCTGGCTGATCGAAATCGACGGCGACGCGCGCCGCAACGAATTCCTCAACGCAGCATGGGCCAAGGCAGTCCTGCCGGTGCGTCCAGGGCACGAAGCCGAGGCACTCAGGTGGCTCAGAGAAGCGGATGTCGAAGGGGAAGCAGCACTCGGCCTTCCCTATGAATTCAAGGAGGGAGACCCCACTGACTACCAAAACAAAGACGTAGGACAAGTCCTGGAAATTCTCGCGGCCCAGTTGGGGGATTCCAACACGACCATTGCTAACACCGTCGCTGCGGAAGAGGTCTTCGAAACCGGTTTCGACCCTCTGGAGGGCGGTTTCAAGCCAGCCGATCCCTATAAGGTATTCGACCAATGGATCGAAGTGCTCCCTACCGATCAGGTGGTGGCTGTGGAGGTGGCCTATGACCCTAAGACTGGGCAGCAGATTCCTGTGCCTGACTCAGTCGACCCCTGAGCGAGTGATGCGTTGCCCGGATGCCCGACCGTGCCGCTCCAGACCGCGGCCGGCCGTCACCCCCAAGTGGGGAACACCCCCGCGCCGGTGAGAGCTGCGGGAGGCCGCGCCCCATCTGCCGCAACACCACGCGGCCCCGCCTGGCGAGCAGCCGCCGATCGGCCTAGCGGCAGAGCCGATCACGCTCCGGCACAATGTCCGGGTCCCCGGCCTGCCACTGGTCCGCGGTGATGAGCCGTCCAACGACTCCTCGGAGCTGGGCGGCGGTGATCGCGGTCGCGTCATCCGCCGTCCGAGCCGGACCGCGTCCTGGACCGCGGTCCAGGACGTGGCTCCCGGCTCCAGCACGGCAACGAAGGAGTAGGGCAAGCCCGGAATGAACTGCGAGACAGTCTTCGCCCGTCCATAGACGTGGCAAGCAGCCGCTCCGCCGAGCATGGCGCGTCCGAACGAAGCCACGGCGACACATCGACCGCCAGGACCAGGCGCCCGCCGTCGAAACGCGGCAGCGGCAGCCCGGCCAGCACCGTCCGCAGCCGGTCGGTGTCGATCCGGCCGTGGTTCGGGCCGCCGTACATCGCTCCGTGCCCACGACGATGCTCGGGCAACAGCGTCAGATGCGCACCGACCTGATGAAGGTACGCCGTCACCCGATCGGCCAGCCGTTCGGGTGACCGACCGCGTTTGACCGCGCCTCGCTCCGAACCGCACGCGAATATGACGATGGGAACAAGACGAGGTGAGGAGCGTCTCGATGACGTACACGGTCACATTCCTGGGCACCTCATCCCTTCCTGTGGTGTCCAGCGGCGGTGCAAGTCGGACTCAGTCGTACGAGGTGGAGGGCTCCAGCACCGAGGTCATCACCGAGCGCCGGATGCCCATGGCATTGCCGGACAGCGTCACGGTGGTGGATCCGAGTGCCTATCCAGGCGGGGACGCTCTGAGCGGGACTCTCGTTCGTCGCGGTTACGCCGGGCGTTCCTGTCGCGCATTCCCAACCCTTGGTCGAGAACGGCTTCGACCCCTTGGCGGGCTTCCGGCCAGCCCAGCCCTACGAGAACTTCGACCAGTGGGTCGATGTCCTGCCCAACCAGGTAGCCGCAGTAGCCGTGCGCTACGACCTCAAGACCGGGCAGTGGCTGTGACGCGGCCACGTCATACCCCTTCGGTGGCGGGCCCCCGATGAGTATCCAGTTTCAACTCGAAGTGCGGGACGTAAGCGATGGCCTCCTTCCCGACGCAGTACTGGAACTGTCCACCTGGACCGGGTCCGGGAGCGTGACTGTTCATGCCCCGCAGGTAATTGGCGCCACCTTCGATTTTCAGGTGACCGACGCGGTTGTCAATGTAGTCGTCTCTCTGCAGCATGGGCGTTTCTCTCGCTTAATGATCAATCTTGTCAGAAACCCGAGGGAAAACAGCTGGAGGTGGACCGATCCACGGATTCAGGTGAGGACCCAAGGGCAGCAAGTGGTGGTTCGAGCGGTCATGTCACGGATCCGTCCTGCGCCAGTCACCTTCCTGGAGGAAGCAGACCTGAAAGCACGAGCAGAGCGGGTTAAGGCCCCTCTCGATGCGGCAGCCCGCCGACGCAGGCCGGCCCCGCCGGAAACCGCACCCTTGGGACCGCTAACGGGTGCACTGCTCGACCGCAACAACTTCTACCTGAGATCCTCTATGCTTGATCAGTCCACCTTCCATATCCTCGCCCCCGACCCGCTCGGCAGCGCGGAACAGAAGGACTGGCCGGTGAACGCACCGGGCTGGGGGCGATTCCATACGCTGGCGCAACCTGCAACACCCAACATCGACGGCCGAGTTCACCTCATCGAATATGGCGAAGTCGGCACTCAGAAAACGGCCCCCCGATTCCTAGTGGCCGTTTGGATGCCTCACGAGCTTGCCAAGGTAGGCCGCAGCGCAATCGACTTCCTCGTCTGGTTCACGCCCAACACCGCACCCCAGAAGTACCCCTTGGCCCAATACCCGTACACGGGGGACTATCCGTACGCGCTGCAGGCACGGGGATTCGGGACTCCGGCTGAGCCATACTTCGCGCTGCAGCCATATGTGGAGCTCCCCTTCGCGCACTGGGGCAACTACCACAATCTCGCTTACCAGATGCTTGCGGCGAAGCGCTCGGCAGCCATCGTGATTCCTGTAGCCCCCAGCTCTAACTTTGATCTTTGGGAATCACCCATGACGCTGATGCGCATGCTCAGAGAAATCTGCAGGTGGATTCCACGGGACGACGACGGCAAGGTTCCCAAGGTCCACCCCCTTCCGCCGGCAGTTGGCCGGGTGGCAGTTGCTGGTTTCAGCTCTGCGGTCGACCAGTTGAACAAACTGCTTGACCGTCACGGTGCGGCCTTGCACTACCACGAAAACGTTTGGGGATCGGTAACCGACCATGTGCAGTTCGATCGGTCATGGCGCGAACTTTGGTCGGTTGATGGTGCCTTTCATGGCAACCTGAGACGTCATACTGATTTCTTAAACAAAGGAGCTCAGTGGGTCAGGGACCAGAACGACCGGCGATTGCGGATCTACAAAAATGATTACACCGATGGACGCTGGGACCCTCGGAGGGAGCAATCGGACGGGGAGTTCGCTCGCGCCATGAAGGGAGCCACCTGCGTCGAACGCGGCAAAGACGATCATTGGGCGGTTTTCTGCGCAGAACCGAGGGGGCGCATCCACGCACTGTCGATGTCCAAGAGTTTCTCGGTGTCTTCCGGCGTCACAGATGCCCCTGTTTGGGACAGCAAACCGCACGAAAACATGCCTCGGCTGTGCCTCGGGCAGGCCATGAGTACGAGCGGCTTTGCACCTCTCGGCAGGCCCTGACCTCGATTTCGTGACGCCCGTCGGTTTGTCTGGCGGGCCGTTTCGGTTGTTCGGGCTGGTGATGGCCCGGCTGTCGCGTCGGGTGGGCGCCGACTGGTTGATCAGATCGTGACTCAGTGCGATTGGAATGGCGCTGTGGCAAGTTCTCTGGTGGTTCGATGCGCACTACCTCCCCCATAGCAACCAGCCCCAGGCCACCGCCGTCACGGGCATGCGCACGGCGACGCAGCTACCTGAGCGACTACTGGCGCAGGAGGCAGTGCTGCGACTGGAGGGGAGCGCTGACCGTCTTCCCGCAGCTTCCGCAAGTCACCGATGACCCCATTGAGACCACCACGATCAAGGTTCTCAAAGCTGGCCCCCAGGTGCTCGAGGATGACAGTAAGACGGCGGCGTCTCTCCTCTTCATAGAAGTCAACGAGGAGATCCTCCAGCTCGGACATCGGTTCGGCATCACCTCACCTGGAGAGCGTGGAGATCGACCGGGCAGCCCGGCTGAAGGTCGTCAAGGACGGAGGCGTCCCAGACTGGTTCGGAAAGCAGAGCGCGGGCGAGCGCCTGAGGCTGCGAATCGCCGTTAGCCTCGCGCTTTCACTTGAGTTCCGTCCGGATCATGGGCGGGAACGTGAAAGTGCTTTCTGAGCTGGGACGATGAACCTTGTCTAGGGGTTCTGTCGGTCCAGGCGGAAGGCACTTTCTACGTGCAGGGTATCGGTTCGCGTCCCAAGCTCCATGTCTCTGCTGACGGTGCGGGGGTGGTTGGTCACGCCGGAGCGCGGCTGCTGGCTGATCTTGCCGATGCCACCGGGCTGACCAGCTCGTACTTTGCCGCTCTGAGCCCACTTCGGCCACGCGGTACTGGTCATGTCCCGGGCCGTATCGCCGCCGATCTCGCGGTGATGCTCGCCGATGGCGGCGAGGCGATCGGGGATCTGGCCGCGCTGCGGGACCAGGGCGAGGTGTTCGGCCCCATCGCCTCGACGCCGACGGCCTGGCGACTGCTGGCCGCCATCGACGAACGTGTACTGGACCGTCTGCGCTCAGCCCGCGCCCAGGCCCGCGAAGTAGCCTGGCTGCAGGCGTCCGAGACCCGCTGCGGCATACCGGCGGCGAAAGCCGACGGGCGGGAACTGCCCGGCCTCGTCCTGGACATCGACGCCACGCTGATCACCTGCCACTCCGAGAAGGAGGCGGCCGCACCCACCTACAAAGGCGGCTTCGGCTTCCACCCGCTGCTGTGTTTCCTGGCCAATACCGGCGAGGCCGTGGCCGGGCGGCTGCGACCCGGCAACGCCGGAGCCAACACGGCCGCGGATCACATCGCGGTACTGGACGACGCTCTCGCGCAGATCCCCGACCCCCACCGGCACGGCACCGACATCCTCGTCCGCACCGACAGCGCCGGGTCCGCGAAAGCATTCCTCACCCACGTCCGGGACCTGCGAACACGGGGAATCCGCACCTTCTTCTCAGTGGGATACGCGGTCACCGAACCAGTCCGCCGCGCGATCCGGGCCCTGCCCGAGCAGGTCTGGCATCCCGCTCTCGACCAGGACGGCACCCTGCGCGAGTCCGCCGAGGTCGCCGAGCTGACCGGCATGCCCGGCCTCGCCGGCTACCCGGAGGGCACCCGCGTCATCGTCCGCCGCGAACGCCCCCACCCCGGAGCCCAGCTCTCACTCTTCGACCAGGACGAGGGCATGCGGCACCAGGTCTTCCTCACCGACACCCCCATCACCTCCGGCCCGGCCCAGTTCCTGGAGGCCCGCCACCGCCAGCACGCCACCGTCGAGGACCACATCCGGCGCGGCAAGACCACCGGATTCGACCGCTTCCCCTCGCGCCGCTTCGACGTCAACGCCGCCTGGCTCGAACTCAGCCTCGCGGCCATCGACCTCCTCGCCTGGACCCGCGTCCTCCTGCTGGACGGCGAACTCGCGACTGCCGAACCCAAGAAACTCCGCTACCGGCTTCTGCACGTCGGCGCCCGGATCACCCGCGGCGGCCGCCGCATCCGCCTTCGCATATCCGCGACCTGGCCCTGGCGACATGAACTCGCGGCCGCGTTCCACCGCCTGGCCGCACTACCCCGTCCCGCCAGCTGACCCGCCGTCCCTGCCCACCTCGACCCAAGGACCTCGGAGAACCCGACCCCGCGCCGGGCCGTCACCATGCCCACCGGCCGACACGGCCTCAAACAATCTCGCTCGTCCACCCGCCAGCCGCGTCCCCAACCTCACAGGGCAGTACACCTAGGGCCACATCAGGCAACGTTTGCCCTGTCGACGACGGCGCGTAGGCGCTGGTCGTCGGCGTGGCGGTTTCGCCAGATGATGTAGCGGCGGATCATACTGCCCTGCTCTTTGTGGGTGGCGTGGTCGGTGCCGTCGAGGGTGAAGTAGCGCAGGGCGGTGAACTGGGCCTCGACGCGGTTGAGCCAGGAACTGTTGGTCGGGGTGTAGGCGATCTCGACGTTGTTCATGGCGGCCCAGTCGCCGACGCGCTGGCACCGCTTCGTGGTCAGGTGCGGGGAGAAGTTGTCACAGACGATCGCGATCCGTACCGATGGTGGGTAGAGCGTGCGCAGGTAGCGGCAGAACTTCAGGAACTGGGTTCGCTTCTTCACCGGTTTGACGTGGCCGTAGAGCTTGTCCTTGCCCAGGTCCAGGGCGGCGAACAGGTGCCGCACTCCGTCATAGCGGTTGTAGGTCGCCCGCCGCCTGCGGCGTGGTTCCCGGTCGGGGTCCTTGTTCTTTCCGCCGCGTTCGGCCCACTGCCGGCCGGGGTGGGGCATGAGGTTGAGGGGCCCGAACTCGTCCATGCAGAAAATGACTTCGGGCTCGCCTTCCTCGGGTATGACTTCCCCGTCGGCGATCGCGTAGAGGTGCTCGACCCGCGCCTTCTTGGCCGGCGATGTCAGGATCACGGGAGGTTTTCCAGGTCTTCAGGCGTTGAAAGGAGACGCCTTCCTCGCGGAGCAGGATGCGCAGGCCCTCGTGGCTGATGTCGTCGACCACCCCCTCGGCAACCAGGAAGTCCGCCAGCTTGGTCAGGCTCCAGGTCGAGAACGGCAGGTCGTGCTCGGTCGGCTTGGACCTCGCGATCTTCTTGATCTCGCGGCGCTCGGGCAGGGTGAAGGTCTTCGGCCGACCGCCGGAGTACTTCGGATACAACGAGTGGAAGCCGTTGGCGTTGAAGTTGTGGATCACGTCCCGCACCCGGTCGTCGCTGGTGAACGACACCTCGGCGATCTTTGCCACCGGCATGCCCTGCGCGGACAGCAGCACCATCTGGGCCCGCCGCCAGGTCACCACCGACCCGGTGCCGCGGCGGATGATCCGCAGCAGCCGTCGCCCCTCGTCATCGTCAAATTCCCGCACTCGCGCACGTCCGCTCACGTGATCATTCTGTCGGCCTGTCCCGGGCCGGGCGGCGCAGAGCGACGCAGGGCTCCTACGATTGCAGTCATGGCACGCTTTGAGGATGTGCAGGCCGCCTTCTGGAAGCCTCGCAGCAGTTACGGAGTGCACCAGCCGCTGACTGATGAGGCCGTGCGCAAAGCCGAGCGACTGCTCGGTGTCACTCTCCCCATTTCGCTCCTCGACCTGCTGCGCGGTCAGAACGGGGGCGAGTCTGCGGCCGACCGGGACGCCTTCCCGACAGACCAGCCGACTTCCTGGGGTACCGATCACATCCCGTTCGACCACTTGATGGGCATCGGCGAAGACGGCCGCGCAGTCTCTCTGCTGGACAGTCTGTACCTGATCAAGGAATGGGGACTGCCCGGGCCTGCCGTGCTTCTCTCAGGCGACGGGCACTACTGGATTGCGCTCGACTACCGGGCATCCGGCCGACACGGGGAACCATCGGTGACGTGGTTCGACGCCGACCGCAATGAAGAGCTGGCCCTCGCCACGGACTTCCGATCCTTCGTCGAAGGTCTCACCTCCACCAGTGACTTCGACAGCGAAGACGTACCCGACTGACGACACAGCACCAATTGAGACGTCACAGCAGGGCGAACGTTGCCTGATGCGGCACTAGCTCACGCCTATGGAGTCTGATGTGGGCGCGAATGGCTCCAGCAGTGGGAAGAGGCCAGGCTCCCCGCAGCCGCGACCGGCGACGGCTGGAACCTACGGCTCTTCCCATAACCTTGCCGCTCAGCATGTTGCCCGGGACGCTGAAGCGTCCCGGGCAACATCGTCTTCACCACGGCTCCGGCCAGGCCCGGTAGCCCGGGTGTCACACCGGGGCCGCGGTAGCGCTGGTGCCACCCGGTCATCAGGTTCGAGGACCAGGCGCCGAACTTGCGGCTGTCGGAGGCGCACGCGGTGCCGGTGCCCCACCACATCTCATCGCGGACGGCGAAGGTGGCGTTCACCAGTTTCCGCAGGGCCGCGCGCATGTTGGCCCGGTTGACGAACAGGTGCCGCACCCTGCGCAGCGGCGCCTCGCTCTCGCCGTGCTTGCCGGTCACCGCGACCCGCTTGATCCCCATGTTCGTGCCCAGGCCGAACAAGACCAGCAGCAGCCGGCGCCGCAGCACGTCCTTCGATAGCGTCTCGCGGGTGGCCACCGAGGTGAATTCCTCAATGAAGCCGGTGTCGAACTCGGCGTACTTCAGGATGTCCAGCAGGTCGATGGTGCCCCAGCGGCGCTCGATCTCCCCCTTGATCGCCACCAGGGACTCCGGCTCTTCCTGCTTGCCGCGCGGGGAGACCCTGATCCATGGCTCGCCGTGCTTCTTGACGATCGACACCCCGCCCGTCGTGCCCTCCGCCAGTGCGGTCTCGAAGCGGTCCAGCGAGGTGCGGAGCTTGCCTTGAAGGGCGGTGATGAACTCGCCGGAGTCCTGCGGCTGACCCAGCGCGGCGTAGTGCACGTCCCGGTTGTCCTCGAAGTCCGCAGGCAGGTCGTCCTCCGGGTTACGCCACCGGTTCGCCCCCACCACCCAGATCTCCCGCCGGCGCACCGCGTCCCGAAGCGCAACCAGTACGCACAGCTCATAAGGGATGCGCTCGACACGGCCCTTGTCGTCCACCACCGCCGCCCCCCACGGCTCGGGCACCACCCCCGCCAGCGGCACACTCTCCGCCGGTTCGAAGAACGCCCCCTCCTTCAGCGGCTGGTCCAGGTAGCGCTGAAGCAGGTCGACGTGCGGGCTCGGCATTACGGAATGTGTGCCCGAAGCACGATTCACCCGACGCCGACAGGGACGGCTCTCGGCATCTTCGGTATCGGGATTCTCGGGCTCGTTCTCGCCCTCGCGTGGGTCGTGACATACGCGCAGGAGCGCTGAGAATCACGAGCACGACGCGGCCTGCGATCTCCAGGCCTCGGGCCACCGCGAACGTCCCACGCCCGTGAACACGGCCTTGGGCCAAGGGCGCCATGCTCACCTCTGGCCCCGAGAAGGCCCTGCTCGGCCTGGGACAGGCAGCTGGTGACGGGGACTTCTCTGGTGGTTACGGGCTCTGAGAGCGTCCTGGCCTGCCGGAACTCTGCTCGCGCCCGGGTCTCCGACCGGTGCAGCGCGGGATGGTGCTCAGCGATGCGGCCTCGCAGCTGCTCCTCGGTCCGCGCGTCGGCAGCACCGGCCCGGTATGTCGCCGCTTTCTGCCTGGCCAGGGTCGTTCGATCACTGCCACGATGTCCCGATGCCCTCCGATCTCGCTGAGTCGTGGCTGCGTGGTGTCGCAGCCAACCCCGCCGCACCGTCCGATGTTCTGCTCCGGCTGCTGAGCGCACAGGCACGTGCCACCTGGACGATCCTCTGCGAGGAGCGCGAACTTCCCGCAGAGGTGGTCGAGGCGGTGCTCGCGCACCCCGAGCGCCTGATCCGCCGTAGCTTCGCCCGCAACCGGCACGCGACCGCGGAGCAGCGCGGCCGACTGGCCGACGACGTGGACGCTCACGTCCGCGCGGCCCTTGCCTCAGGCCCGCGCCCGCGCCTGGGCAGGGTCGAGGCGCTGCCGGACGAGATCCTGGAGCACCTGCTGACCGTGCGGGACGACGAAGGCAGCGGCCACATGGTCACAGCTGACGAGATCAGACAGGAACTGGAGGTCTCCGGACAGATCTCACCGGCGTTCCGCCGCCGGATGCTGAACCACCCGGACACCGAACTGCGCTACTGGGCAACGGGACTGTGGCTGTGGTTCACTCCCGGCCAACGCGATGCGCTCCTGAGCGATCCGGACCCCGTCGTGCGCGAAGCCGCGCTGAGACAGAGCCGGCTGCTGGACCCGATGGCGATGGAGAGGGAACTGCCGGAGGAGGGCTGCCACCATCGGGGCCTCCTGCTCACCAACTACGCCGTCTCCCATGCCGTGGCCGCACGGTGCCTCGCCGACCGGCGCGACCTGTGGTCCCTCGCCCACAACCCCCACACGCCTGGCGACGCCATCACCCGCCTCGCGCGCGATCCCGACCCCCATGTCCGTGAGCGGGTGGCCGCCAGGGCCGATGCCGATCCGACCCTGCTGGCCGAACTGGGCCAGGACCCGGACAGCATGGTGCGAACCCGGGCGCTGATGCACCCACTGCCGCGAACGTGGCCCGAGCGGGCTGCCATCGACCGGATCATCGGCCACACGGAGGGGACCATCGGCCGCACAGCCGAGACCATCGGCGCTGTCGACGACATGATCGCCGAGCCCCCGACCAGCTGGTACGAGATGTGCGCCGCGTCCCCGGATCACCTGCTGCGGCGCGTCGCCGCGAGCTGCCCCCGGCTGCCCGAGGATCTCGTGCACCGCCTGGCCGCCGATCCCGACGCCGACGTGCGGCACCTGCTCGCCTACAACCACCCGCTCGCACCACCCACGATCGTCCTCGACGCCTTCGTCGCCGCACCGAGCCGACGCCCCTACCTGCTGACGCTTCCCAGCCTGCCCCGCACCGGGCTGCACCACCTGCTCGACCACGACGACCCCGACGTCCGTGCCCTGGCCGCCGCCGACACAGGCCTCGGACGGCCGCCGCTCCACCTGCTCGCCGACCCCGAGCCGTGCGTTCGTCGCGCGGCGGCCGCCAACCCGCTCCTTCCCCTCGACGTGATCTCGTCGCTCCTCGACACCCCGGAGCACGCCGAAGGGGCCGCAGCCAACCCAGGCCTGCCCGCGGAACGCCTGCACGGCCTGCTCGACCAGGGCGGGCTGCCCCGACCGGCAACTGCGTAGGCCGTGGGCCCCGCCGGCCCGCGCCGGGGCCGATCGGCCGGCAGCAGCGCGCGGACAGGGATCCGACCGGATGATCGCCGGAGCCCCGTGTCAGTTCGGACCCGTCGTCAGTTCACCGCTGGGGCGCTGCACGCTTGCGCCCGTACCGGTCACGCGGCCTGAATGAGTTCCACGCGCCCGAACAACAGGGCGTATCCGGGAGGGAGCTGGGTGATGATGCGGTCCAGGAGGCCGGGGCCTGCCAGTTGACCTGTCACGGCGAGGACAGCTCCGGCGTCCCAGCGGGCGGTGGCAGGAGTGCCGCCTGTGCGGGCGGCCAGATCCTTGACGAAACCCCATCCGGTGAGCGGTTCACGCTCCGTCATCTGCCTGGTGAGGTCGGACGAGAACTCGGCCGGGAGGCGGGCGGCAAGGTCGACGCGTTCGTCACCGGTGAGCTGACGGCCCAGCGCTGCCAGCACGGCGTGTATGACGTCCTCGGCTCGCTGCCGTGTGGGATACGCGCCTTCGTACCGGACCTTCTCCACCATCTGAAGGAACGTCATGCCGACCCGGGCCGTGGCCTGTTCGTGCAGCGGAAGCATCGTGGAGTGGTTGCCTTTCTCGCTCAGAAGGTTGTTCGCCCGCGGAGCGGACCGACCGGAGGAACGCAGGCCGGCCTTGCTGAATGCGTGAGCCGTCACGCATTCGCGGGCTCAGGTGTCATGGGGAGTGTCCAAGGGGGCGGCGTAAGCCGGGGTGGCCGATTCGTCCCGGCCATCACCCACCGGATGCGCGCCCCCACCACGGCCGAGGCGGCACGTGGGCCGACCGCATCCGCGGTGCGAAGGACGGGGCGCACGGGAAGGCCGGGTCCCGTCCTTCGCACCGCACGGGTCGGGTGACCGCGCGCCTCAGCTGTTGATCTGCTTGCGCTCGGACTGCCCGCCGATCGTGATCTTGCGGGGCTTGGCACGCTCGGCGATCGGGATGCGCAGGGTCAGCACCCCTGCTTCGTAGTCGGCCGTGATGCGTTCTGTGTCCAAGGTGTCGGCCAGGACCAGCTGGCGGGAGAAAGCGCCGAACGGGCGTTCCGACAGCTCCATGTGCACGCTCTCGGCCCGGCCGACGGGGTGCCGCTCGGCCTTGACGGTGAGCATGTTCCGCTCGACATCGATGTCCAGCGCGTCCTCGGCCACACCGGGCAGATCGAAGACGATCACGTATTCCTCACCTTCCCGATAGGCGTCCATCGGCATGGCCGAAGGCCGCGACCGGGTGCCGGTGACACCGGTGAACTGCTGGGCGAGCCGGTCGAGTTCACGGAAGGGGTCGGTGCGCATCAACATAGCGAAAACACCTCCACAGGTCTGGCAGTGACTGCCAATGCGCTTCAGGTGCCACCGTTGTAGCATGTCATCGAAAGGATGACAACTGCAGTGTCATCCGAACGGTGACATGCAGAGAGGGATCTTCATGACCGACTCGTCCGACCCCCGTGACCCCACGCCCTCCCTCACCGTCGCGGCAGCGCTGAACGCGATGGACCGGGCGGTCCGCACCGCCCGGACGGAGACGCACCCCGAGGACGGGAAGGCCGGTGCGGACCATGCCCTGGCCGCGCTCCTCCTCCTGCGTGAACTCCGTGACCAGCTCGCAGGGTGGGAACCCGGCCTGATCGAGGCGGCGCGGGCGGCGGGTTCCAGCTGGGCGGACCTGGCGCACCCCCTCGGTGTCGCCAGCCGCCAAGCCGCAGAGCGGCGCTACCTCCGCGTACGCCCCGGCGCCCCCGGAGCCACCGGCGAACAACGCGTACAGGCCACGCGCAGCCGCCGCGCCGCCGACCGCACCGCCGCCGCCTGGGCGAGGGCCAACGCCGCCGGCCTGCGCCAGCTCGCCGGCCAGATCACCGCTCTCACCGACCTGCCTGTGCGGGCCCGTACCCCCCTTGCCCGTCTCGCCGAAGCCCTTGCCGACAACGACGCCGCCAACCTGATCGGCCCGCTCACCGACACCCAGACCTATCTCGAGGCCGACCATCCGGACCTCGCGGCTCGCGTCGACACCGTCGCCCATGGTGCCGACGGGATCTGATCCGCCGGGCGGCATGAGAGGTGGTGCCGCGAAGAGCCGCGCCCGGGGCCCCTTGCCGCTGCCGCTGCCGGTGACGCACTGTGATCAGCGCTGGTCGATGGTTTCCTCCTGCGATACCTCGGGCCGTCACGCGCCGGGAGTGTCAGGATGTTCTCATGGACGTTCGGAAGAGGAACCGAGTGTCGGTGACGGGCCTGGAGAGCGGCCCGGTGGTGATGCTCGCCCACGGGTTCGGGTGCGATCAGAGCCTGTGGCGTCTGGTCGTACCCGAACTGGAGAAGCACTTCCAGGTGGTCCTGTTCGACCACGTGGGGGCGGGTCGCTCCGATGTGTCCGCCTGGAGCTCCGAGAGGTACTCGTCCCTGGACGCCTATGCGCAGGACGTGATCGAGATCTGCCGGGAGCTCCGCCTCGGGCCCGTGAACTTCGTCGGGCACTCGGTCAGTTCCATGATCGGTGTGCTCGCCGCCGTTCGGGAGCCCGGGCTTTTCGACAGGCTCGTTCTCCTCGCCCCGTCGCCGTCGTACATCGATGACGGCGACTACCGTGGTGGATTCAGCGAGCAGGACATCGGCGAACTGCTCGAGTCGCTGGACAGCAACTACCTGGGCTGGTCCGCGACGATGGCGCCGGTGATCATGGGGAACCCGGAGCGTCCCGAACTGGGTGAAGAGCTGACCAACAGCTTCTGCCGAACGGATCCGGAGATCGCGCGGGTCTTCGCCCGCGCGACCTTCCTGTCGGACAACCGGGCGGATCTCGCCGAGGTGACGGTGCCGACACTCATCGCCGAAAGTGCGCGCGACACGATCGCCCCGCGCGAGGTGGGTGCCTTCGTCCATGGACAGATCCCCGGCAGCGAGCTGGTCACGCTGAACTCGACGGGCCACTGTCCCCAGCTGAGCGCCCCCGAGGAAACGGCCGAGGCGATCATCGCCTTCGTGCAGGGGCCGTGACGGTGCCCCCGGGCGGCGATGAGAACAACGCGTCGTGGGCGGCGGGGGACCGTGAGCAGGAACAGCTGCCGTTCTCCGCCCTGCTGGAGGACAGCGCGGAGGACCTGTACGAGAACGCGCCGTGCGGTTACCTCTCCACGCTGGTGGACGGGCGGATCGCCAAGGTCAACGGAACCCTGCTGAAATGGCTCGGATACCGTCGGGACGAACTGGTCGGCCACAAACAGTTCTCCGACCTGCTGACCGTCGGTGGCAGGCTGTATCACGAGACGCACTTCTCACCGCTGCTGCGGATGCAGGGCGTGATCAGCGGCATCGCCCTGGAGCTCAAGGCGGCGGACGGCAGCCGGCTACCCGTCATGGTCACCTCCGTCCTCAAGCGGGACAGCGACGGTGAGCCGTTGCTGATCCGCACCACCCTTCTGGACGCCCAGGACAGGCGCACCTACGAGCGGGAGCTCCTGCGATCCCGTCAGGAGGCCGAGCACGACCGCGAACGTCTGCAGCGCCTGGCCACCACCCTGCAGCGCACCTTGATCCCGCCGGCGCTCCAACCGGTTCCGGGCCTGGACGTAGCCGCGCACTACCACTTCGCGTCCTCCGACGAGGTGGGCGGGGACTTCTACGACCTGTTCCCGCTGGCCGCCGGACGCTGGGGGTTCTTCATGGGGGACGTGCGCGGCAAGGGAGTGGACGCGGCCGTGGTGACGTCCCTGGTCCGGTACACCCTGCGAGCGGCGGCGGTCTCCGATCCTGTACCGGCCACGGTCCTGGCCAACCTCAACACCGCACTCAGCCAGGCGTCCCAGGACGACGAACCGCGATTCTGCACCGTGATCTTCGGCCTGCTCACACCCCGTGTGGAGGGTGAGGGCTTCCATATCGTACTGGCCGGTGGCGGCCACCCCCCGGCCGTGTTGCTGAGGGCCGACGGCAGCGCCGACTACGTACCCACGCCGGGCGGTCAGCTGGTCGGTGTCGTACCGGACGCCGAGTTCACCACAGTCACCCTGGATCTGGGTCCCGGTGACACTCTGCTGCTCTACACCGACGGTCTGACCGAGGCGCACGCCTCGCGCACGGGCGAACGTTTCGGCGACGAAGCGCTCCTGGACGTGGCGCGGGCCCTCGCGCCCGTCTCGGCTTCCGATGCCGTCGAGGACCTCACCGTGCTCCTGGACGGATTCGGCAAGGGACTTGACGACGACACCGCACTCCTTGCCATGGGCGTCGCCCCCCGGAGCCCCCGGCCGGGGTGAATGTGCTCCCGGCGCACCGGGGATTAGGTTGGCGGGAGACGCTCCGGGCAGCCGGACTCGAGATGGGGGCGAGCATGACCATGCAAAAGGGAACCAATGTCGCGGTGCCGGCTCAGGCCGTGCGGGTCGAACTGGGCTGGCGCACCTCTCCCGGTACACCCGATGTCGATGCCTCGGCGCTCCTTCTCGTGTCGGGGAAGGTACGCGGCGACGCGGACTTCGTCTTCTACAACCAGCCGGTGCACGGGTCCGGTGCGGTGCGCCACGAGGGAAAGCAGACGGCCGGAGGAGCCGTGACGGACAGCCTCACGGTCGACTTCGCCCGGATGGAGCCGGCGATCGACCGCGTCGTGGTGGCGGCCTCGGCGGACGGCGGCACCTTCGGCCGGGTGACCGGCCTGTACGTCAGGATCGTGGACCCGGCGAACGGATCGGAGATCGCGCGCTTCGACAGCGCGGACGCGACGGTCGAGACCGCGTTCATCCTCGGGGAGCTCTACCTGCGGCAGGGCGCCTGGAAGTTCAGGGCCGTGGGGCAGGGCTACGACACCGGACTCGGAGGTCTCGCGACCGACTTCGGCATCTCCGTCGACGAACCGCGGCCGGCACCGCCGGCCCAGCGGCCCCAGCAGGCGCCCCGGCCGCCCGCTCACCCCGTCGCACCTCCGGCCGCCCCCACGCCCCCGCCCGAGCCCCCCGTAACCCAGGCTGTGCGGCTGACCAAGGTCACGCTGACGAAGGAGGCCCCTTCGGTCTCGCTGTCGAAACAGGGCGGCACGTCCGGCGCGCTGCGCGTCAATCTCAACTGGGAGGTGCGCAAGCAGTTCAAGGGATGGGGCGCGAAACTCGGCAGGGCCGTCGCCATGCACGGGGATCTCGATCTCGACCTCTGCGCCCTGTACGAACTCACCGACGGAAGCAAGGGAGTCGTACAGGCACTGGGAAACGCGTACGGCTCCCTGCGCCGGCCGCCGTACATCCACCTCGACGGGGACGACCGTACCGGTGCTGTCTCCAGCGGCGAGAACCTGACGGTCAACCTCGACCACAAGGACCGGCTGCGCCGTGTTCTGATCTTCGTCACCATCTACGAGGGCGCCCGGAGCTTCGCCGATCTGCATGCCACGGTCACACTCCAGCCGCAGAACGGTGCGGCGATCGACTTCTCCCTCGACGAGTGCGACGTCCCCTCCACCGTGTGCGCGCTCGCGCTGATCACCAGCGACGGGCGAGACCTCACCGTGCGGCGCGAGGCCCGCTATCTCGTCCCCCAGCGCGGGGTCAGCCCTCAGCGGACCATCGACGCCGCCTACGGCTGGGGCATGAACTGGACCCCCGGGCGCAAATGACCCGGCGGCGGACGGACCGCGGCCACCCGGGCAGAACAGGGCTCAGGGCTCCGGTGCGGCCGCGGGGCGGGCGTACGTACGTCCCTTCCAGGCCGCACCGACCCCCCGGTGGTGCTGCACAGCGGAATCCACGGTCATCAGGAGATAGAGGACCGCGGTGAACGGCAGCAGCGGCGCCAGCCACAGCGACTGCCGGTAGTACCCGAGCATCGGCATGTAGGTCCCCGCCATGACCGCCCAGGCCGCCCCGCCCGCCACCGCGGCCACCGGATCGCCGGTCAGCAGCCCCGCGCCCAGCGTGACGGGTGGTACCACATAGACCAGGACCAGCCCGAGGACCGTGCCGGCCAGCAGTGACGGGCTGTGGCGCAGTTGCGCGTACGCACTCCGCGCGACCGTGCGCCACAGGTCCGCCAGCCGTGGACCGGGCCGCACGCTGTCCACCCGTTCGGCGAGCCCCAGCCAGATGCGGCCCCCGCTGCGCCGCACCGCACGCGCCAGGGACACGTCGTCGATCACCGCCTGACGGATGGACTCCGGGATCCGCGCCCGCTCGGCGGCTCCGGCGCGCAGCAGCACACAGCCGCCCGCCGCCGCGGCCGTCCTCGACCCCTTTCCGTTCACCCGACGGAAGGGGTAGAGCTGCCCGAAGAAGTACACGAAGGCCGGCACGACCAGCCGCTCCCAGGTACTCGTCACCCTCAGTCTGGCCATCTGCGAGACCAGGTCGAATCCGTCGGCCCCTTCGGGACCGGCCGCGGCGACGAGTTCCCGCAGGCTGTCCGGTTCATGAGCGATGTCGGCGTCCGTCAGGAGCAGGAACTCGGGTTTCCGCCGCCGGGCCAGCGCCATGCCGTGACGCAGGGCCCAGAGCTTGCCCGTCCAGCCCGGCTCCGGCTCACCGGGCGTGACCACCGTCAACGGCAGCCCGCCGTACCGCTCGGACAGCGTCCGGGCGAGCTCGCCCGTGCCGTCCGCGCTGCAGTCGTCGACCAGATAGACCTCCGCGTCACCCGGATAGTCCTGGGCGAGCAGTGACGGCAGGCTCGTCGGCAGGAGCTCGGCCTCGTCCCTCGCGGGCACGACCACGGCCACCGAGGGCCAGCGTGCCGGGTCCCGGCGGGCCGGCAGCCGCTGGTCGGTCCGCCAGAAGAAGCCCTGGCCCAGCAACAGCCACATCCACACGATCAGCGAACCCACGGCGGTCCAGGCAACGGCGCTCATCCGTCGAAGTGTGCCCCACTCCGGCGGCGCCGCAAGGGCTGTCGACTATGGTGACCGGGTGAAGATCGCACTCATGGACTCGGGAATCGGCCTCCTCGCGGCAGCGGCCGCTGTACGCCGGCTACGGCCCGACGCCGATCTGGTGCTGTCCTCGGACCCGGGTTCGATGCCCTGGGGGCCCCGCACGTCCGAGGACGTGACCCGGCGGGCGCTCGCCGTGGCTCGCGCGGCCGCCGCCCACGGGCCGGACGCCCTGATCGTGGCCTGCAACACCGCTTCCGTCCACGCCCTGCCGACCTTGCGGGCCGAGCTGGAGCCCGGGATTCCGGTCGTCGGCACGGTGCCCGCGATCAAGCCGGCCGCCTCGGGC
The DNA here is from genome assembly GCF_040630715.1 of Streptomyces sp. NPDC005752. Classification (NCBI taxonomy): domain Bacteria; kingdom Bacillati; phylum Actinomycetota; class Actinomycetes; order Kitasatosporales; family Streptomycetaceae; genus Streptomyces; species Streptomyces sp. NPDC005752. The sequence goes on along the minus strand of NZ_JBEXYB010000015.1, from coordinate 33,984 downwards.
GGAGGCCCCTTCGCCATCTGGGCCACGCCGGCGACCACCGGGAGCCCTTACCAGCGTGGGCTGATCAACGACTTCGCGCGGGCCGTGGACGTGACCGAGGTGCCCTGCCCCGGTCTCGCCGACGCGGTCGAGCACGCCGACGAGGAGGCGATCGACCGCGCGGTGGCCGCTGCCGCCGCCCTCACCCCGGCCGGGGTGACGGACGTCGTCCTCGGCTGCACCCACTACGAACTGGTGGCCGAACGCATCCGCGCCGCGGTGGAGCGCGACCGGGCCGGCCGGAAGCCACTCGTGCTCCACGGCTCCGCCGACGCGGTGGCGGCCCAGGCACTGCGCCGTATCGGGGCCGTTCCCGCTCCGTCGGCCGAACCTGCCGGCACCCTCACCGTGCTCCTCGGAGGAGACGCCGGTGACCTGTCCGGGCCCGCCCTGTCCTACGCCGAGGGCCTGCTGCTCAAGGCCGTCAGCCCCGCAGTCTGAGCCCCGCCGGGCTCGCGCGCACCTCCTCATGTCGCGGAACGTGGGTACGCTGCTTGGCATGACGGACCTCCCCGGCGACGCGCGGCACGGTTCGAGCCAGGCCCGGAGCACGGTCTGGACGGGACGGGCGACCAATCGCTTCCAGTGGCTGCTGGCCGCAGTGGGGGCGGGCTGTCTCGCACTCGGCATCCAACTGGCCGTCGACTCGGCCTGGGGCGGCGGAATCGCCCCCCTGCTCATGTCCGTCATCGGCTGCGTCGCCGCCGGACTCCTGATCCTCTTCGGCACCCTCGCCTTCGTGCACGTGGCCGTCAAGGTCGACGGTGACGCCCTGGAGGTGCGCTGCGGCCATGTGGGGCTGCCCAGGCGCCGCATCCTGCTCACCCATGTGGTGGGCGCGGACTTCGCCCCCAGGGTCACCCCGCGCCAGTGGGGCGGCTGGGGCTACCGCTGGCGCCCCGACCAGGGCACGGCCGTGGTCGTGCGACGGGGGGAGGGGCTGGTGCTCCGGCTGGGGGACGGCAGGAGCTTCACCGTCACGGTGGACGACGCGGAGGCGGCCGTACGCTTCATCCGGGACCGGCTGCACCTGACGGCCACCGGGAAGACCCCGGGGCCCTGAGCCCGGGCGTCGCCGTGCGTGGACGGCATGCCGTCGCGGCCTGTGGCGGCAGGAGCGGCTGCCGGGCCCACAGCCGCCCACCGTAGACTCCGGCAGGTGAGCGCCACCGTCATCACCGCCGAACCGCCGCCCGCCCCCGTGTCCCGCAGCAGCAAGCTGTGGCCGCGGCTCCTCCGGCCGGCCGCAGCCGTGCTGTCGGGTGCGCTGCTCTACGCCAGCTTCCCTCCCCGGCCCCTGTGGTGGCTGGTGCTCCCCGGCTTCGCCCTGCTGGGCTGGGTGCTCACGGCACGCAGGCTGCGTGCCGCGCTGGGCCTCGGCCTCCTCGCCGGGCTCGGCTTCATGCTGCCGCTGCTGCACTGGACGGGCGAGGAGGTCGGCCCCGTCCCCTGGCTCGCCCTCGCGCTCGCCGAAGCCCTGTTCATCGCCATCGGCTGCGCCGGCATCGCCGCGGTCTCCCGGCTCCCGTACTGGCCCGTCTGGGCAGCGGCCGTGTGGACCCTGGACGAGGCGCTCCGCGCCCGCGTCCCCTTCGGCGGTTTCCCCTGGGGCAAGATCGCCTTCGGCCAGGCCGACAGCGCTTTCCTGCCGCTCGCCGCGCTGGGCGGCACCCCGCTCCTGACATTCGCCGTCGTGCTGTGCGGCTTCGGACTCCTGGAAGCCGTCCGGCAGGTCCGCCGCCACCGCGTCACCGGCACCGTGCCCCGCTCCGCCGTCGTCGCGGCGGCCGTCACCGTGGCCGCCCCGGTCGCCGCCGCCCTCGCGGCCCTCCCGCTCGTCGACGACTCGCCCGAGGACGGCACCGCCACGGTCGCCGCGGTCCAGGGCAACGTGCCGCGCCTGGGGCTCGACTTCAACTCCCAGCGCCGGGCCGTCCTGGACAACCACGCGGAGCGCACGGAACAGCTCGCCCGCGACGTGAAGGCCGGGAAGGTGCCGCAGCCCGACTTCGTCCTGTGGCCGGAGAACTCGTCCGACCTCGACCCCTACCGCAACGCCGACGCCCGCGACGCCATCGACCGGGCCGTGCGGGCCATCGGTGCCCCCACGGTCGTCGGCGCCGTTCTCAGCCCCGACACCGGGCCGCTGCGCAACACCCTCATCGAATGGGACCCGGAGAGCGGCCCCGTGGACACCTACGACAAGCGTCACATCCAGCCGTTCGGCGAGTACATGCCGATGCGGTCCGTGGCACGCGTCTTCAGCAAGGACGTCGACCGGGTACAGCGGGACTTCGGCCCCGGTACGAAGGTAGGAGTGTTCGACCTGGCGGGCACGAAGGTCGGGCTCGTGACCTGCTACGAGGCGGCGTTCGACGACGCCGTACGCGACACGGTCAAGGACGGCGGACAGCTGATCGCCGTACCGAGCAACAACGCGACCTTCGGGCGCAGCGAGATGACCTACCAGCAGCTGGCGATGAGCCAGGTGCGCGCGGTCGAGCACGGGCGCTCCGTCGTCGTACCCGTGACCAGCGGCGTCAGCGCCGTGATCCGGCCGGACGGCACGATCGTCGAGAAGACGAAGATGTTCACCCCGGACGCACTGGTCGACGAGGTGCCCCTGCGTTCCTCGCTCACCCCGGCCACCCGGCTGGGAACCCTGCCGGAGGGCGTCCTGGCGCTGCTCGCCCTGGGCGGTCTCGGCTGGGCGGCCGCCCGGTCGACGCGCGCGCGGAAGGAGCGGGAGGACCTGGCGGCCGGCCCGGAGGACGCCACGCACGCCACGTAGTCTCGTCGCATGGCCACTCCTGACTTCATCCGCGACATCCGCGCCACCGCCGGACACCAGCTCCTCCTGCTGCCGGGAGTCACCGCAGTCGTCTTCGACGACGGGGGCCGGGTGCTGCTCGGCCGGCGGTCCGACACCGGCAAGTGGTCGCTCGTCGGCGGCATCGGCGAGCCCGGTGAGGAGCCCGCGCTGACGGCGGAGCGTGAGGTGTACGAGGAGACGGCGGTGCACTGTGTCGCGGAGCGGGTCGTGCTCACCCAGGCGCTGAAGCCCGTGCAGTACGCCAACGGCGACCGGTGCCAGTACGTCGACATCACCTTCCGCTGCCGGGCCACCGGCGGCGAGGCGCGGGTGAACGACGACGAGTCGTTGGAAGTCGGGTGGTTCGACGTCGACACCCTGCCGCCGCTGAGCGAGTTCTCGCTGTTCCGGATCAAGCAGTCCCTCAGCGACGGCCCCACCTGGTTCGCACGGAGCCCCGAAGCCTGACGGGCCCGGCTCCCCCGGCAGCGGTGGAGGCGGGCCCTTCGGCGCTGTCGGGTCAGACGCTCCGCGCGTCGGTGGGCAGTGCCGCGGGGGCAGCGGCCGGCCCGTCGGTCTCCGGATCGATGTCCGTGAGGTCCCGGTTCCTGGTCTCCTTGGCGCAGACGATCGCCAGCACGGTGATCAGCGCGGCGGCGATGACGTACAGCGAGATCGGCGTCGAACTGCCGAAGTCGGCGAGCAGCGCCGTGGCGATGAGCGGTGCCGGGGCGCCTGCGGCCACCGACGAGAACTGGGCGCCGATCGACGCGCCCGAGTAGCGCATCCGCGTCGCGAACATCTCCGCGAAGAAGGCCGCCTGCGGCGCGTACATGGCGCCGTGGAAGATCAGTCCGACCGTGACGGCGAGCAGCAGGCTCCCGAAGCTCCTGCCGTCGATCAGCGCGAAGAACGGGAACATCCACAGCGCCACACCGATGGCGCCGACCAGGTAGACGGGCCTGCGCCCGATCCGGTCGGACAGCGCGCCCCACAGCGGGATCACGGCGAAGTGCACGGCGGAGGCGACGAGTACGGCGTTGAGCGCCGTCTGCTTGCTCAGCTCCGCGGCTGTCGTCGCGTAGACGAGGATGAACGCGGTGATCACGTAGTAGCTGATGTTCTCGGCCATCCGCGCACCCATGGCGATCAGCACATCGCGCCAGTGATGCCGCAGGACCGCGACCAGGGGCATCTTCTCGGCGGGGGCGGCATCCGCCTTGCGCTGCTCGGCCTGGGCGAGGGCCGCCTTGAAGACGGGCGATTCATCGACGGAGAGACGAATCCACAGTCCCAGGATCACGAGAACGCCGGAGAGGAGGAAGGGAATCCGCCAGCCCCAGGCCTCGAACGCGGACTCGGACATGAGAGCGGTGAGGGCGGAGAGCACCGCCGTCGCGAGCAACTGGCCGGCGGGCGCCCCCGTCTGGGGCCACGACGCCCAGAATCCGCGCCGTTTCGAGTCGCCGTGCTCCGACACGAGCAGCACGGCGCCGCCCCACTCACCCCCGAGGGCGAATCCCTGAACCAGGCGCAGCACCGTGAGCAGGACGGGCGCGGCGGAACCGATGGTGGCGTGTGTCGGCAGGAGGCCGATGGCGAAGGTCGCGCCTCCCATCATCAGCAGGCTCAGCACCAGCAGCTTCTTGCGTCCGAGCCGGTCTCCGTAGTGCCCGAAGACCAGGGCTCCGATCGGACGCGCGGCGAAGCCGACCGCGTAGGTGAGGAAGGAGAGAAGAGTGCCGACGAGCGGGTCGGAGTCGGGGAAGAACAGCTTGTTGAAGACCAGCGCGGCAGCGGAGCCGTAGAGGAAGAAGTCGTACCACTCCACCGTGGTCCCGACGAGACTCGCGGCGACGATGCGGCGGAGGTTGGACGGGGGTGGGGGAGCGGTTGCTGCTGGGGCGGTCATGGATACCACTTCCGGACAGTTGGCGGGGACGTTTCCGTGTCGCCATACCGTAGGAAGGGGCAGGTCAGGGGCGTATGTGGCGGGACACCATAGTTGGCGTGCGAGGTGTGCGTGCGGGCGCTACGGGTGGTGTCCCGGCCCGCTCGGGTCTCGGGAGCGAGCGGGGGCGATTCTCCGGATTGTGCGGTTCGGTGCGTTTTCGAGGCAGTGCCGCTCCGCCCTGCCGTCTCGTCCCGCCGAGCCTCGGGCGCGCACACCGTGCCCCGGGCGGCTGTGTTCCGTCCGTCGGCCGCGTGTCAGGCGGGGAGCGTGAGGCGGAAGACGGTGTGTCCCGGGGTGCTCCTGACGGCGACGCTTCCGCGGATTCCACCGATACGGGTCGTGAGGCGTGGCACGGCCGTGACAGCGACCCTCGCCTGCAGGGCCGCCCCGCCTATGCCGTGCTCCCGTCCGTGTAGCCCTGCTCGATCTCCGCTCGCAACTGGGTCAGGCCCCGCCGGGCGTGACTCTTGACGGTGCCCAGGGGCATTCCGGTGTACTCGGCGATCCGGACCTGCGTCAGATCCTCGTAGAAGGCCATGCACAGGACCTGACGCTGGTTACGCGGCAGCCGGGACAGGGCGCCGACCAGGAACACGCGGTCCAGGACGTCATCCGGTGCGTGCTGGAGCCCATGCGGGTCGAGGGTGCACGTCACGGCGTCGATCAGGCTGAGGCGTTTGTTCCTGGCTGCCAGAGAATCGACGACCTTCCGGCGCGTGATGCCGACGAGCCACGCGCCGAAAGAACCTCGGTCCGGACGGAAGCTCTCCCGTCCGCGCCAGGCCCCGAGAAAGACCTGCTGGGTGACGTCCTCCGCTTCGTGCGTGTCCCCCAGGGAGCGGGTGGCCATCGTGTGGACGAAGGAGCCCCAACGCCGGTACATGGCAGCGAACGACTCCTCCGTCAGGTGCAGGCCGGGGACGAGGCGGTCGTCATAGGGGGGCGGCACAGCCCACGGTGAGGGAGTGTCAGCTTGCGTGCACGTACTCATGCCCGTTCCTCCCCGCAGCAGGGGCCTCTGCCGAGCCGGCCCCGGCGGGTGTGTTCAGCGATGGGACCCGGCTGGACTGCACAGTCTCGGGAGCAGGAACGACACGTACAACTTGCGTCGTTTGTGCGTCGTATGATGCGGATGTGGGACCGGACGAACACGGCGAAGAAGGCGACGACGCCCGGAGTGAGGGCGCTCTGACCACCGGCGAGGTGGCGAGACGTCTCGGCGTCGCCCCCACCACGATCCGGTCGTGGGATCGCCGCTACGGCCTCGGTCCCACCACGCGTACCGGCGGCCGGCACCGCCGCTGGGCGGCTGAGGATCTCGCACGGTTACGGAGGATGTGCGTCCTGACCGGGGCCGGGCTGCCGCCCGCCGAAGCCGCCAGGCTGGCGCTCGCCGGCTCCGGCCCCCGCTTGCCCCCGCCACGGCCAAAAGAGCTTCCCCTGCCGCGAGCGGCGGCGAGTGGACGGCTCCGGGCCGGCAGCGGACTGCGCATGGGTGACGCACGTGCGGAATGCAAGGGTATGGCCCGCGCGGCCCTTCGCCTCGACACTGCCGCCCTGGACGAACTGCTGAACGCGGCGATCGAGGAACACGGCCTGGTCACCGCCTGGACGGAACTGATCATGCCGACGCTGCAGGCTGTCGGCCGCAAGTGGCAGACCTCGGGGGAGAGGTACGTCGAGGTCGAACACTTCCTGTCCTGGCACGTCTCCGGAGCGCTGCGACGCCACACACCGCCCGTCGGCCGGGACCTCCGCGGCACCTCCACGGTCCTCGCCTGTGCACCGGCTGAGAACCACACCCTCCCACTGGAGGTACTCACCGCCGCGCTGACCGAACGCGGGCTTCCCGTCCGGATGTTCGGGGCAGCTGTGCCCGTCGAGTCGCTCGTCTCCGCGGTCCGCAGGACCGGGCCGGGTGCGGTCGGCCTGTGGGCGCAGTCCCGCACCACCGCGAGTCTGCCGCTCGCCCGGCACGTCGCCACGATCGAATGGGGTGTACGCGGCGCCCGGAGGAAGCCGGTCGTCTTCGCCCTCGGGCCCGGCTGGGCAGGGCAGACCGCGCGCGGGCTCCGGCATCCGCCAGGGCTCGCCGAGGCCGTCAGGGCTGTGGAGTCGCTGGTCGTCTGACGGCCGGCGCCACCTGTCGGGTGCGCACGGAAGAGGCCGGGCTGCGCATCCGGCGTCACCGGTCAGCGGTGGCAACGGGTGTACGTGGTTCCGCCATCCGGGTGAGTCGGGCGTCGGGGCGGAGCCGCTCCGAATCGCGCCACCCGCACGCCCCGCCTGACGGAGGCGCGTTGCTGCCCGGCCCCGACAGCGCGGCGGACGCCCGGCCGGCCGTCCTCAGGTGTTCGCCAGCCAGATGGAACAGTTCAGGGCCGAGGCGTAGGAGACCCAGACCAGGTACGGCGCGAGCAGTACGGCGGCCCATGTGTGCAGTCGAGCGAATTTCACCATCGTGACGATCAGGGCGGTCACGAGGAGAAGGATGTCGACCAGGGCGAGACCGTACCGCTCCGCGCCGAAGAACAGGGGAGTCCAGGCCAGGTTGAGGACGAGCTGCACGGACCACCACAGCAGGGCGGTTCTGTTGCCCGGCCGGCGCGTTCTCGCGATCAGCCATCCTGCGACGGCGATGGTCGCGTACAGCACGGTCCACACGGGCCCGAACAGCCATCCGGGCGGTGCCCAGCCGGGAAGCCGCAACGAGGTGTAGGTGCTGCCCGCGTCGCCGGCGGCAACAGCGCCGACCACGGCCACCGCACAGCAGATCGCCAGGAACAGCAGCAGGAGGAGCCACCTGCCGGGAGCCGGGTGCTCCGTGTCACCGGGGGAAGTCATGGGGCTACGCACTCCTGTCGCCGCGTACGCCGCCACGGCGGGAGCCCCGCCGCCCGCGGCCCGTGCGGGCCTCGTCGTCGTGCGCGCTCATGCCTTTGGTGGCGGCCTGAGTGATGTTGCGGGCCATCCCTCCGAAGATGACCGCGTGGAAGGGAGAGATGGTCCACCAGTAGACGTGACCCAGCAGTCCTCGCGGATGGAAGACGGCACGCTGCCGGTAGCGGGTGCGGCCACCCTCGGACGTCTCGGCGCACATGTCGAGCCAGGCGAGGCCCGGCAGCCGCATCTCGGCGCGCAGCCGCAGCAGCCGGCCCGGTTCGATCTCTTCGACACGCCAGAAGTCCAGTGAGTCGCCCACCCGCAGGTGCTCGGCGTCACGGCGTCCGCGACGCAGCCCGACACCGCCGACCAGGCGGTCCAGCCAGCCCCGGACCGCCCAGGCCAGGGGGAAGGAGTACCAGCCGTTGTCGCCGCCGATCCCCTCGATCACCTTCCACAGCGACTCGCGGGGCGCGTCCACCGCCAGCTCCCGTTCGTCCCGGTAAAGACTGCCCCCGGTCCAGGCCGGGTCGGTGGGCATGGGATCGCTGGGCGCCCCGGGCACAGCGGCGGAGGACCAGCGCGTGGTCACCTGGGCCTCACGCACCCGGCGCAGGGCGAGATCCAGGGCGTCGTCGAACGGCAGTGGCCGGCCCGGGGGGTCCGGGGCGTAGCGGGCGATGTCGTGTTCGTCGCAGACGACCTCGTGACGCAGCGACTCGGTCAGCGGCCGGGCGATGGAAGCCGGCACAGGGGTGACGAGGCCGACCCAATGGCTGGACAGCCTCGGGGTGAGAACCGGTACAGGCACGATGAGCCGTCGCCGAAGCCCGGCCACCTCGGCGTACCGGCGCATCATCTGCTGGTAGGTGAGGACGTCCGGCCCGCCGATGTCGAACGCCCGGTCGACGTCCGCCGGCATGGTGGCCGAGCCGACGAGGTAGTGCAGCACGTCGCGGACCCCGATGGGCTGCGTGCGGGTGCTCACCCAGCTCGGGGTCACCATGACAGGGAGCCGTTCGGTGAGGTAACGCAGCATCTCGAAGGAGGCCGATCCCGAGCCGACGACCACGGCCGCCCGCAGCACGGTGGCCGGAACGGGCCCCTCCAGGAAGATCCGGCCCACCTCGGCGCGGGACCGCAGATGTGGCGAGAGCTCTCGCTCCGGTACCCCGTTCGGTGTGAGTCCACCCAGGTACACGATCCGCCGGACACCTGCGGCGTGCGCCTGCTCGGCGAAGATCCTCGCTGCGCGGCGATCGGTGTCCTCGAAACCGGAACCGGTCCCGAGGGCGTGCACCAGGTAGTACGCCACGTCGATCCCGCGCATGCCGGAGGCGACCGACGCAGCCTCCGTGACATCCCCGCTGACCGTCTCCACCTCCCGCGCCCACGGATGATCGCGAAGTTTCCCGGGGGACCGGGCCAGGCAACGGACCGAGTGGCCCGCCTCCAGCAGCTCCGGTACGAGACGTCCGCCGATGTACCCGGACGCACCGGTGACCAGGCAGTTGAGCCGCTCGGCATTCCTCTGTCCGTCCGTGTTCACGAACGCTCCTCCTCATGCTCGGCCCGGTGTCGCAGGGCGGGACGCCGGATCGCCGATCCGACCCTTGGGCGGTCGCGGACGGCGCCCCGGTACCACGTGTGGTCGTCTTCCCGAGCGGCGGGACATGATGCTCGGGAACCGCCGTGACCTGCCCGATCGTGCGCCGGGACGCTTCGCGCTCCGGGTGCCGGAAGCAAGGGACGGGCGGCGGCACCGTGCGACCCGACCCGACCCGACCCGGCCACACGCGTCGCCTCTGCCGCTGCGTGGCGCATCGGGCCGCTCCTGCCGTGTGCGTCGGGGGTGCGTTGCGCTCCACCCACCTCTACTTCTCCCTGGAACGGGCCGGCGGATGCGCGGGGCCCGACGACGGCTCAGGGTCGGACGGCCGCCACCGTGGGCCGGCGCCCTCCTGCCCGGCTGCGGACGGTGAAGCAGTTGCTGTAAATCACTGTATATCCGCATCCATGCTGATGGTTCCGGCAGAAGGAAGGTCATGAAGCTTCGAGACGAACTTCCCGTCGATCATCATCTGGCGACCGTCTACCGCTACGGCGCGGCCGTCTGCGGCCTCATCCTGATCACCTTCGCCGTCCTGGGATTCTCTGACGCCCTCACCCCGTTCGACACGGCCGGGGACACCGTCGCGGGCATGACCACGAACACCACGCTCAGCGTCATCTCGACGGTGGTGGGACTTGCGCTGCTGGTCGGGGCCGCCATCGGAGGCAACTTCGCGTCGACCCTCAACATGACGGTGGGCGGGCTGTTCGTCCTGAGCGGCTTCGCCCACATCTTCGTGCTGGACCGATCCGTCAACGTCCTGGATTTCGGCATGACCAACGTGGTGTTCAGCTTCGTCATGGGCCTGGTCATCGCGACGTTCGGCATGTACGGCAGGGTCTCCAGCCGCTTGTCCCACGAGAACCCCTACTGGCAGCGCAGGCACCCCGTGCAGGCAGAGCACGGGGTGGCTTCGGTCCGCCACCTGGGTGCGACGCCCGACCCGGCCGTGCTTCCCGCAGGACGAACCAGTGGCGCCACCGGGCGTGAGACCGGTGACGTGTGACGGGTGCCTGCTCCGCGGACCTCGGTGTCACCGATACCGAGGGGCCGGGCGTTCGTCCGCCGGCCTGAGCCGGCGGCGCAGTCGGCGGGGCGTCCGGGCCCGCACCACCGGAGGCCCGGCCCGGACGGAGACCGGTGAAGGTCCCGCCCGGGACGGTCCGGCTGCACCGGCGTCCATCACCTGGCGGGGTGACCGGGAGGTGTACGGCACAGCCCGGCGGCTTTCGGCGGTGCCGCCCGCGCACCGCGATGCCGTCGCCGGCGGGCACCGTACGGCCCGCTACCGGCCGTCCCGCTCCTCGATCGCCGCAGGGCGTACCTGGGCCTCGCGGACGCGTGCCACGTCGAGTTTGGTGCCGCGGTCGAAGCGGTAGACGCCGTTCTGTTCCTGGAAGACGTCCGTCAGCTGCGTGTAGCAGTAGCCGAACATGGCGGGATCCTGGAGCAGAACCCCTGTCAGGCCGCTGAAGCGCGCGTGGAACTCCTCCTCGTTGCGCACCCGTTCGCCGTATCCCCAGGAGACGGTCCGGTCCTCCCCGGACTGTGCGGCGGCCGCTTCCGGGTCCCACCAGATGCCGCCGAACTCACTCACGAAGTACGGCTGCCCCCGGTAGGGCTGGGAGTAGGCGGCGCCGCTCTCGTACGCGTTGACGAACGGCTCGTCCTTGGCCAGTCCCGCCATCTGCCGCCGGAAGGCCTCAGGGTCCTGCTCGTAGCTGTGGGAGTCGTAGATGTCCGTTTCCATCACCCGGTGCGCGTAGCCGGACGCGTCGATCACCGGCCGTGTGGTGTCCAGGGCCTTGGTGGCCAGGAACATGGCCCGGGTGACGTCGTCGAGTCCGGTGATGCGGTCGTGCAGCTTCTGGTACGTCTCGTTCAGCGGGCACCAGCCGACGATCGAGGGGTGTGAGTAGTCGCGTTCCACGGCTTCGAGCCACTGACTGACGTACGAGGAGTCGGGCTGCTGGTTGTTCCCCGACGACCCGCCCGTCTCGCAGCCCCAGTCGCCGAACTCGCCCCAGACCAGATAGCCGAGACGGTCCGCGTGGTAGAGGAAGCGCTCCTCGAAGACCTTCTGGTGGAGCCGGGCCCCGTTGAAGCCGGCGGCCATCGCGATCTCGATGTCGTGGGCCAGCGCCTCGTCGGTGGGCGCTGTCATCAGACCGTCGGGGTACCAGCCCTGGTCGAGCACGAGCCGCTGGAAGAGCGGGCGCCCGTTGAGCGTGACGGCCTTGCCCCGCAGGCCGACGGCGCGCAGCCCCGCGTAGCTCTCCACCGCGTCGAGCAGCTTCCCCTGCCCGTCGACCAGTTCGAGCCGCAGGCCGTAGAGGTGCGGGTCCTCGGGACCCCACTCACGCCTCCGGTCCGCCGGGACCGGAAGGTGGAGCCGGGGTGCGAGATCGAGGTCGGCGCGTGCCTCGGCCCGGCACACGTCGCCGTCCCCGTCGCTGAGGACGGCGCGCACCCGGTGGCCCGGCCGGTTCCCCGACAGCGGCAGTTCCAGGTGGAAGGCGGAGCCTGCCAGATCAGGGGTGATCCGGGGGCGCCTCAGGTGCACCTCGTGAACGGGCTCCAGCCAGACGGTCTGCCAGATGCCGGTGACACGCGTGTAGTTGCAGTCGTGGTTGGCGTACTGGGTGGCCTGCTTGCCGCGGGCCTGCGGGCCCGAGCGGGGATCACGGGCCCGGACGGTGACGACGACGTCCCGCCCGGACCCCGCGATGTCGCCGAGGTCGGCGGTGAACGGGGTGAAGCCACCCCGATGGCGTGCGACCTCGGTGCCGTCCGCCCAGACCGTCGTGTCGTGGTCGACGGCTCCGAAGTGCAGCAGAACACGGCGGCCGGCCCAGGCAGCCGGCAGGGCGAGGACGCGCCGGTACCAGACGGCCTCGAGGAAGTCGGTGTCGCCGACCCCGGACAGCTCGGACTCGGGCGGGAAGGGGACGAGGATCTGCCCGCCCAGCTCACGGGTGAGGAGACCGCGTTCGAGGCCGCTGTCGCCCCGGTCGGTCTCGAACTGCCACAAGCCGTTCAGGTTCAGCCAGTCCGTGCGGACGAACTGCGGTCGCGGGTACTCCGGGCGCGGTACGGGGGGCGTGGGCACGCGTGCTCCAGTGAGTCGTCGGGCCGGCGGCGAGCATCCGGCCCAGGTGGTACGGAGGGTGGAAGCCGGGATCGGTCAGGTTCCGCCGAGGCCGGTGGTGGCCACCGAGCTGACGATGCGGCGCTGGAAGAGGAGGAAGACCACGACCAGCGGCAGCGCGGCGAGCAGGGCCGAGGCCATGGCCTGCGCGTACTGGATGCCGAAGGCGTCCTTGACGGTGGCGAGTCCGACGGGGAGCGTCATCAGGCCGGGATCGTTGGTGACGATGAACGGCCACATGAAGTTGTTCCAGGCGCCGATGAAAACGAAGATCGAGACGGCTGCGACGATCGGCCGGGACAGCGGCAGCACGACCGACAGGAAGACCCGCACCTCTGATGCGCCGTCGAGCCGGGCGGCGTCCTCCAGCTCCCGGGGGACCGCGTCGAAGAACCTCTTGAGGATGAACACCATCATGGGCGCCACCACTTGCGGCAGGATCATCGCCGCGTACGTGTCCACCAGGTTGAACATCAGCATCTGTTCGAACAGCGGCACGACGAGGAGCTGCGGCGGGATCATGATGGCGGCGACGGTGACGGCGAGCAGGGCGCGGCGGCCGCGGAAGGTGCCCCGAGAGAAGCCGTACGCCGCCAGCGTCGAGATGACTACGGTGATCAACGTGACCAGTCCGGCCACCAGGAAGCTGTTGGCCGCCCAGACCGTCACGTTTCCGCGTTCGAGGATCTGCTGGTACGAGTCCAGGGTGAAGGCGCCCTTGAACGGCGAAAGGCCCGGCTTCGCGACGTCCTGCTCGCTCTGGACGGAGGTGGCCACCGCCCAGAGGAACGGCAGCAGCCAGACGGCAGCCAGCACGGTGAGGGCGGTGCCGGCCAGGACGCGCGGCAGCCGGCCGTGGCCGAGGAGCAGCGGGGAGCCGGCCTGTTCCCGTGGCGGTCGGCGCCGGCTCCGCACGGTGGTTGTGGTGGTGGACATGCGTCAGTCCTCCTGGCGGAAGAGGCGGAGCTGTGCGAGCGAGACGACGATGACGAGGGCGAAGAACACGTAGGAGACGGCGGAGGCATAGCCCAGCCGGTAACCCGTGAACCCGACGTCGTAGACGTATTCGAGGAGAGGACGGGTCGAGCCGTTGGGGCCGCCCTTGGTGAGGATGTAGATCTGGTCGAACACCTTCAGCGACGCGAGGACCTGGAGCATGCCGACCAGGACGGTGGTCCTGCGCAGCTGCGGCAGGGTGACGGACCACAGACGCCGCCACGCCCCCGCGCCGTCGAGCGCGGCTGCCTCGTCGTAGGCCGTCGGCAGTGACTGCAGAGCCGCGAGGTACAGGAGGAAGTTGAAGCCGACCGTCCACCAGACCGTGAGCGCGGCGACCGACCACATCGCGACGGCCTCGTCGGACAGCCAGCCGACGGGTTCGAAGCCGAGCGTGCCGAGCAGTTCGTTGCCGAGGCCGACATCCGGCTGGTAGAGCCAGGTCCATATGAGGGTCACCACGGTGACCGGCAGCAGGTAGGGCACGAAGAAGGACAGCCGCCACACCCACTGGCCGGCCAGCCCGCTGTGCACCAGGAGCGCCATCGCGAGCGCGATCAGCACCAGGGGGACGCTCGAGGCGGCGGTGAAGAAGACGGTGTTGCCGAGACTGCTCCAGACGTCCGGGTCGCCGAAGGCCTCGGCGTAGTTGTCGAGACCGACGAAGGACGTGGCGCGCAGCGCGAGCGAGCTGTCGGTGAAGCTCATCCAGAGGCCTTGGAGCACGGGCCACACGAGGAAGAGGACGAAGGGGACCGCGAAGGGCAGCACGAACAGCGGGCCCGGTCCGCGGCGGCCGGCGCGGCGCCGGGGGGCCCGGACGAGTGGCGGTTCCCCGGTCGGGGCGGGGGCCCCGACCGGCGTGGTGGTGGTCACGTCGGTTACTCCTTCTGCTCGGTCAGGCAACCGGGTTGGGCTGCCGCAGCAGCGCGTTCGCCTCACGGACCATCTGCCGTACCGCCTTCTCGGCCGAGGTGTTGCCCAGCAGCGCTGACTGGAGCGGCTGGCACATGCGGTTCTGGAAGTTCGAAGCGGCGCCGGCGAACCAGTTCGGCGGGTCGAGCACCGCCACTTCTCCCGCGTCGGCGTACGAGGACTGCGGCTTCAGTTCGGCGTACGCCGGCTCGGCCAGCACGGGCTGATAGGCGGGGATATGGCCGGCACTCGCCCAGGTCAGGCTCTGCTTGAGTATCTGGGCGACGTAGCGGTGGGCCTCCCTGCGGCGAGCCGGGTCCGGGTTGTCCTGGTGCGGCAGGACGAAGCTGTGGGAGTCGGTGTAGACGGCGGGCCGGTCGAACACCTGGGGGAAGGGTGCGGCTCCGAGCGGGATGCCGGACTTCCGGAGCGTCGGCAGCTCCCATTCACCGAGCATGGCCATGCCGCCGCGACCGCCCAGGAACCCGGCAAGGGCGCTGTTGTAGTCGAGGTTGTTCGGATTCGTCCGCCCGTCGAAGAGCTGCTGCATGAACGACACGACCTGTACGGCGGCGTCGGTGTCGATCTCGGCGGCCTTGCCGTCCGGCAGCGTGAAGGCGGCGCCGGTCTGGGCGTAGAGAGCGGCGAACTGACGCCAGCTCTGCGCGGTGTCGGTGACGTGGCCGAAGAGGATGCCGGACTTCCCCGTCACGTCCGCCAGGGCTTCGCCCGCCTCGAGCATCGCCTTCGGAGAACCCATCGGGGCGAGTTCGCCCTTCGGGTCCAGGAGGCCGGCCCTGCCCGCGGCCTCCCGGTCGTAGAACACGATGAACGGATGGACGTCCAAGGGGATGGCGTACACCTTCCCCTGATGCTGCGTGCGCTTCCAGACGGCCGGGGTGAAGTCCTTCTCGGTGACACCGAACTCGGCGAGCACATCGAGGTCGAAGGGGTCCAGCAGGCCGCCGGGGGCGTAGCCGGCCAGCCGGGACAGGTGCAGGACGGCCACGTCACAGGCCCTCCCGCCGGCGGCCGACATGGCGAGCTTCGTGTAGTACGACGGCCCCCAGTCGAGGATCGTGCGATCGACCTCGAATCCGTCCGGGCCCTCGGAGACGGCCTTGATCATGTCGTTCATGAGCATGCCGTCACCCCCCTGGAACAGGTCCCAGACGTCGAGTGCCGAGGCGCCGGCGGCGGAGGCCCGGGAGGAGCAGCCGGTCAGGGCGCCGGCGGCGAACAGCGAACTCGCGCCGGCCGCTCCGTAGCGCAGCAGCCGGCGGCGCCCGATGCCGGGGGCCGGGCCGGGGCCGGGCGGGACCGGCACCTCACGGGGGTGGGACGAAGGACTCATCACGGACCTTTCGACGGCCGGACGCTCATGCCGGATCGGCGGCGGACCGCCGGTGCGGGCGGGTCCACCGCACACGGCGGATGGGTGGCCGCGCTGGCTGAAACAGTGCGGCCACCTTTTTTTACATCGATGTACATTCGCTGTAAAGAGTTCGAACGATACGGCTGTGTGAGCCCGGTGGTGAGCCGCCCGGCAGCGCCCGGAGGCCACCCGTCCGCGGCGGACGGGCCGGGACATAGACTCGGCAGCGCACGAGGGCAGGGAGGTCGGCCGTGGCACGGCCCAGGATCAAGGACGTCGCACGGCACGCGGGGGTGTCGGAGAAGACGGTGTCCAACGTGATCAATGATTACGTCCATGTCTCCGACCGGACGCGGCGTGTGGTCCGCGAGGCCATCGACCATCTCGGTTACCGGGTGAACCTGGCCGGACGCCACCTGCGCAAGGGCCGTACGGGCATCATCGCCCTCGTGGTGCCCGAGCTGGACGTGCCCTACTTCGCCGAGCTCGCCCGGCACGTCATCCGTGAGGCCGAGCAGCTCTCCCTCACGGTGCTCATCCACCAGAGCGGGGCGCACCGCGAGCACGAGCTCGCCGCGCTGGCCGGCTTCGGCTCCGACTTCGTCGACGGGATCATCCTCAGCCCGCTCGCCCTGACCGCGGACGACGTCACAGACCGCGCGGGGGCACCACCGACCGTGCTCCTGGGGGAGTTGCTGGAGGAGGGGGCGGACCATGTGGCCATCGACAACGAGACGGCCGCGCGCGAGGCCACGGAACATCTGATCGGTCTCGGGTGCCGGACCGTGTTCGCCGTCGGTGGCCGGGAGGCGCCGGGCCTCGGGACCGCGGAGGCCCGCACCCGCGGTTATATGGCGGCGCTGGCCGGGGCGGGCATCGCCCACCACCCGGAGGCGCTGCTGCCGGTGGACGACTTCAGGATGCCCGACGGCGCGCGGGCGGTGGCCCGAGCCCTGGACGCCGGAGCGCGGCCGGACGCGCTGCTCTGCCTCAACGACCAGCTCGCTCTGGGGGCGTTGCGCGCGCTCCACGAACACGGACTCCGCGTACCCGAGGACGTGGCGGTGATCGGTTTCGACGACGTGGAGGGGGGCCGGTTCAGCGTGCCGACGCTGAGCACCGTGTCGCCCGACAAGGCGGCGGTCGCCAGGGTCGCGGTCCAACTGCTGCACCGGCGCATCGAGGAAGCCGCGCAGAGTCCGCTGACACCGGATGCCGGGAGCCCCGGCATCCAGTCGCCTCAGGACCGCGTGGTGGCCCACCGTCTCGTCCTGCGCGAGAGCACGGAGGGGCCCGAGGGCAGGTGACGGGCGCCGCGGGCTTCGTGCCCATGAGCAAGGAAATTCATGCAGGGAGTTCTCACCGGGTTCGCGGTGATCGCCGTCGTCATAGGCATCGGCTACGTCCTCGGACGCCGCGGACACCTGGGGGACGACGGCCGGACGGTCCTGACCCGGCTCGCCTTCAACGTAGCCACCCCCGCACTGCTCTTCACCACTCTCGCGGGCGCGGACCTGTCGGTCATCTTCTCCCGACGGCTTCTGGTCACCGCGGCCGCCATGGCCGCGACAGCGGCCCTCTTCGTCGGCGTGGGACTCCTGAGGGGCTGGGGCGCCGGCCACCTCACCGTCGGCGCACTGTGCTCCAGCTACGTCAACGCCGGCAACCTCGGGATCCCGATCGCCGTCTACGTGTTGGGAGACGCCTCGCTCGTCGCCCCCGTGCTGCTCTTCCAGCAGATCGTCGTCACGCCGCTCGCTCTGACCATTCTCGACCTGGGCCGGCCCGGAGAGCCCCGTCCTCTCCTCCAGCGCCTGACCACACCGCTCCGCAATCCGATGGCTGTCGGCTCGCTGGCAGGCGTCACCGTGGCCGCCACCGGATGGACGGTCCCGTCGCCGGCCCTCGAACCGCTCACCCTCATCGGCAACATGTCGGTCCCCGCGGTCCTCCTGGCTTTCGGGATCTCCCTGCGCGGCAGCGGCATACCCGCCCGCGGGGCCGACCGGGCCGCCATCGCGCTCTCCGCCACCCTCAAGACGTCCGTGCAGCCCGTCATCGCCTGGACCGTGGGCGCGGGCGTCTTCCATCTGCACGGCGCGGCTCTCCTCGACGTCGTCGTGATCTCGGCGCTGCCCGCCGCGCAGAACCTCTACACCTACGCGTCGCAGTACCGTGTCGCCGAACAACTCGCCCGGGAGTCGATCCTGTTGTCCACCGTCGCCTCGGTTCCGGTCCTGATCACCATCGCCGCCCTACTGGGTTAGGGAACCGCTCCCGGAGTGCCGGAGCCCGGTCTCGCCTGGGCGACGGCGCGTCGAACGCGCCTGGTCGTGGTTCCGTGGCCTGTGCTTGGATTCCGGGGTGAACATCGAGAGTTCCGGAATACCCGACCAGCGGGCGAGCCCGCGCGTCCGGCAGAGGACCGACGGCGATTTCGAGGAGTGCGTGCGGGTCCTCGCGGCGGTCCATCAGCTTGACGGCTACCCGGTGCACTGGCCCGATCAGCCCCGCGAGTGGCTGTCACGCGGCCCCCTGCTGGGTTCCTGGGTCGCCGAACTCGCGGGCCGCACGGTCGGTCACGTCACTTTGTCGCAGGGCGGCGAAGGTGATCTGGCCCCGACGCTGTGGAGCGAGCTGAACGGGGCCGCGCGGGGTGGGACCGCCGTGGTCGGCAGACTGTTCGTCGATCCGCAGGCGAGGGGACACCGGATCGGTGCGCTGCTGATGGGTCAGGCGCAGGAGGAAGCGCGGCGTCGTGGTCTGCACCCGGTGCTCGACGTCGTCACGTCCGATCGTGCCGCAGCGGCCCTCTACGAGCGGCTGGGCTGGGAGTTGATGGCCACGGTCGAGCAGCAGTGGAGCCCGGACCTGACGGTTGCCGTCCACTGTTACGCGGCGCCGTCGTGACGGGGGCCGGTCGCAGCCACTGGTCGACGGCGGCGAGGACGGTCGCCTCGTCACGGACCGAGGGTCTCTCGTGCCGGACGGCCACGGTGCGGTGCGCCATGAGGCGTTGACGTCGCGGGTGCGCGCCCGGCCGGCCTCCTCCTGGACGGTGCGTGGATCGTGCGTCGTCGCGGGCACAGGGATCCGGGGCAGGAAGACCGGCGGTGTGCCGCCGGCCGGCCGGGTGCGACGCGACACCCGGCGGCCGACGCGCTCACACCCTGCGGTGCAGCAGGAACGCGATCAGCACCTCCATCTCGTGCGCGGCACAGGGGTCGAGAGGCACGCTGCGCAGACAGGCGCGGGCGGCATCCAGCCGGCGGCGGGCTTCGTCCAGAGTGGCGGTGCGGCCACCGCACGTTTCGACGAGTGCGGCCGCGCGCATCGCACCGGCCTCGTCGAGGGGCAGCGGGGAGTCCAGGAGTGCGGCGAGCTCGCTGGTGCGGGGGCCGTCACCGGCGAGGGCGGCCAGTACGGGGTAGGTCTTCTTCCGCTGTCGCAGGTCGCTGTGCACGGGCTTGCCCGTGACCGCCGGGTCACCCCAGATGCCGAGCAGGTCGTCGACGGCCTGGAAGGCCACCCCGAGATGGCGTCCGGCCTGGTCCAGTGCGGTGACGGTAGGGGCGGGTGCCCCGCCCAGGAGCCCACCGAGCGCCGCCGCGCAGCCCAGCAGGGTGCCGGTCTTGAGTTCCGCCATGGCGCGGTACTCGTCCATCCGGACAGCCTCGGGCCCCGTCCAGGGGCGGGCCGCGAAAAGAAGGTCCTCCGCCTGGCCGCGGACGAGCCCGCTCAGTGTCTCGGACAGCCGGCACACGGCCGCTGCCGTGTGCGGCCCCGGTGCCTCGGCGAGTGTCTGCACCGCCAGGGCGAAGAGCGCGTCGCCCGCGAGCACGGCGGGGCCGGTGCCGTACGCCTTCCATACGGTCTCCCGCTGCCGCCGGGTCCCGTCCCCGTCCATGATGTCGTCGTGCAGGAGCGAGAAGGTGTGGACCAGCTCGACGGCCACCGCACCGGCCACGGCGCTCTCACCGGGGGCTTCCGCGGCCTCGGCGCACAGTACCGCGAGGGCTTGGCGAAGCCCCTTGCCCTCGTACGACCCGTCGGCGGGCCCACCGCCGACCTCGCACCAGCCCAGTGAGAACGCGGCCATCTCGCCCAGCCACGGATGGAGCCGCTCTATCGCGGCGGCCAGGGAGGGGCGCACCAGGTCGCGACAGCGAGCGAGTATGCCGGGAGCCGTGGCCGCGGGCTCCGGTGACGCGGTGTCCGACCGCGCCGCTCTCCCGCCGCCGGCGGCTTCGTGGGGCGCGGCGTCGTACGCGGTATCAGCGGGGACGGTCGTCGGGGAGGTCATCGCGTCGCCGCCTCCTCGACGCGGTGCCCCACGTCGGGCAGGGGGCCCACTCCCAGTTCGACGGATGCCTTGTCGACCATGTCCCGGGCGTGCCGCAGACCGATCCGGTCCAGGGCCCGGCGAAGTGCCACCAGTTCCACGACGGTCTCCGCCGGGTTCCGTCCGAGCCGGGCCAGCGACTTGGCGAGCCCCAGCCGGGAGAGAGCGACCCCCCGCGGCTCGTCCATCTCCCGGAACTCCGCGAGTGCCTGCTCGTAGGTGTCACGGGCCTGCGGGTACTGCCCCGCCCGGTAGTGCACGTTGCCCCGCATCTTGTGGTTGTAGGCCAGCGCACTGGACAACTTCATCTCACGGCACATGGATTCGGCCTCCGTGAGCAGCGTCAGCGCGCGCTCCACATCGCCGTCCCGTACGGACACCACGTCGGCTATGCCGCGCAGCGCCCAGGCCCGGCCCCTTCGGTCATCGGCCCGGCCCGCAGTCTCCGCAGCCTCCTCGAAGAGGGCGAGCGCCCTGTCGTACGAACCGGTGTTGCGGTGCATCTGGGCTATCCCCTCCAGCGCCCACACGGTGTGCCTGGCCTCGCCGCGCCTCCGGGCCTCGGCGAGCAGTTGCTCGTGCAGTTCCCCGACTGCCTGGTAGTCGCCCTGGATGCGCCCGGTCTCCGCGAGGCCCGCCAGCGAGTAGCCGCGAACCACCACGTCGCCCCCGCGTTCGCCCATCTCCGCCGCGAGCCCGAGCAGCCGGTACGCCAGTGCCAGCGAGCCCCGCTGGCGGGCGAGGGTGCCACCGCTCCACAGCGCCCAGGCCATCGCCCCGACGTCACCCGCCGAACGCGCCGCACGATAACTCGACTTCCACGCCGCGTCCGCTTCCGCCACCCGTCCCAGCCGCCGGTACGCTTCCGCGACGGCGAGCCCGCAGCGCGCCATCTCCCGCTGCTCCCCGGCACGTTCGGCTGCACGCAGCTCTTCGATTCCCCTCGCCAGTACCTCGGTGAGGGAGGAGTTCACCGACAACGAGCCGAGCGCTCCCTGGTACTCCGGAGCGAACGCCTTGTCCTCCGGCCGATTCTGCTGAGTCACCCGTGCCACCCGCTCACTGTCTCGCCTGTCCACTGAACACTTGTCGCCGGCGGTGGTCGTCCGCCGTCAGTGATCAAGACGGTATGAGCGGGCGGGGGTTCCACGAATCCCTCTCCCAGTCGGTCCTGGGTCATACCTGAGGGCCACACGAGAGCGTGAACTAGTCAGCGCGATGGACGCCGCGACGCGCCGCGGGTACTTCCGGAGGGCCGGTGGAGACCCGCCTGCCACGAGTGTCGACGTCCGGATCGCATGCAGTCGGACCGGCGGTCTGCCCTGCCCCGACTTCGTGGAGCGGAACCGGACCGACGTGCGGCCGGGAGCCCGAGCGGGCGCACGGCCGCCGGCTCGGCACGAGCCCCTCTCCGGAGCCGGCCGGGGCGGCACGCGCGAGGCGTTCGCCCGGGAACCCCGGACGAACGCCTCGAGTCGTACAACCTCAGGAGTTGAAAGCCGGTCAGGCTTCCTCGGCGGCCGTGGTCCTCGGCGCCGGTACCGCGGCCGGGCCCCCCGGCTCTTCACGCCGTGACCTGTGGGACATCCAGGCGGCGACCAGGGCACCCGAGATGTTGTGCCACACCGAGAACACGGCGGCCGGAAGCGCGGCGAGCGGGCTGAAGTGAGCCGTCGCCAGTGACGCGGCCAGCCCGGAGTTCTGCATGCCGACCTCGAAGGCCATGGCGCGGCTGGCCGGACGGCCGAGCCCCGAGAGCTTGCCCGCCGCGTAACCCAGCGCCAGGCCGAAACCGTTGTGCAGCACGACGGCGATCAGGACGGTCACGGCGGCGGACTTGATGACACCGGCGCTGCCCGCCACGACGGCGCAGACGATCGCGGCGATGGCCAGCGACGACAGCCAGGGCATGAGGCCCAGCACCCGGTCGACCAGCTTGCCCGCGACCAGCCGCACCACCAGACCGCCGAGGACCGGCAGCAGCACCGTCTTGAGGATGTCCGTGATCATCGAGCCGGCGTCCACCGGAAGATAGGCGCCCGCCAGCAGCAGCGTGAGCGGCGGCGTCACCAGCGGGGCGACCAGGGTGGAGACGGTGGCGACGGAGACCGACAGCGCCACGTCACCACGGGCCAGGAAGGTCACCACGTTCGAGGCCGTGCCGCTCGGCGCGCAGCCCACCAGGATGAGCCCCGCCGCCAGCTGCGGCGGCAGCCCGAGCAGATGCGCGATGGCCCAGCCGAGTCCCGGCATGATGACGTAGTGCGCGACCAGGCCGATTGCCACGGCCCACGGACGCTTCGCCACGCCCCTGAAATCGAGTGGGGTCATCGTCAGCCCCATGCAGAACATGACGATCCCCAGCAGGTACGGAACCGATTCCGTCCAGCCGTCGAACGTCCCGGGCGTGACGAGACCGGCTACGCCCGCCACGAGCACCAGGACGGGGAACACCGTGACGGCGCGCCTCGCCGCCTTGTCGTCGGAGGCCGGTTGATCAGGGGTTATCTGTTCGGTTTGCACAGGCGCGATAAGACGCCGCAGGCATGGGGCTCCGCAAGCGAGTCTCATCATGCGGACGAGATGTCCAGGATGCGTCTGCCTGGACCCGCTCGGCCTACTTGCCCGAGCCGACCGGCGTCACGGCGATGCGGGAGCCGGAGCCGGAGTCCGCAGCACTGTTGACGGACAGTGACATGCGATGCGAGTGGGTCTCGTTCGGCGGAGTCACCACCGCCGAGGTGAAGGTGACGCCCGAGCCGCCGCTGGTGTTCGGCGGGAAGTACAGCGAGAAGTGGGTGTTCTCCCCGGGGGCCAGTGTGACCGTCGGGGCCGGCCGGCCGCTGCGGCGCTCGGCGCTCACCGTGCCGTCCTTGCTCTTCAGGTCCAGGCCGGGGAACCCGCGCATCGAGCAGGACGCGGACCCGGTGTTCTTCAGACCGATCAGCAGCTCGCCCTCCGCCATGCCGCCCGAGCTGCTGAACGCGAGGTCCGCGGTCCGGCATGCGTCGCCGGACGCCGAGACGGAGGAGGAAGCCGACGAGGAGGCCGGGCCCGAGGCGGATGCCGAGGCCTGGGTGTCCCCTCCGCCGGAACCTCCGGAGCCTTCCGTGGCGTCGGGGCTTGCGGATTCGCCGGTGGCGGAGGGACCTTCGGTCGAGGCGGACGCCGCCGGTCCGGTGCCGCCGCCGTCACTGCAGGCAGTGAGGGAGAGGGCTGCCACCGCCGCGACGGCAATGGCGGCGGATGTCTTGCGAAGGCGCATGAGTTCCCCTTGGTCAGGTGCCGGCCGCGCTGTTCCGCGCCGGCATACACGTGCGCGGAACACGCACGACGCGCGAAGGGCCGAGCGCCGGGCCGAAGATCATCACGTGGTTACCCACACGGGCCCGCCGCGCAACCATGACATGCTCATGCCCACCAGAAGCCCCGGCATGTACGTCGGACCCCGCTTGCCCGGGGATGCGGAGAGCCGCGCTTGCGGGCAGCGTGGGGGAGTGCCGCAGCTGCTGAGAACCCAGTGGATCCCCGTAGGCCTCATCGTGCTGGCCGTGGTGGCCGACCTGGTCACGCCGCACGACGTGACGTCGGCGCCTCTCCTCGTGGCCGCACCCGTCGCCGCCGCGCCGCTGTCCGGCGTACGCGGGATCATCGGCGTCGGGCTCACCGCGATGGCCGTACACGCGTTCCTCGCGCGGCTCGACGGCACCTTCGGCTGGCGCGCGGGCGTGGCCAACCAGGTGACCCTGGCGGCCGTCACCGCACTCGCCGTCCTCATCCACCGCACGCTGCGCAGACAGGACGCCCGCGCCCGGCGCGCACAGCACGTCGCCGCGGTCGCCCAGCGAGCCGTACTGCCGAGGCCCCCCTCACGCCTGGGAAACCTCCACATCGACGCGCGCTACGTGCCGGCCGAGAGCGAGGCCCTGATCGGCGGAGACCTGTACGTGGTGCAGAACACCCCGTACGGAATCCGGGTCATGGTCGGAGACGTGCGGGGGAAGGGACTCGGGGCGGTCAGTGCCGTCAGCGCCGATCTCGGCGCCTTCCGTTACGCGGCGGACGAGGCAGAGGACCTTCCCCAGCTGGTCGCCCAGCTGGAGAGGGCCCTCCTGCGCGAGGGCGGCCGTCGTGGTGGCCAGCAGCAGGAGGAGGGCTTCACCACGGCCCTCATCGCGGAGTTCTCGCCGGACCTGGAGACCGTACGCCTGGTCAACCGGGGCCACCCGCCCCCGGTGCTCCTCGACGCGACGGGCCGCGCCAGGCTCCTAGAGGCGTCCGAGGAGTCACCCCCGCTGGGGATGAGTGACCTGGGTGTCTGGACCTCACCGGTCGACAGCTTCCCGTTCCCGGCCGGCTCCACGCTGCTCTGCTACACCGACGGCGTCACCGAGTCCCGCGACGCCACCGGAGGGTTCTACGACCCCGTTTCCCGGCTGCCCCTCGTGCTCGGCGGGCGGGAACGGGCCGGCGGCCGCCTCGCGCCGGGGCAGATCCTGGACATGCTGATCCAGGACGTCCGGCGCCACGGCGCCGGCCGGCCCCAGGACGACCAGGCCATGCTGGCCCTGCACCGGCCACGCGCCGGGCCCGAACCCGTACCGCCCGGCAGGACCGCCCCGGCCGCGGCCCCGGGCTGACGGCGCTGCCGGGGGCCGCGGGCGTGGACGCCGCTCCACCGGGACGGTTCGCCGCCCGGGACCGTTTGCGACGTGACGGGCTGGACATGATCGGTCCGTGACGGAGAGTCCTGACCCCATGACGTGGACCCTGAAGAGTGAGCGGCCGGAGGCCGCCGGCTACCTGACGGTCCGGTGCCGCACCTACGTGCAGCCCGACGGCAAGGAGTCGGACTGGGACATCCTGTACGGCTCACGGACGGTGGCCCTCGTCGCGTTCACCGAGGGCGGCCGGGGCATCCTCGTACGCCAGTTCCGCCCCGGTCCCGGCAGGGTGCTCGCGGAACTCCCCGGGGGCATGATCGAGCCCGGTGAGGACGTGCTGCACGCGGCGGCACGGGAGCTCCTGGAGGAGACCGGATACCGGGCGGGGACGGCCGAGGTCGTCATGCGGACCTATCTGGCGTCCAACGCGACCCATGTGCGGTACGCCGTGCTGGCCAGGGGCTGCCGCAAGGTCGCCGCCCCCACACCCGACGCGGAGGAGTTCGTCGAGCCGTTCACCCTGGCCGAGGACGCGTACGTGGATCACCTCCTCGGCGGCGAGTACACGGACGCGGACGTGGGTCTTGCGGGACTCGTCGCGGCGGGCCTGCTGCTGCGGAGCAGCTGAGACACCACCACCCGTGTGGCACCGGAGTGAGCTTGAGGTGCGTGCGGTTCACCCCGCGTCCACACTCGGATCATGCACGACAAGAGGGTGCCTCCGGGCACCGGCCGGGCCGCGGCCGGCCCCACCGCCGGTCAGGGCAACGCCAACCAGACGCTTGCCCTGGCGGCGATGCTTTTCGCCGTTTCGATGACGTTCATCGACCAGACGATCGTCTCCATCGCCGCTCCGAGCATCATCGACGAACTCGGCCTCTCGGCCTCCGGGATGCAGTGGGTCGTCAACGCCTACCTGCTCGCCCTCGCCGCCTTCTTCGCGCTCGGCGGACGGCTGTCCGACATCATCGGCCACCGCCGGGTCATGCTGGGCGGGACTCTCCTGTTCGTCGTCTCCTCCGTGCTGTGCGGATGTGTTCCGGCCGGTGACTTCGCGCAGACCTGGCTGATCGTCTTCCGCGCCACGCAGGGGCTCGGCGCGGCACTGATGTTCCCCGCCGCGCTCGCCGTGGTCATCGCGGTCTTCCCCGTCGAGAGGCGCGGCCGCGCCCTGGCACTGTTCTTCGGCCTGTCAGGTGCCCTCACCGCGGTCGGGCCGTTGCTCGGCGGATGGCTGACGGCGTGGACGTGGCGGGCGATCTTCTGGGTGAACGTGCCGATCGCCGTCATCGCCCTGGTCCTGGCAGCCATGGCCCACATCCCCGAGACCCGCCGGCGCGAGAAGCTCGACGTGCCCGGCGCCGTCCTCGTGGCCGTGGGCATGGGACTGAGCGTGCTCGGTTTCCAGCAGGCCTCCGCGTGGGGCTGGAGCAGCGTCGCCACCTGGGCGTGCATCGTCGGAGGCATCGTGGTCCTGGTGGCCTTCTGCCGCTACGAACTCGGGGTGCCGGAACCGCTCATCACACTGCGGGTCTTCCGCGACCGGGCGTTCACCGTCGACACGCTGGTCCTGTTCTTCGCGATGCTGGCCTTCGTCCCCGTGTTCTTCTTCGCCTCCGTGTACGCGCAGGTCTCGCTGAGCGCCTCGCCGAACCAGGCCGCGCTCTACCTGCTGTACTTCTTCATCGGTTTCGGGATCGCGTCGCAGTGGGGCGGGCGGATCCTGGACCGGCGCGGAGCCCGTCCGGCGATGAAGCTCGGCACGGCGCTCGGTGCTGTGGGCTTCGCCCTGTGGGCGAACAAGTTGACGGACCTCTCGATCCACGACCAGTGGCCGTACGCGGCACTCGCCGGCGCGGGTATCGGTCTCCTCCTCGCTCCCGCCTCCACCGACGCGGTGAACCGGTCGATCGGAGCGTCGTACGGCGAGGTCACGGGCATCACCCAGACCGTGCGCAACTTCGCGGCCAGTATCGGGATCGCCGTGTTCGGGACGGTCCTCACCCATGTCACCACCGACCGGGTCGTGGAGACGCTCACGTCCGAGGGGGTCCCGGCAGGCCCGGCGCACGACGCCGCCAGATCGGTCGCGGAGGCCGTCACCGGGAATCCGGACGCGCAGGAGCCGGCCGGCGACGGCCGGGTGGCCACGCTCATGCGGGACTCGATGGACGCGATCAGGCTGGACTTCGCCGAGGCGAACCAGTGGGTGTTCTACGGGATGGCCATCGCGCTCGCCGTCGCGTACCTGTGCGCGCTCAGGCACCCCGGCACCCGGGTGACCGCGGAGGCGGCCGACCGGGCATCCGGGGAACCGGGGCCGGGCGCCCGGTGAGAGGGTGGCTGACGGGGGCAGGGGGCGGACCACCACCCGCGCGCCGAAGATCACAGCGGCCACGGGTGTGCGCCGGTTCTCGAAGGGGAGGCGTGGCGTATGCACCCATGGACTCTCGCCGACATGCCCGACCTCTCCGGTACCACCGCCGTGGTCACGGGGGCCAACAGCGGAATCGGAGCCGTGACGGCGCTCGGTCTGGCCCGCTCCGGGGCCCGGACGGTCCTCGCCTGCCGTGACCCCGAGCGTGGCAGGCGCGCGCTGGACGCCGTACGCCGTGCCGCGCCGGACTCGGACCTCAGGCTCGTCGGTCTCGACCTGGCGGACCTCTCCTCCGTCGCCGAGGCCGCCGGCCGGATCGCGAAGGAGACCGACGGCAAGCTCGACCTGCTCGTCAACAACGCCGGGGTGATGGCGCTGCCCCTCATGCGTACGGCCGACGGATTCGAGATGCAGTTCGGCACCAACCACCTCGGCCACTTCGCTCTCACGCACCACCTGCTGCCTCTGCTCGGGGTGGGAGGCATGTCGCGGGTCGTTACCGTGTCGTCGCTGGCCCACCGCATCGGCCGCATCGACTTCGACAACCTCAACGCCGAGCGCGGTTACGACAAGTGGCGCGCCTACGGGCAGTCCAAGCTCGCCAACCTGCTCTTCACCGCGGAACTCCAGCGCAGGGCGGACGCCGCCGGCAGGCAGGTGCTCGCACTGGCCGCGCACCCGGGTCTGTCCGCGACGGAGCTGGGGCAGGCGGGCCCGAGGCTGGCCGGACGGACCTGGGCGGCACGGCTGGAGCGTGCGACGCGCGTCTACACACAGCCGGCGTCCGCCGGGGCACTGCCCACGCTGTACGCGGCCACCCTGCCGACGGCGCTCGGCGGGAGCTACTACGGCCCCCGGCTGCTCGGCGAGACCCGGGGAGGCCCCGCACCGGCACGCCTGTCGTCCCGGGCCCAGGACATGACCACGGCACTCGCCCTCTGGGAGGAGTCGGCGCGCCTCACCGGAACAGCCGCCGACGCCATCTGAGCGCGACGCCGCCCTCGTCCTGCCCGGCGGGCGGACGAGGGCGGCGGGAGCGGACTCAGACAGCCGCCAGCCGGAGGTCGGCGCCGCCGGCGCGCAGCCCCTCGGCGGCTGCCTCCGCGAGGCCGGCGTCGGTGACGACGGTGTCGAACGCGCTGAGCGGAGCCACCCGGAACTTGCCGAACGTCCCGTACTTCGACGAGCCCGCGACCAGCACACTCGACCCCGTGCACTCCATCGCCGCCTGCTTGACCTCCACCTTCGCGGCCGAAGGCGTGGTCACCCCGCGCAGCAGATCCCAGGAACTGGTGCTGATGAAGGCGATGTCCAGGGCGAGCTGCCGCAGGGTCGTGGCCGCGAGCCGGCCCACGCTCGACCGGTTGGACGGGTCCACCTGCCCGCCGATGTGTATGACGTCGAGGTGCGACGAACCCATCAGGCGGTCGACGGTCGTGAAGTCGTTGGTGACGACCGTCAGCGACTCGTGACGCGCGAGCAACGGCACCATGGCCAGCAGCGTCGTGCCCGCGTCGAGGTAGACCGTCATACCCTCCCGCACCAGCCCGGCGGCGGCCGTGGCCATCGCCTGCTTCTCGGGCTGCTCTATCAGGGACTTGGCCTGGAAACTGGGCTCGCTCTGGAGGTGACTGGCGATCCGCGCCCCTCCGGGTACGGAGAACACCAGCCCCCTGCGCTCCAGTTCGGCGATGTCGCGGCGGACGGTCATGTGGGAGACGCCGAAGAGCTGGGTGATCTGCTGCACGCTCAGTACTCCGTCGCGCCGCAGATGCTTCAACAGGAGCTCGCGCCGTTGATCGGGGATCAGGGGCAACTGCTCTTCGTCGGCCACTGCTTCTTACCTTTCCTCACGCGACCACCGCGGTCGCTGCTCGATTGTGCCGCCCCGGCCCGCGCCGTCCCAACAGGACGCGGCGTTCAGGACCCGACGAACGTGCTGAGCAGGAGCACTCCGCCGAGACTGAGCAGCGACTGCAGGGACAGCATCAGCGTCCAGGTGCGGAACGTCTGGGCCACCGAGAGCTGGTAGTACTCCTTGAACAGCCAGAAGCCGGAGTCGTTGACGTGCGACAGCATCACCGCGCCCGACGCCGTCGCCAGCACCAGCAGTTCGGGGGAGAGCCCCGGGTAGGCGCCGATCAGCGGGGCGACGATTCCGGTGGCGGCCGCGGTGGCGACCGTGGCGGAGCCGAGGCAGATGCGCAGCAACGCGGCGACCAGCCAGGCGAGCAGCAGCGGGGGTATCGACCAGCCCACCGCGTAGTCGGAGATCAGCTTGTCGATTCCGGTCGCGGTGAGCATCGCCTTGAGACCGCCGCCGGCGCCGAGGATCAGTACGATCCCGCCGACCGGGCCGAGGCCCTTGCCCGCCATCTTCTGGAGCTGGTTCAGACCGAAGCCGGAGCGCAGACCCAGGGCGAAGAAGGCGAAGATCACCGCGGCCAGCAGGGAGATGACCGAGGAGTCGCACGCCTCGAAGACGGCGTAGGGCAGCGAGCCCTCCGCGGTGTTCGCGGTTCCGACGGTGCCGATGAGCATCAGGACGGGCGGCAGCAGCACGGTGATCAGGGCGAGCACGAAGGACGCGGGCCGCTTACGGTTCTCCGGCTCGGGGCTCGTCTCCGGGATGGGGCCCTTGTCCAGGTCCGGGGCCGGGCCGAACCACCGCGAGACGAACTTCGTCAGCAGTGGTCCGCTGATCACCGCGATCGGGATGCCGATGATCAGGCCGTAGAGGATGGTCAGGCCGGTGTTGGCCCCGTACGCCGAGACGGCGAGGGTGGGGGAGGGGTGCGGCGGGAGCAGGCCGTGCGAGATGTAGAGGCCCGCCGCGAGAGGCAGCCCGACGTACAGCAGGTGGGTGCCGGTGCGCTTGGCGACCGCGTACACCAGCGGTACGAGCATCACGAAGCTGACGTCGAAGAGGTGCGGCATCCCGATGAGCAGGGCGGCGGCCGTGATGGCCGTCGGGATCCACTTCACCGGCCGGGCGCCGATGAAGACGGTGGCGATCCGGTCGGCGCCGCCGGAGCCCAGCAGGATGCCGCCGAGGATCGTGCCCAGTCCGATGGTGGGGCCGGTGCTCTTCAGCGCGTCGCCGAAGCCGTCCTGGAAGTGGTCGACCGTGTCGCCGGGGCCGAGTCCCGCCGCGAGCCCCAGGCCCAGGGCGGACAACGCCAGCGCCAGGAAGGGGTGGAGCTTGGCCTTGGTGATCAGCAGGATCAGGACGACGACCGCGGCCGCGCCCAGCAGGAGGTTCTGGAGGTCGGTACTCATCATCGGCTCGCGTGGGGGACGGAGGTGCCGGTGGCGCGGGAGGCGCGCCCGGAGGTCCAGGCGTGGAGCAGGTCCGCGTCCGGGTCGGCGAGGTCGCCGAGAGTGATCAGGGCCCCGGCCCGGACGTCACGTCCGAGCGTGGCGTGTGCGGCGAGGTACAGCGGAGCCGCGTCGGCGGGAGCGTCCTCGTCACGCAGCAGGACGGCCTGGACGCCGGTGACGTCGTGGTGGTGGCCGCCCATGTCCAGCACGGTGCCGACGGGCAGATCGGCCTCGGCCCGTCCGGCGAGCATGGCGTGGGCCCGCGGGTCGGTACCGCCGGAGGGCCGGCCCTGGAGCACCGCGGACAGCAGCGAGACCGGCGTCTCCACACCCATGAGGTGGTACGGCAGGTAGACCGCCGCGTAGCGCCCGTCCCTGCTGACCACGTGGCCCTTGCCGCGCAGCGTCTCCCAGGTGACCGGGTCACCGGTCCGTACGACGACGAAGACGCCCCCGGCGAACGAGGCCTCGTCCGGCAGCCGCAGCGCGCTGAACACGTCGACGGCGCCGGGGCGGTGCAGCACGCCGCCGTCCTCGCGCAGGGAGTAGACGTCGGCCAGCTCGGCGATCCGGGCGACCGGGTAGTGCAGGCGCTCGACGTCCGGCCGGAAACCGGTGTTCGTCGCGACCACCGCCATCTCGCAGTAGTCGGCGGTGGCGCCGGTCGGCAGCGCGGTCACGGCGGCCGCGCGGGCGGCGAGCGTGGCGCGTACGTCGGATCCGAGGCCGAGCAGCCCGCCCATTCCGGGAGCGGGGACCGTGGTGTCGAGCTGGGTCACCGAGCCGGTGGCGGGGTCGAACACGAGGTCGTACTCGCTGGACTTGCCGATCGCCACGATGTCCAGGCCCAGCAGTTCCGCCCAGGTCACCAGGGCGATGAGGTTCGCCGGCTGGTCGCCGTCGGCCGTGGTGTAGACGACGCCGTTGTCGTTGGCCAGATCCGCGAGGTGCAGCCCGGCGACGGAGTCGACCTCCTTGCTGACCATGGCGACGTGGCGTCCGCCGGCCAGCGCCTCGCGAGCCATCGCATAGCCGTCGGCAGGGCTCCCCGTGGCCTCCACGAGGATGTCCCAGGGGGCCGCGGACAGCAGTGCGCCGTCCGCGACCAGGGCGACGGCCCCGGCTTCCGCGGCCCGCGCGACCTCGTCGGCGTCCGCACAGACGGCCAGGCGTTCCGCCTCGTACCCGAGCTCGACGAGCATGCCGCGCAGCCGCTCCACGTCACGGTCGCACAGGACGGCAGGGGCCAGACGTCCGATGCGCGGGGTCTGCGCCAGCAGGGTCCGGGCGAAGCCGCCGCCGGCTCCGGACAGTGCGTAGCGCACGGTCCGGTCGCCGGTTCCGGCGAACAGGTGATGCAGATTCATGGGCTCTCCTAGGCGGGCACACGGCTCGGTTCGAACGGCTCCGGCAGAAGCGGTCTCGGCCACGGCACGAGCACCACAGGGGAGCGTGTTAACAAGATGTACCAGTAGATATCGCCTGCGTAAAGTCTGTTAACATTTTTTCACACACGAGTTGCCGGGACACTCCACCTGGCACCGCCCCCCAACGCAAGGAGGTCCGATGCCGACCCTCGGGGCCATCGCCGACGACTTCACCGGAGCGACCGATCTCGCGACCATGCTGGTCGCCCGGGGACACCGGACCGTGGTGACCGTGGGCCCGGACGCCCTCTGTGACGGCCCGGGGGCGGCGGCCGTGCGGAACGCCGACGCCGTGGTGGTCGCGCTCAAGTCGCGCACCGCACCGGTGGAGGAGGCCGTCGGCACGTCACTCGCGGCCCTGCGCGCCCTGCGGGAGTCCGGCTGCCGGCGCTTCTACTTCAAGTACTGCTCCACCTTCGACTCCACCCCGCACGGCAACATCGGTCCGGTGGCCGACGCGCTCCTCGCGGAACTCGGCGAACGCCGCACGGTCGTCGTGCCCTCCTTCCCCGCCACCGGACGCACCGTCCACGAGGGGCGCCTCTTCGTCCACGGCGAACTCCTCGAAGAGAGCCCCATGCGGCACCACCCGCTCACGCCGATGCTCGACTCCCATGTCGGCCGGCTCCTCGCCCCGCAGACCGCCCACCCGGTCCGCCTCGTCGGGCTGGACACCGTGCGGCAGGGCAGCGACGCACTGCGCGCCGCTCTCGACGCCCCGGAGCTCGCCGACGCCCTCGTCGTCGTGGACGCGGTGAGCGACGAGGACCTGGTGACCGTCTGCGCGGCCACCGCGCAGCTCACCCTCGTCACCGGTGCGGCGGGCCTGGCCCTCGGGCTCAGCGGCCCGCACGCCGAAGCCGCCCGTGCCACGCCCGCCTCCCGGCCCGGCGACCCCGGCGTCGTCCTCTCCGGCAGCGCCTCGTCCGCCACCCGGGCCCAGGTCGCCCACGCGCGCGCCCACCTGCCGCACCGCAAGCTCGACGTCGCCGCCCTGCGCGCCGACTTCACCGGGGCGGTCGCCGGGCTCGTCGACTTCGTACGCCGGTCCTGGCAGGACGAGCCGGGGAAGCCGCCCCTGGTCCACGCCGTAGAGGACCTCGGCGACCTCGAACAGACGGCGCCCGACGGCGGCCCCGCCGCCTCGGAGCTCGTCGAGCGGGCCCTCGCGACCTGCGCCACCGCCCTGGTCGCCGCCGGCGCACGCCGCATCCTCGTCGCCGGGGGCGAGACCTCCGGCGCCGTCGTCACGGCCCTCGGGGTCCGCACCCTGTCCATCGGCTCGCCCATCGCCCCCGGCGTCACCTGGGCGCGCGCCGAAGGCCGGGTCCACGGTCAGGACCACACCGTGGACCTCGCCCTGAAGTCGGGCAACTTCGGCGACACCGCCATCTTCACCGAAGCCTGGAGCGCGCTGGCATGAGCGACCCCCGCAGCGACCTCGCAGCAGCCGGCGCCCGGCTGGCCGCCCTGGGGCTCAGTCCGGGTTCCTCCGGCAACCTGAGCGTCCGGGCCGACGACCGCATCCTCATCACCCCCACCGGCGCCGACCTCGCCGAGGTCGACCCCGACGGGCTCAGCGTGCTCGGTCTCGACGGCACCCACCTCGACGGACCGCGTCCGTCGAAGGAGTTCCCCCTGCACAGCGCGTTCTACCGGCGGGACGCCGCCACCCGCGCCGTCGTACATCTGCACGCCCGGAACGCCACGGCGGTGTCCTGCCTCCCCCCGTGGTCCCCCAGGAGCGCGGTCCCGCCGCTGACCCCGTACTTCGTGATGCGGGTCGGGCAGACCCCGCTCGTTCCGTACGCCCCGCCCGGCGACCCGGACCAGGCCGAGGTCCTGGCCCGGCTGCCCTTCCCGCTCCGCGCGGCACTTCTCCAGAACCACGGACCCGTCCTCGCGGGCCCCACGATGGCCCGCGCCGTCGACGCGGCGGTGGAACTGGAAGAGGTGTCCGCCCTGCTCCTGTCGCTGGGGGAGCGGTCCCCGCGGCTTCTGACGCCGGAGGAGGCGGGCGTGCTCGCGCAGAAGTACGACTCGCCGTGGGGCGAGCGCTGAACCGCTGAGGGGTGCCACGACGGCGGCGGCGGCCGGGTGAGGAGCGTCTCACCCGGCC
>NZ_JBEXYB010000014.1:0-168953 GCF_040630715.1 Streptomyces sp. NPDC005752 | reverse complement strand
GTCGCAATCCACACCGAACCCGGAAGGCCCTCACCCGTTCAAGATCCCTCAGCCGAGACCTGCATCACCCGTCCACAACCTCCCCGGACAGAACAACTAGGGAGCAGACGGCCTGGTCGTCGGGAGAGAGCCTGATGATCGTCGGAGCGCCAGGAGTCGGGGAGACCACGCTGGCCCACCAAGTGATCCTCGCTCGTCTGAGCCTGTCGGACAGCGTCCTGGACATGCCGGTCGCACCGAGCCGACGGGTGCTCTACCTCGCGCTGGACCGGTACAAACAGATCGCCCGCGCCATGGCCCGCAGCGTCGGGCCCGAGCATGAGCAGCGGTTGCGCGACGGGCTCGCCGTCTGGCAGGGCCCCCTGCCCGCCAGTCTGGACAAGGAGCCCGACCTCCTCGCCGACCTCGCCGCAGCCCACCAGGCCGACACCATCGTGATCGACAGCCTCAAGGACGCGGTAAGCACGCTGGTCGACGACGCCCTCGGCGTCGCCTACAACAACGCCCGCCAGCGAGCTATCCGCAATGGCGTCGAGATCATGGAACTCCACCATCAGCGCAAGGCCACCGAGGGCGCTCCACGTGCCCAGAAGCCCACCCTGGACCGCGTCTACGGCTCCACGTGGATCACCTCCGGCGCGGGCAGCGTTCTCTTCGTCGCCGGGGAGGCCGGCGACCTCGCCGTCACCCTGCACCACCTCAAAACGCCCACCGGCGAGATCGGCCCCCTCCAGGTCATCCACGACCACGAACGCGGCATCTCGACGCTCGACCCCGCCCTCGACCCGGTCGCCATCCTGCGACAGCGCCCCGACGGCCTGACCGTGCGCGAACTCGCCATGATCCAAAGCGGCCAGAACAACCCCGAGCGCTCGGCCACCGAGAAAGCCAGGCGCACCCTGGACCGACTCGTCAGGGCCGGACTCGCAGGCAAGGCCGAAGGCACCGCAGGCGGCACCGGAGGCGGTCAGCAAGCCCGCTACCGCGCCTCAGTCCGCCATATCGGCGCCGTCTCCTGACCTGATCGCCGAAGGCCGGGACCGTACACGAGGGCGTACACGCACCCCTTCCCCGCGCACCGGCCCACGCCTCGCCGCAGGCGTACATGCCAAGAACGAAACCCCAGGTCAGACGATCACGCAATCGTTCACGCCGTACACGCACACCAGCGTTCACGCGTGAGCCCCCCTTTAGAAGGGGGCTCGCGTGTACGCCCCCTGCGTGAACGCCGTGATCGCCTCCGCAGAACCACCCCGGAGAACCCGCATGACCACACCCGCCACGCCTCATGACACCACCCAGCAGGGCAACGAGATGCCCCACGCCGAGCACGTCCAGGACGTGAAGCCACAAGCAACGGCCCACCATGCGGCCGAGCGGTACGCCCTCGCCGCAGCCGGAACCGTCATCATCGCCCTCACCGCCGGCGGCTTCTGGCTCTCCTACGCACACCTCGCCCAAGTCGCCGGGCAGCATGGCCTGGGAAGCTCCCCGGTCCGGCAATGGGCCTGGCCCGCGACCCTGGACGCCTTCATCGTCGCGGGCGAACTGCTCATGCTCCGCGCCGGCCTCCGTCGAGTGACCGACTGGTGGGCGGTCACCCTGACCGCTACCGGGTCGGTCGGATCCATTGCGCTCAACGTGGCCGGTGTCAGCGGCACGGGCAACGCGAGCATCGTGCCCTTGCTCGACTACGTGGTCGCGGCGGTTCCCCCGACCGCAGCCCTGCTGGCCTTCGGCGTGCTGATGCGGCAGATCCACCAACTGGTCGACCGGCCCCTCGACCGCCCGGCACTCAATTCCGCCGAGGTACCGGAACTGCGGGCCACACCATCCGAACGCATCGCCAATCCGCAGGCAACCGATTCCAGCCGAATGCCGCCGCCCCGGATTTCGGAGGGCCAGCCGCGTGGTGGGCGTCCGGTCAGCGCGACGGTCGAGGAACTGGTTGAGATCGGACGGATCGCCGCGGCCGAGCAGCGGAAGCTCACACGGGGCATCGTGCAACAGGCAATACGGGCCAAGGGACATACGGTCGGCGGCCAGAGGCTGACCGAAGTCATGGAGGTCCTCCGGTCGGAACCCGGCGCCGGTCGGAACGTCGGCTGATCCCCCGCCATCCGGTGGCCGGAACTCCTCCGGCCACCGGTCGCGACGGCCCCCGCCTCTCCGCCCGATCACTCATCCACACCCCCGTAGCCGTAGCCGTGGCCTCCGCACGCCACCACCCGGCCCACACCTTCCGGAGAGCTATCCGTGACCCACGACCCGAACCACGCTGACGGCTCCATCGATGGGCCGCCGACACTGACGAAGTCGCCTACGCTGACAGAGCGTTTGCGGCGGGCGTTCGGATGGACGGCTCCTGGCGGAGCCAGTAGTACCCCGAGTCCGACTCATGGCCGGTCTTCGGGGGGCTCCGCCCCGGGGGTGGCGGAGACGGCCCTGCGCCAGGGGGCGCCGGGCCGGGAGGTCGGGGCCGAGGGCGGCCCCGACCAGGACGAGCTGCGTAACGTCCAGCAGCAGATCCTTCACCCCACGCCCACCGCCGAGCCGACGGCCAGCGAGCGCGATGTGCAGAGCATCCAGCCGGCGATCCGCCGCTTCACCGGTACCAAGCGAACCGTCCGCGTCGGCCCGCTGCGCTTCACAGACGACGAGCACGCCGCCCTCCAGGAGGCCGCCGCCGAGCACGGCTACAAGGGCGAATCCGGCGTCGCAGCCGACATCGTCCTCGCCTTCGTCACAGGCCGGTTCACCGCGAACCTGCCGCTGTCCGAGGACCGCCGCCGCACCCATATGTTCCGCACCCAGGTGCTGCGCGAGCTCAACCGCATCGGCGTCAACGTCAACCAGATCGCCCGCGCGCTCAACAGCGACTTCACGCCGCCCGACATCCGTCAGCGCCTCGACGAACTCCACCACCTGCTGACCCTGATCGCCGAAGCCCTGCGCCGGCCCACTGACCCGACGGAGGTCTGACCGGATGATCGCCGCCATCAAACCGACCGGATCCAACACCCGCGGACTGCTCGCCTACCTCTACGGCCCCGGCCGACACGACGAACATTTCGACCCGCACCTCGTCGACGCCTTCGCCATGCTCGGCATGCCCGACCCCGGCCGCGACGAGAACGCGACCCTCACCGAACTTGCCCGCCACCTCGATGAGCCCGTACACCTGCGGAACAGCGAGTTCGGCAAGCCCGTCACCGACCACGTCTGGCACTGCCCCGTCCGCGCCGCACCCGAAGACCGCCATCTCTCCGACACCGAATGGGGCGAGATCGCCCAACGCATCGTCCAGGCAGCCGGCATTGCACCCGACGGCGACGACCTGGCCTGCCGCTGGATCGCCGTACGCCACGCCGACGACCACATCCACATCCTCGCCACCACCGTCCGCGAGGACGGCCGCCGCCCCAAATTCCACGACAGCGGCATCCGCGTCGGCGACGAATGCCGCCAGATAGAGAAGGACTACGGGCTGCGGCAGTTGAAGAAGGGCGACGGCACCGCCGCCCGCCGCCCCACCCAGGCGGAGATGCACAAGGCCGAGCGCCTCGGCTGGGAGCAGACCAGCCGCCAGTGGCTCCAGGACCGCATCCGCGCCGCCATCCCCCACGCCACCAGCGCCGAGGAACTCCTCGCCTACCTCGAAGC
The DNA here is from genome assembly GCF_040630715.1 of Streptomyces sp. NPDC005752. Lineage (NCBI taxonomy): Bacteria > Bacillati > Actinomycetota > Actinomycetes > Kitasatosporales > Streptomycetaceae > Streptomyces > Streptomyces sp. NPDC005752. The sequence continues at coordinate 165,290 of NZ_JBEXYB010000014.1, read as the reverse complement.
CGACGACATCCTGGTCAAGCCCCGCCGCGGCCCCTCAGGAGACCTCCTCGGCTACGCCGTCGGCCGGCCCGGCGACCTGAACAAGGACGACGAGCAGATCTACCACCCCGGCGGGAAGATCGCCCCCGACCTCACCCTGCCCAAACTCACGGCCCGCCTGGAAAGCAGCGCACCGGAGGAACACCCCACCGCCCGCCGCGACCGACCCACCACCCCCTGGGATCAGGCCACCGAAGTCCTCAACATCCTCCGCCCAGAGAGCACCAACACGAGCGCCGACGAGGACGCACGGACACAGGCGAACATCAGCGCTCTGGGCGAACTGATCGAAGCCACCGCGCAAGCCGCGCCCCCTGACCATCGCGCTCAACTGCGCTCGGCCAGCGTGGCATTCACCCGTGCACAGCGGTCGCAGATCCGGGCCGAGGACGGTGCCGCCCATGCCCTGCGGACCGCGGCCCGCGACATCGCGTACACCGCCACCGGCCCCGACGGCAGCGCCTTCGCAGCCCTGACCGCCGCACTCCTCTGGGCCGCCATCCTCGCCGCACGCTGGCACGAGGCCAAGGGCCATGCCCACCAGGCCAACGCTGCCCGCCAAGCTGTCCAGCACCTCCAGTCGGCAGCCGACGCCGCGCTCGCTCCGACGCTCACCGAACTCGAAGCCCGGCGTCCCGGTGAAGGGACCCGCCGCACTCTTGCCAACGACGTACGCGCAGCCGTTCCCGAACACGCCGAGCGGATCCTTTCCGACCCGGGCTGGCCCGCCCTCGCCACCGTCCTTGCCGACGCCGAAGCCAGCGGCCACAAACCCCACCAGCTCCTCAAGGAAGCCGCAGCCCAACGTGAACTGACCACAGCCCGCCAACCGGCCCGCGTCCTGATCACCCGCATCCAGCACACCAGCCGCAACCCCGCACCCAACCGCCGCGCCGAGGCAGCCCGCCTACGAAGCGTCAGCGCACCAGCCTTCGGCTCCCCTTCACCTAGCGCCCAGTCGAGGACAACCGCAGCGCCCACGAGCCAGCCGAGCCGCCACCGACGCTGACCCGGCAGGAGAGCCAGATCCCCAGAGACCCGCCAGCAGTGTCGGCGAGGGTCTCCTCAGGACGCCCGTGAGCCCCGGTAGCGTGGACCTACGTCGGAGAGGCGCCTGTATATCAGCGCTGGGCCGGTCACCACGCGTGGTGACCGGCCCAGCCGCTGATGCGCCTGTCCGTTCTCGGCCTCACTCCCGACGGAACATGCCGCCCCGTGCGCGATGCTTTCCAACGCGTCGTCCCTCAGGCTGCTCGGTTGCAGAAGCCGTGCTCACAGGTGGGAGGCGAGTCGGTTCGTCGTGAAGGAGGAGGGACTGCCAGACCTGCTCCTGCAAGACGCGGATGCACGGGCCGCAGGCGAACATCGCCGCCTGGGCACCCGCCACACTCACCGGGCCGATCCACAGAACACGGGTCCACCGCTGGCCGCAGTAGAGCCAGCAGAAGCCGTCAGTCCACGTATTGCCGTCGTCAGTGTCTGCGGCGGCGGGCAGACCGCCGCGCGCGAACTCGGCGATGCCGGGTATGACCCGAGGCGTCACGGCCAGTTCTATCAACACAGCTCGGTCCCCAAGATCACTCGCTCGGGACAGCTGCCCTGGCCGAAGCCTGCTTCTCGGCGTCGGCGAAGAGGAGCGTGGGCTCGGCCAGGATGTCCCTGCCGGCCTCGCTCTTGTAGATCTCGTCGACGCTGCCGAATCGTGCCTCGGTGTAGTCGAGGTCGAGCAGGGCTGCTGCCTGGCGGACCGATGCCTCGTCGGGTCCTTCGATCTCGACGAAGGTGGGGAGGTCCGGCCAGGTGTCGAAATCGAAGGCGACTTCGCCCAGTCGCCACTCCTCGCGGTAGTTCTCCTGGTAGCGGACTTCGCGCAGGCCGACGTTGCGGAGGATCTCGGCCATGGCGTGCAGGTCGGACACCTCGGTCTCGATCTCGGTGGTGCCGTCGATCGTCGTGGAGTCGGTGACCTGCTTCAGCGTGAGAGTGGAGCGGGTGGCCTCGTCCCTCAGGCGGACCCAGGCGCCGCCTTCGAGGGCGTCGTTCTCGAAGATCTTCCGGGTGAGGAGGGTGCGCGGAAATGCCTGGACGGCTCCGAGCGCGATCAGTTTGGCCTGGAGGCCGTCGACGTCGACGGCGAGGAACTTGGCCTCGTACTCGTGCTTCATAGGTCCTTCTTCCCGTAGCTCTAGGAGGGGGTGGACGCACGGGCGGCGAGGAGGAGGCCCATGCGGTGGTTGTGGTCCTGCAGCTGTCCGACGTGCGCCTGCTCGGTGAACTCGTTGGTCCGCAGTGTGAGCAGGACGTCCCAGTCCCCGATGAAGTAACGCCGCAGCTTCTCGGGGGATGTGTAGTGCTCCAGCACGTGGTGGCGTTGCGTGAGGGGCATCATGAACTCCGCGCCGAACAGACCGCCGGGCCTGACCAGGCGCTGCATGCGGTCGACGAACTCGCCCAACGTTCGGTGGTGGTTGGCACTGTAATGCCACGAGCAGCTCGTCCAGACGGCATCGCAGGGGGCGGTGGCGGGTTCGGAGGCGAGGAAGTCCTCCTCCACGACCTGGACACGGTCGTGAAGCCCTTCCTGCTTCAGCCGCTCGATCATTCCCATCGCGTGACCGGGTCTGTCACCCGGAAGTTGGACCTCGCCGCCGTGGAGGGCGAGCGGGTCGCGCTCGATGGCGATGACCCGGTAGCCGGCCGCGGCCAGTGGCACGACGAGTCTGCCGTCGCTCGCGCCGATGACCGTCACCGTGGAGTCAGGCTCCGTACGCTCCTTGAGCGCGGCGAGGAACTGAGGGAAGAAGGTGAGGGTGTGTCGCCACATGCTGGGTGTCTGCACTGGCTTGCTCTCCTTGCGGGTGGGTGCTCAGGACGGCTCGGAGTGCCTCGTCAGTGGTGAGTCCGGTGGTGTTCACGCGGTGCATCGGGAACGAGGCGTAGGCGTCGGTGATCTTGTCTGCGGTGATCTCGGCGAGGGCGTCCCAACGCGAGACGGGCTTGTCGCGCCTGGCGAGTCGGCGCTGGCGCTCGTCCTCCGCGCAGACGAGGTAGTGGGTGACGGGACGCGGGATGCCTGGCGGCAGGGACACGGAGAGGTTGGCGCCGAAAGCGCGGTGGTTGGCCAGGCACCGTGCGAAGTAGCTTTCGACGACGACCGGGATGCCGGCGGACAGGTACCGCTGGATCTGATCGGTGGCGGTGAACAGGGCCGAGAGGTAGAAGCACATGCGTGCCTCGGCGTTGCCCAGCCGGTCGACCTCCTGCCGCATTGCCTGGTAGCTGGGTGGCACGGTCGGGACCAGTACTGCGCCACGGGCGGCTGCGAGCATGGGGGCGAGAGTGGATTTGCCGGTGCCGCGGAGTCCTTCGACGCTCTCGAACGACGCCGGGTCAGACACGTCCGTACACCACATCCGGCACCGCGAGAGTGAGTTCGTCGGTGGCTGACGGCCGGTGGTCGATGTGGCCGGCGAGCTTGTCGTACCAGAAGGCGTGCGAGTCCTTGCCGACGGCCTTGCAGGACATGGTGAGCGCGCCGCGCGGGTCGGCTTCGATCCGCTCGATCTCCAAAGGGCCCCCAGCGGGGAGGCAAGCGTCCGGCGCACCGAGCTCGGACAGGTCTTCGTCGAGGATCACCTCAATGTCCAGCTCGGCCGAGGCCAGGCGCTCCCGCAGCCGGGTGTAGGCCGTGGCGTCGTTGACGAGGAGCTCGGGGTGATCCGCTGCGTTGCCGACCGGCCGGAGGCAATGGAGTTTCAGCTGCTCCACCCCGTAGTGCTGCAGTGTGCGGGCGAGCGGCAGAACCTCGTCGATGTTGCGTGAGGTGACCGTCATGGTCGCGCCGGCGCGGACGCCGAGCTGCTGGGCGATTTCGAGTGCGCTCAGGGCACTGCGGTAGCTTCCGAACTTGCGGATCTTGTCGTTGGTCGTGCCGATGCCCTCCAGCGATACCCGGAGCAGGTCCAGGTCGGGGGCGATCTCGGTCAACCGGCGCTCGATGCGGTAGCCGTTGGTGCAGATCTCGACCTGCATGCCCAGGTCCCGCTTGGCGTACCGGACGACCTGGGCGAGGTCCCGATAGACGAACGGCTCGCCGCCCAGCAGGGTGACGGCCTCGGTGCCGTACTCGTCGCGCATCAGGGTAAGGAGGTTGACCGCCTCGTCCGTGGTGAAGGCGTCGGCGTGCTGAAGCCGTTTGCCGTGGAAGCAGTGCAGGCATTCGAAGTTGCAGCGGTAGAGCAACTGCAGGTACAGCATCCGGATCCTGCGGATCCCGGTGACTTCGCTGATCACGAGGGTCTCCTTCGAGGCGCTTGCCTGGTGGGAGACCTGATATTGGCGGGACAGGTACGGACCTCGTCACCGCGTATCGGGACGCTGTAAGGACGTCCTGGGACGTTTTCAGCGTGCGGAGAGCCCCTCCAGGATCCCGAGTACACGGCCGGTGTCCGTGAGATCGGGCAGGACCGTATGGGCACCGGCGTCTGCCAGCTCCTGGGCGCTGTGGACGCCGGAGGCGACCGCGATGATCTCGGAGCCCGTGGAGAGTGCGGCTTCCACGTCCCTTGGGGTGTCTCCGACGAGCACGACGGGCACGCCATCCTGGGCGCCCCGCAGTCGCTGGGCCCGCTCCCGGGCGACAGCGACCAGGTCGGGGCGCTGGAGGGCATCGGCCCCGTAGGCACCGACCGGCAGGTCGAGGAGTGGATCAAGGCCGAAGGCCGCGACCTTCACGCGGGCGTTGTCCGCGATATTGCCGGTGAGCACCGACGACACCCAACTGCTGCGTACAGAGACCTCCTTCAGGACTTCCCGTACGCCGGGCAAGGCTGTTCCCCGACGGCTGAGGTCCTGGAGACGCGCCTCCCCTGCGTCGGACAGCGCTCCCTCGACCGCTGCCCAGTCCGGCTCGGCCAAGCCGTTCCACTCGAACATGTCGCGCATGATCAGCCGGTCCGTACGCCCTTCCGTCCGCGCCGGCCCTGCGGGCGCCCTTCCCGCCAGGGCCGTGAAGGCGGCGGCGTAGATCTCCTTGCTGACCCCGGCGTTCTCGATGAGGGTGTGGTCGATGTCCCACAGGACGATGAGCTCCATGCATCCAGCGTAAATACAGCAGCCATGACCCCCTCATTCCGTGGAACGTCCCGAAACGTCCTTGCCGCTCCTGACCGGTCTCGGCTTGTATGGCGTCTGTGAACGAGCGATTGCACTCCGTGCTCGCCCAGCGCGGCATCCCACCCGAATCACTCGCCGAAGTCTGCGAGGTGGACCCCAAGACCGTTGGCCGGTGGCTCGGCGGACGCGTTCCCCATCCTCGCCACCGCTTCCGCGTGGCCAAGCACTTACGGGTGGAGGAACTGTTCCTCTGGCCCGCACCGGCGCCGAGCACCCAGCAGCAACTCACTGGTTCAGGAAAGGAGCTGACCGGGACCTACCAGAACCGGGCGAGCGTCCCGCGCGACACGTGGCTGTCGCTGCTCAACGGCGCCCAGGAACAAATCAGCGTCCTCGTTTTCTCCGGCACCTTCTTCGCCCAGTCCAACCCCCACGTCGCCAAGATGCTCGCCGAGCGCGCGTCGAGCGGGGTGCGAGTGCGGCTCTGCTTCGGCGACTCGAAGGGCCAGGCGGCAGCAATCCGGGGCCACGAAGAGGGAATCGGCGACACACTCGCCGCCAAGATCCGTGCCTCCCTGACCTACTACCGGCCCTTGTTGTCCGAGGCCGGATGCGAGGTGAGGCTGCACGACACCACGCTCTACACCTCCATGTTCCGGTACGACGATGACCTTCTGATCAACCCGCACGTCTGGGGCCAGCCGGCCAGCGCCAACCCCCTCCTCCATCTCCGCAGAGCAGACACGGCGGGCTGGTTCGACAATTACGCTCAGAGTTTCGAAGCTGTCTGGGCCACCGCACGGCCCTGGACACCAGACCAAGAGGAGCCCTCGCCACATGGGCAGGACTGAGTACTACAACGACCCCAAGGCCCCCAAGGCGAACACGCTCATCCCCGCCAATAACCTGCTCGTCGTCGACGACGACGGCGCCATACTGCTCCAACGCCGCCGGGACACCGGCCAGTGGGCCCTGCCGGGGGGCGCGCAGGACATCGGCGAGACTGCCGCCCAGTGCGCAGTGCGTGAATGCCTTGAAGAGACCGGGATCATCGCCGAGATCACGGGCTTCTTGGGGGTCTACACGAACCCGAACCACATCGTGGCCTACACCGACGGCGAGATCCGCCAGCAGTACGAGAACACCTACATCGGCCGCCCGGTGGGCGGCGAGCCCACGATCAACGACGAAGCCGACGGCGTCCGCTACGTCCAGCCGAGCGACCTGGACCAGTACGACATCCACCCCAGCATGCGCCAACAGATCGGTGACTACCTCGCTGGCACTTACCCCTACCTGGGCTGAGCGGCCAATGCCGCTTCCACCCGACCCACGACCGCGCGGATGTCCGGCGACGCCCGACGGATGAACCGCCCCACCGGGCTGCTGGATTCGTACCGGCTGGTGATCTCAGCCAACCGAGTATCGACCGTAGTGACCCTGCCATCGGGCGTGGTCGTCATGTCGCAATACACCAAGGCATCTACGAGCCGGTGGTCGTCGAGCAGCGGAAATTCGGCTTGCAGCTCGCCCTCCAGCCCGCGCTCCTCGGCCTCGAGCAATGCCAGCGAGTGGTTCGCCACCAGCCGCACCAGCCGCTCATCCGCAGCATGGCCGTCACGAAGAAACCGAGCACCATCCAGCGGATGAAAGCCTGTCGCTGCCAGCCGCGGTGCGTAGCCCACGTCGTGAAGAACGGCGGCAGAAGCCAGCAGGTCCGCGTCACCACCCAGGAGTTCAGTCAGCTCGGCCGCGCGCCGCGCGACTCCTTGCGAGTGCATCCATCGACGAGGAAGAGACTCACGCAGCTCCGCCTCGGCCACCGAGCATGCCCACTTCGCCATCGGTTCGTTCATGCTGATCGGCTCTTAATTTCCGCCTGGAGAGTAGCCGTGAACGCAATCATTTGTTCCACCGTGCCGAGTTCGGCAATTCGACGAACAGCGTAGCCAACGGCCTGATCTGTGTACCCCTGCAACCGAAGCCATTCCAGCATGGCGTCAACATTTAGATCCTGACCTCCAGCGGGACGCTGGCGGTCTTTTGGGCGAGCGCGGCCCTCAGGGACAGTAGTCGCAGGCATAGCGAGCTCGATTTCTTGCTGCATCGCGTCAGGAACCAGGTCTGATTGTGCCGATTGAAGACTTCCCCTAACCTCAACTCCTGAGTGCATCATCGGACGTTGCGCGTCCGGCAGCCTCTCCAGCTCCTTACGATGCTTAACGAGAATGGTTTGCCCGAAGTCGAGGGTCGCCCAGGACCAAGCGAAAGATCGAGCCGATCCAGCCAGCGCCAGATTTTCGCAGACTCCAAGCCCGGCTACGGCGGGTTTATCCCCCACCAAGCCCATAGCGCCAGCCTGGGTCCTTGGGGCTTCCCAGTGGAGCAGGTCCGGGTAAGCAAAATTCCCGGTCTGGCTAGGATCGCCTGCTGAATGCGCTGCAAGCCGAAGAGCTTCTGCCGCAATGTAGTCCCTGTCAGCAACCCTGCTGGGCGGCTCATCAGCAGTCACGCTGCCCAGCAGGGCAGCCGCCATGGTGGCAATCGTGTCGGTGTCTGTCCCTAGTGCCGCTGTGGTCATCCGAAGGACCTGAAGAGGATTCTGCACGCCGGCGAAGGCTAGGGCGTGCGCCGCAACCACCGTAGCCGTGCCGCTTCCTCTCGTAGCGGGCGAGCGCAAGTCGAGCTTCTGAATGAGCGAATCATAGGCACCTTGGAGAGCAGACATATCTTGCTTTCCAACCGCCGCACCACCGATTCCGATGAATTCCTCGACTGCGGGAATCATGTCGACCACTTCAATCAGTGTGGCCTTCCATGCCTCATCGAAGGATTTCTCAGATTCTCGCTCCCAGGCCGCACACCACATGGAAAGTTCCGCATGCTGACGGATAATGTCTGGGAATTGATGAAATTCATCGATTGCATTCAGCCACTCATCTGGACCGGGCACTTGGCCACGGTCGAGCGTGTATCCCAAGGCCATCGCATGGAGAAGTGCTCCGATTAGTGCGCGCGGGTGCCCATGAGTAATTACAGTGTCGCTTATTACCTCTAGAAGGTAGGGGCCAATTCGGCCTGGTTCTTGGGCGGCCCACACGTGGGGCTGCACCCGCATCGCAGCACCATTTCCCCCTGCCTCAGTCCAGCCTTTGAAGAAATTCCCAAACCATGGAACGCTCGCGCCGGAGATGTGAGAGGCTGCCGCCTTCGATGCCCTACCTCCACCCAGTGCATAACTCGTCCAGATTGGAAGTTCGACCTTCGCGAACGCTTCTGCATCGAAACCTGTAGGGCGAATCGCGCGACCCACAGCAAGGCGAAGCTGCGTATCGTCACTGTAAGTTCCGGCGGGAAGCCGGACGGTGACGCCGAACTTACCCCCGACACGGCGGTTCCACTCGACTGGCTCCATGAGGGCTCGGTCGGCTAGGCGGCGGCGGAGACCCGCTTCATCAGTCAGTTCACTGATGAAGCCAAGGGAATCGGCCCAAGCCGCCCAGAGCGCTGAGTGCAGGCGTCGCTGGAAAACCAACTTGGCATCGGTGGGGCTCATGTGAAGACCTCGGGTACGCAGGTGACCGGCACAGCATAGGTCGACGGGAAGCTCGCGAACCAGCCGCTGATGTCATCTGCATGATGCTCCTCGCGCACATAGATGCACTGCAGCTTCGCCAGAGACAAGCGTCCCGGGTACAGCACTTCCGCCTGCCGGTCAGTAGTCCAATGCGCAGGCTGACCAGCAAATCGCGCCATGGGCTGCGAGTACCGGCCGCTGACGACCTCGGCGAACAAGGCGTTGAGCCCGTCGGTCCCCGTGGCACGTCGCACTGAGGGGTAGATGTTGTTTGTGGTGGTGAAGTAAACGCCCGGATCGCCGAGGACATCGGCCTCGAAGCTCAGCGCGGCCCACCACACGTTGTCAACCTCATGCCATCGTTCACTGGCATCGAACATCGAACCGTTGATTCGCGAAACACTGAGATTGACATAATCCAACCAAACCCGATCCTTTCGGGTACTACAGTTGGGCGTATAAATGTGCTCCACATATTTCTCTAAGGGGAGCCGCTTTCGACTGAGCACGGCAGATGTGCCCAATATTCCCAACAAGCCAAGGTTAGTGGTGAAATGGAGGACTTCAGAGATTCCCCGATCTGCAATGATCGACTCAATCGATTCCTTGGCCTCGGTGGCGTCGCCAGTGGTAGTCACACACGCACCTCCTCGTATGTGCCATCGGCCAAGAGATCGATAAGCGTGGACGGGTCATCGGCCTTGTAGCCCAACGTCACGGTCTTGCGGGATCTGCCGACACCCATGGCCAAGAGCCTGCGCAACATGTCGAGCATGGCATCCCCCTCCTCATCCCCATGAGGAGTCACCTGTTGGTTCAGTCCAAGCATGAACACGTGGTCGAATTCCAGCCCCTTGGCCGAGTGGACGGTGCTCAGGGCAACGGACTCCGGCCCAGAGGGCCAGCCAGAGGCGCGAGTTAGTTCGCACCAGGCGATACCCTCCGACGCTACTGAACTTGATCGGGTGATGTCGGGCTGTTTGCCGGACAGTGTGAGGGTGGGTTCGGTAGTCCTGGTGGGGTGAGATATCCGCAGGGTGGCGGCTTGACCGAGGCCGGGAGGACCGCCCGGGAACGGGTCCGGCTCCAGGCCGTGGCTGGCTTCGAGGCTGGCGATAAGAACCGGGAGATCGCTGCCGCACTGCGAGTCTCAGAGCGCTCGGTGGAACGCTGGCGGCGCCAATGGCGCGAGGATGGCCTGCCCGGGGTGGCATCGAAGGGATCGCCCGGTCGGCCCCGCCTGTCGGACACACAAATCGCGCGGCTGGAGCGGGAGTTGGAGCGCGGACCACTGGCCCACGGGTGGGCCGACCAGCGGTGGACGCTGGCCCGGGTGAAGACGCTGATTGGCCGTCTGTTCCACGTCTCGTACACCGTGGAGGGGACGTGGCGGTTGCTGCGGCGGCACGGCTGGTCCTGGCAGCAGCCCGCCCGGCGTGCGATCGAACGCGACGACGACGCGGTGGAGCTGTGGAGGCGGGAGGTCTGGCCGCGGGTAAAAGCACCGCGGCGGTGAACAACGCCTGGGTGGTCTTCGAGGACGAGGCCGGCCAGTCGATGACGCCGCCGCGCGCCAGAACCTGGGGCCGTCAGGGCATCACCCCGGTCGTCCGCGTGCGCGGGCGCGGTTCGGGCCGGGTCTCCATGGCGGGGATGACCTGCTACAAGCCCGGCGAGCGGTCCCGCCTGATCTACGCGATCCGCGAGTACCGGGGCCGCAAGGACGAACCGAAGGGCTTCGGCTGGAAGGACTACCGCGACCTGATCCTCCGCGCCCACACCCAGCTCGGCGGCCCGATCGTCCTGGTGTGGGACAACCTGCGCATGCACCTGGTCGCGCCGCTGCGGGAGTTCTTTGCGGCCAACACCGCCTGGCTCACCGTCTTCCAGTTGCCGACCTACGCCCCGGACCTCAACCCGCAGGAGGGCATCTGGTCGCTGGTCAAACGCGACATCGGCAACCTCGCCGCCGCCGACCTCAGGCAGATCACCCGCGCGGTGAAGCGCAAGCTCAAGATGCTGCAGTACCGGCCGGAGGTCATCGACGGCTGCCTGACGGGCACCGGCCTGAGCATCGATCTGGCCCCTGACCTACGCGGTGATGAAAGTGCCCGACCGCTTTCGATGCCAGGTATGGCAGCATCATTGCCATGTCTTTGCTGACCTGGGACTACGACGGTGATCTGTTCTGCGCCCTCACCACCGAGACGGGCACAGCTGAAGGCCGGACTACGCATTTCGAGCTCAGCGAGGCCCGCATGGTTCCGGGCGGAGCCTCTTCTGTGCCTGCTTCACCGGCTCCAGGGCCGACAGCTGTGACGGTGCTTGTCTACACACCCGAGGAGGAGAAGCCGGCAGAGGTCTACTTCGACGCGACGCAAACGCTGCCGTTCGCCGTCCTCCAGCACTTCGTGGCGCTCGTTGCCTCACGCTTGGAAAGCACAGGATCGTAGAGCAACCGTCCTGGCAGCACAGCGAGACCCTGGGCCGACAACACGAGTTCAAGTTCAGTAGAACCTGTCGAAGGTAGTCAAACCACCCGCCCCCCTTCGGGTGGAGGAACGCAACCGACTCACTAGTCAGATCAATGTCATTTCGTAGACGCTGAATGGCGTAGCGCACTTGATCGCCGAATCGTCCGACCGCCACGGCGGGCAGAGGGCCGTCGCGATCACAGGCCAAAAAGTCGGGGAGTGCGCCATCATCTTCGTGCGGCAGTCCTTCGACCAAACCGCGTGCGAAAGCGGCTACTTGACGCGTGTTGCGGTAGTTGCTGCGCAGTACATGTGCGTTAGTAAGTTGAACTCCGGCCTCTGACCAGGTGAAAAAGCGCGGGTAGATGCGCTGGGTAGCGTCCATTACGAATGTCGTGGTGTGGTCCCCACTCACATGCGCGCTGATGGTTCGCACCTGGTTGGCACTGAAGTCCTGGGCCTCATCGACGATCACGATGTCCCAAGCCGGCTGCCCACCCGCTCGGCCTGCCTCAACGGCTACGTCGTTCCAATCCCTCCATCCGCACTTCTCCTTGTGGCTGATGTAAGGGCTCACCACCTCGGTCAAGAGGCGCTTTCGCAGTGAGCGATCGACGCGAGGAGCCTGCCCTCGCCCCTCACGGCGAGCGGTCAGGTACTCCTCGATGTCCTCGGGGCGGAAGCGCCCCATCAGGTATTCCACCTCATCGACGATGAAGTCATCTGGCAGAGAGAGGGCGGAAGCCAGGCTGCGGATGACCGGCCGCGTCCGCGCGCGATCGACAAGCCCATCGTTGCCGACCATGTCAACGGCCCACTTACTGAAGGTCGCAACACGAAGGACCAGTCCCGCAGAACCTGACACCTGCTGTCGAGCGAGCTCTGCGATGTACCCCTGAAGAGTCTTGTTGTAGGTGAGCACCAGGACTCGTACCGGCTCTTCTTGCTGTAGTCGCTCTCGACGGCTCAACCTGGTGGCGCACAGCTGTCGCAGCCGCAACAGCGCAGTTGTCGTCTTACCGCTGCCTGCGGCACCACGGACCAGATGAAAGCCGGGCCGAGTATCCGCCAGAATGCGCATCTGCTCCGGGCTGGCCTCAACGTGCGACAGCAGCCTCATAGTCCACTCCCGAGGTCGGATCCGGTGTGCCGGACTCACATGGCGCTTAGGCTAGACCGCAACAGGAGTCAGAGAGTAAGACTTTCAGTACATTGGGTAAGAAGATCTCGTCTGGCCGGCTCATCCCATCCTGATGTGCTAGCGGCATCGAGATGGCAGCAAGGTGATCGGCGGCTTCCCGGCTACCGCGTGACCGGGAAGCCGCCGACCTGCACCAACGCGGGCCGGATCCTTGGTCTCAGTTTCGGTCTCGTTCACGGACGTACGGCACCGTTCTAAACACCTACCGCTCCCTTCTCGCCCTAAGTCGGAACGTCCCCGCACGCCCCTGCATCTCCATATGCAGACTTGGAAAGCGTGTTGGGGGCAACCCCTCACAAGTTCGAATCTCGTATCCTCCGCCATTGCTCTCCGGGCAATACGTCGAAGGTCTGTGCGCAGGGGCACACGGTGGCACGCCCCCGCCTCTGACTGCGCGGCCTGGGCGAGGCGCTGATGGCAGCGGCGGTCCGTCCCACGGGTCGCAGTAGTGGCTGCGTCGGCTCGTGGCCGGCCGCCTGCCTCCGATCCCTGCTGGCAGTGCTCCTGCTCATCCGGCCGGGTCGACGCAAGAGCGGTGTGCCGTTCGACGACGCGTCCGACAGGCACGAGGGGTGATGGCGTCACTTCCGCTACCTCTTCAGCCTCTTCCTTCTCTCCGTCGGCCATCGAGTCGATACCCTCGGTCAACTTGGTGACGGGGGAGGGTGCATGGCCGGGTTGAGCAGGCTCGACGGCAAGCGGGCTCTGGTGATCGGTGGTGGCGGGGCAGGGATAGGCCGGAGCATCGTCCGTGCCTGTGCGGCCGCCGGGGCGGCAGTGGTGGTGGTCGACGTGGATGCCGCACGGGCTGCCGAGGCGGCAGACGAGTTGCGGGCGGCCGGACATGCCGCCCACGCGCTGAGCGCTGACGTCCGCTCCCTCGAACAGCTGGAAGCCACGATCACCGGGGCGGCCGAACGGCTGGGCGGGCTCGACATCCTGGTCACGGTGGTCGGTGGCCAGGTGGCGTTCGTACCTGCTGTCAAGCTGCACGAGATGGCCGACGAGGACTGGGACACCGTCTACGAATTGAACCTGCGCTATGTGGTCCGCGCAGTGCGGCACGTGCTGCGGCTCTTCTTGGAACAGGGCACGGGCGGGAACATCGTCAGCATCGGCTCGGTCACGGGATTCATGGCCGCGCCGAAGCAGGCCGGTTACGGTGCCTCCAAGGCCGGTCTGTACAGCCTGGCGCGGACGGTCGCGGCCGAGTACGCGGCCGACGGCATCCGGATGAACGTCGTGGCAGGTGGGGCGATCAGCACCGCCGTCAACGCCGGCTCCTCCGGTGAATGGGTCCCCGAAATCCCGGCAGGCCGCTACGGCACATCGGAGGAGATGGCTGCCGCGGCCGTCTACCTGGCCTCGGACGAGGCGCGCTACATCACCGGTCAGCAGATCGTGCTGGACGGGGGCGTCTCGGTCCGCGGCCCCTTTCCCGAATAGCCCGGACCGGAGTACACCCCCGGTCTCGGGCCCCCGGATCACCGAAGTCCCTGGCTGTCCCGCAGGGTCACCGCTGAAAGCGTGCGGATCCGACCCCTCACGAGTTCGGATCTCGTATCCTCCGCCATTACTTTCGCCGGGCAGTACATCGACGGCCCCCGCAGCTCGCTGCGGGGGCTGACCTCTTCCTGCTCTCGGCGCGGAACGCACGGACCTCGCCCTACGCGCGGAGCTGATCCCTGATTCCGGCGAGCATCAGCCTGATCCGGGCGCTCCGCCTCACCACCTCAACAACCCCTGGTCAGTCACGCAACGCCGAAGTGGCGGGAGACTTCCTCGACCGTGAAGCGGGCGCGGAGCTTGCAGGCGGAGTTCTGATTGGCGAAGAAGCCGGGTCGCCACAACGCCCTCTCGCGCGGCACAGCCTGCTCCCAGTCGACCGGGACGACCCACTCGCGGCGGTCCTCCCCGCCCGCTCCGGGCGCTGTACCACCGTGCGGCCGGTAGGAGCCTTCGAGCTCGAGGTCCGCCATCCGCCGGCTCTCGCCGTCAACGGTGAGGACGGCATCCTCGAAGGGCTGCGGCTCGCCGGACACCGTACCCACGCCTACGTACCCCGTCTTGGGAATGTGCGTGAACACCCGCGCCCCCGCAGGCAGGGAACGGAGTGTGCGGGAGAACCAGTCCCCGCCACCGGCCGACACGAAGCCGTGCTTACGCGCGTCCACCCAGCTCCGGGAGCCCGGCTCGTCGCCGAAGGAGACGTACCAGTCCGTACCGTTCCACGGCTCCTGTTTTCCCCGCCCCTTCGTTCCCGACGGCGGCACCACGTCCTCGGCCTCGTCCAGAAGCCACGTGCGCGCCAGGTAAGAACGGCCCTCGTCCTCGAAGTAGCGGAAGAACAGCACGTTGACGGGGACGCCGTGACTGGATGCCAGGTAGGTGACGATCCGCTCGGTGGCGGCGTCGATCTCGCTCGCGACGACGGTAAGGGTGTGGGTACTGTTCAGCGCCTCCGGAGCGCTACCGCCGAAACGCAGCGCGAACGCCTCGTCCAGTTCCGTCACCAGGCCCCGATCGCGGGCATACGTCGCGTAGATCTCCCGCACCTGCTCGTTGCTCAGTTCCTGGACCCAGGAGCCGTAGTCGAGGAGCTGCGCCACGACCTCCCGGGGGGTGCAGTCCCGTTTGAGCTCCAGGACGTGCAGGGCGCCCTCGGCGTCCATGCCGAGCAGATCGACGAATTTTCCGTGATCCGTCCGCACCTGTCGGCCGATCAGCAGAAGTGGTCTGCCGAGGATCTCAGGATCAGCCTCTATGAGCTTCTCCAACCTCGACTCCAGAGGCATCGGCCGCGTGACCACTCGCACCGGCTCGTCGTCCACCCGCCACAGCCCGAACTCCAGAGGCACTCCGTACTCCCCACTCGATCCGACGAACGGTCTACCTGGACCAGTCAAGCAGGCCCCGACGGGGAGGAGACCGTATACGTCAGGACGAAAAGGGTTGGCGGGAAGGCGTGTTGAGGGGCAACCACGCACGGGATCGAAGCCCGCCTCCGCCCTCGCTCGCGCTGGCGACACTCCGGGTCGCAGACTCGTTCTCGGGGCATCCCCGCTGGTCGCACACGGGCCAAGCTCCAGGAGGAGGCGCGTCGTCAGCCCGTCACGTGCCCGAATTCCGGCCCCACGTCTGCAGGGAGTAGGACCGCCCCTTCTCCTCCCCCTTGATCAGCGGTACTTCGAGCAGGGTGAAGCCCGCCCGGGTGGCCACACCCACGCTGGCGTCGTTCTCGGCCTCCAGTTCCAGGATCACCTGTTCCACGCCCAGCTGGTCGAAGGCGTACGCGGCCATCACCCGGACCGCGCGTGAGGCCAGTGCCCGGCCGCGGTGTGCCGGGCCGACCACGTAGCCGATCTCCGTGCCCTCGGGAGCGCGCCGCAGCATGACCTCGCCGAGAGGTACGCCGCCGTCCGTGGTGATGGCGAGCAGGATGGCCGTACCCTCCGCCCGCAGCTGCCGGTCCCGGTCGAGCCGTGCGCGAGCGGCCGCTTCGTCGAAGGGGGAGACGATCGGTGTCCAGTACGCGATGTCCGCGTGGTCGAACAGATCCGGCATCGCGGTCAGGTCCGCTTCGGTCCAGTCGCGCAGGACGAGACCTTCCCCCGTGAGTTCGATCCGGTCGGGAAAGGGCGACGTGGTGCTGCTCATGCTGGAGACCTCCCTGGCCTGTTCAGAACGACGCAGGATAACCGGGGGCAGCCGTCGGATCGCCAGAAAATCGAGGGGGCGCCCTCGCGATGGCGCGCCTGGCCCGTGCGGGTGGGTCACGGGCCTTGGAGGGTGCGTCGCCGTCGTGCGGTCCCGAGCCCTGACCGGCTTGCACCGCCTCGGACGCGATCGGCCTGAGAGCGCTGCACGACGAGCCGGCAGCCGGCCGCGTGCTGTCGGCCGCGGTTACGGGCGCGTAGGGCTCAGCGCAGTTCCTGGATGCGGATCTGGTTGCCCGCGGGATCGCGGAAGGCGCAGTCGCGCACGCCGTACGGCTGCTCGGTCGGCTCCTGGATGACATCCGCGTCACCGGTCTGCAGCCTCTCGAAGGTCCCGTCGAGGTCCTCGGTGGCCAGGAGGATCCAGCCGTAGGTGCCCTTGGCCATCATCTCGACGACGGTGCGGCGCTCGTCCTCGGTGATGCCCGGGTCGGCGGCCGGCGGTGCCAGGAGGATGGATGTTCCGGGGCTGCCGGCGGGGCCGACCGTGATCCATCGCATCCTGCCGGTCCCGACGTCGCTGCGGACCTCGAACCCCAAGGTGTCGCGGTAGAAGGCCAGCGAGGCGTCCGGGTCGTCGTGCGGGAGGACGCTCGTGTGAATGGTGATGTCCATGGCCGTCACGCTAGCGGCGGTTCGACGGGGCGCGCTTCTCGATTCCTGATCGGTCTGGTCACCTGCTTCGCCACGCAGGGCGGCACTCCGGCCGCTCCACTCGCCGCCTGGCGCCTGTAGGCGCTCGGCGGCATGCCGACGAGCTCCGTGAAGCGTGTGCTGAAGGTGCCCAGCGACGAGCAGCCGACCTCGAAACAGACCTCGGTGACGCTCAGGTCGCCACGCCGCAGGAGCGCCATCGCGCGCTCGATCCGCCGCGTCATCAGATAGCCGTACGGCGACTCGCCGTAGGCGAGCCGGAACTGGCGGCTGAGGTGCCCGGCCGACATGTTCACGCCCCGGGCGAGCGCCTCGACGTCCAGCGGCCTCGCGTACTCCCGGTCCATCCGGTCGCGGACGCGGCGCAGCAGCGCCAGGTCGCGCAGATGCTGCGCCTCGGTGGATCTGCTCGTCACGTGCGCGATCGTGCCACGGCGGCCGGGACTTGCCCAGGTGCGACCGGCCCGGCGGGTGCTCGCGCCGGTGAGGAGGCCGCGCGCGCCTCAGCCCGACGTCTTCACCCACTCGAAACCGTCCGGGTCGGTGAAGGGGCCGCTGTCGCAGCCGATCGCGATCCCGTGGGGTCCGGTGCCCTCGGGCGAGACCCCGGCGTCCTTGGCAAGGGCCTTACGGCCGTAGAGCGCCAGCTTGACGGGGCTCGAGGGCATCTCGAAATCCACGTACTTGCGGCCGTAGCTCTTCCCCACGGTGAAGCCCTGCCCGACGTAGAACTTCTTGGTGGCGAGTACGTCCTCCACCCCGAGGAGCAGCACGAGCTGGTCGATCTCCAGGGTGGCCGGCCCCTTGTCCTTCTTCGCCGAGGTCGCCACCTTCCAGAGCGCCCCGTCAGGGGCCCGCACGACACCGCCGTAGCCCCAGAGCGACTTCGTGGCCGGCTTCACCGTGGTGGCACCGGCAGCGACGGCCGCGTCGATCAGGCCGTTGACTACGGAGGGCTGGGACACCACGAGCGACAGCGTGAACCCGCGGAAACCGGTCGGCAGCGTCGTCGAGGCCCGCGCGCTCACCTGCGCGTCCAGGCCGAAGGCGTCCGCGTAGAAGCGGTCGGCGGCGGTGGGGTCTGCCGCGTCGAGGATGACGGATGTGAGAGAAGCCATGGGAAGACGCTAAGTCCGGCTCCATGGCGAGCGCTTCTCGATTCCTGATCGATCCGGCCATTCGGCGCAGGGCCCGGGCGTCATTCGCGTGATCGCGTCCGCGTGCACGCGGCCCGGGCCGGACCCTGCGGGGGCGGCCCCGTCGCCCGTGATGCCCGACCGCCGAGATCGCGGGAGGACGCGCAGTCGGCCGACCTGACGTCGTCCTCCCGACGGCGCCGCCCGCTCCGGTGCGGGACCGGGGTACCGGTCACACGCCGCCCCGGGGCCGGCTCTCCCTCCCCGTCGGCCAGGCGGTCAGGAGTCCTTGCCCGCGAGCCAGTTGCCGATACCGGCCATCGCCTGGGGCCCGTAGTCGGACTCGACGTCGTGGGCCACGTCCGCGATCGTGACCGCGGCCAGCGCCGCCCTCCAGGCTGCCTCCGCGGCCCCCATCGTGCGGGCGATCGCGCAGGGGGTGACACAGGCGGCAGCGGGGGTCGCCATGGGGCCTCGCTGCCGGATCTCCGTGCAGACGAAGGCGGGCGCGGGACCGTCGACGGCCTGGACGACGTCGAGGACGGTGATCGTCTCAGGGGCCCGGGTCAGGGCGTAGCCGCCCGACTTGCCCTGGGTGGAGTGGATCAACCCGGCCCGCGAAAGCGCCTGGAGCTGCTTCGCGAGGTAACTGCCCGAGACATCGTGCAGTTCGGCCAGCCGCGCGGCGGGGACCGGCTCGCTGCTGGTCGTGAGCACGGTGCAGCAGTGCAACGCCCACTCGACTCCGCCCGACATCTTCACCACCTCACAGTACCTCCCTCTACCCGGACACTCCTTATCCGAGTATTGTCTCGGACAAGAAATATCCGAGTTTCAGGGGTAGGGTGATCGAGGTCGGACAATTCCGGCAAATCGCCCTCATTCATGCGTGGGAAGGTATGACATGAAGATCGCAGTGCTCGGCGGAACGGGACTCATCGGTTCACAGGTGGTGCAGGACCTCAAGGCGGCCGGACACGAGGCGGTGCCGCACTCGCAGTCCAGCGGTGTCGACCTCGTCACCGGGGAGGGCCTGTCGGCTGCCCTGGAGGGAGCCGACGTCGTCGTCAACGTGACCAACTCGCCCACCTTCGACGAGGCGTCGCTCGACTTCTTCCGGACGACGATGGACAACCTCCTCACGGCCGCACGTGAACAGGGCGTCGGACACGCGGTGGCCCTCTCCATCGTCGGTGTGGAACAGGTGCCCCAGCTCGACTACTACCGCGCCAAGGTGCTCCAGGAGGACCTGCTCAAGGCCGGGCCCGTCCCGTACTCGATCGTCCGCGCCACACAGTTCTTCGAGTTCGTGGACGCGGTGCTGTCCTGGACCGCCGACGAGGAGACCGTCCGGCTGCCCGCCACCCCGATCCAGCCGATCGCCGCCGCGGACGTGGCGGCGACGGTGGCGGAGGTCGCCGCAGGCCGCCCCCTCCAGGGCACCCTCGACGTCGCGGGTGCCGATGTCTTCACGCTCGACGAACTCGGCGGCATCACCCTCGCCGCACGCGGTGACAAGCGCACCGTCGTCACGGACAGCTCGGCCGGTATGTTCGCGGCCGTCCAGGGCGACGCGATCATCGCCGGACCCGCGGCACGCATCGCCCCCACCCGCTACCGCGACTGGCTGAACGCCTGACGTGACCGGCCTGCGGCCGGACGCGCGGCCTCGGTTCGGCTCGGACCGGCGGGCAGCCTCAGAGATCGAGGGTGAGCCCCCTGCTCACCCGGTTCGCCGATGACAGCAGGCTCTCCCTGACCTGGCGGGTGCGGTACATCCGGTCCGCCCGGAAGGAGACCCCGAGCGAGCCGAGCTTGTCGCCGTTGTAGACGGGCACCGCGATGCACGTGGTGCCGAGGTCGTACTCCTCCCGGTCCATCACCACCGGTGCGGCCGTCGATGACTCGAGCTGCCGGATCAGCTCGTCCCGGTGCGTGATCGTACGAGGCGTGAGGTCGGCGAGGGCATGCCGCGCCAGGTAGTCGCGGCGTGCCTCGTCGTCCAGTTCGCGCAGCACGCACTTTCCGAGGGCCGTGGCGTGCCCGGCCTCCTCGAACCCCACCCAGAGGTCGACCCTGGGAGCCTGCGGGCCGTCGACTATCTCGGCGATGCGGATCTCGCCCTCCTCGTAGAAGGTGAGGTAGGCGGCGGCGGACAGGTCGTCCCGCAGGGCCGCCAGGGCAGGGCGCACGAGATCCACCGCTCCGGGCCCGGAGTCCCCGTCCCGCAGCCGGTCGCTCAGGATCACCCCACCGTCATCGAGCACGCGGAGGTAACCGTCGTCCGTGAGGGCCCGCACCGCTTCCAGGGCCGCCTCCAGGGGCAGCCCTGCCTCGCGCGCCAGCTGCTGCACAGGGGCGCCACCCGCATGGGCCGCTACGGCTTCCAGCAGGCGAAAAGCGTGCTGGACAGCGGCCAGGGGCGTGTGGTCCGCCGGATCACCCATGCCCCAAGCCTGAACCCTCGACGGAGAGGCGGCAAGGCAGGAGCGCGGGGCACCGGCCGGGGGATGCTCCGGCCGGCCCTCCGCCTCAGTCCTCGCCCTCCAGGTCGCCTTCCGTCTCCAGGAAGACCTTGCGCAGGGCGTCGAGCACCGCCGGGTCGGGCTTCGCCCACATACCCCGGGATTCGGCTTCCAGGAGGCGCTCCGCGATGCCGTGGAGGGCCCAGGGATTGGCCTGCTGCAGGAACTCGCGGTTCGTCGGGTCCAGGACGTAGGTCTCGGTGAGCTTGTCGTACATCCAGTCCGCGACCACGCCCGTCGTCGCGTCGTACCCGAAGAGGTAGTCGACTGTCGCGGCGAGCTCGAAGGCTCCCTTGTAACCGTGGCGGCGCATCGCCTCGATCCACTTCGGGTTGACCACCCGGGCACGGAAGACCCGGGACGTCTCCTCGACCAGCGTGCGGGTACGCACCGTCTCGGGGCGGGTCGAGTCGCCGATGTACGCCTCGGGGGCGGTGCCCTTCAGCGCACGCACGGTCGCGACCATGCCGCCGTGGTACTGGAAGTAGTCGTCCGAGTCCGCGATGTCGTGCTCACGCGTGTCGGTGTTCTTCGCCGCCACCGCGATCCGCTTGTACGCGGTCTCCATCTCGTCCCGGGCCGGGCGTCCGTCCAGTTCACGGCCGTAGGCGTAGCCGCCCCACACCGTGTACACCTCGGCGAGGTCGGCGTCGGTGCGCCAGTCACGGGAGTCGATGAGCTGGAGCAGCCCGGCACCGTACGTACCCGGGCGGGAGCCGAAGATGCGGGTGGTGGCGCGCCGCTCGTCGCCGTGTTCGGCCAGGTCGGCCTGGGTGTGGGCGCGCACGAAGTTCCGCTCGGCGGGCTCGTCGAGCGAGGCCGCCAGGCGCACGGCGTCGTCGAGCAGCCCGATGGTGTGCGGGAAGGCGTCGCGGAAGAACCCGGAGATGCGCAGCGTGACGTCGATACGGGGGCGTCCAAGCTCCTCGTACGGAATCGCCTCCAGGCCCGTGACCCGGCGCGAGGCGTCGTCCCAGACGGGTCGGACGCCGAGCAGGGCGAACGCCTCGGCGATGTCGTCTCCCGCGGTGCGCATCGCGCTGGTGCCCCACAGGGACAGGCCGACGGAGGTGGGCCAGTCGCCGTTGTCCGCGCGGTAGCGCTCCAGGAGCGAGTCCGCGAGAGCCTGGCCGGTCTCCCAGGCGAGGCGGGACGGGACGGCCTTCGGGTCGACGGAGTAGAAGTTCCGGCCGGTCGGCAGGACGTTCACCAGGCCGCGCAGCGGCGAGCCGGACGGTCCGGCGGGGACGAAGCCGCCGTTCAGCGCGTGGACGGTGTGGTCCAGCTCGTCGGTCGTCGCCGCGAGGCGGGGCACGACCTCGCGGGCGGCGAAGTCGAGGATGTCGGCGACGGCCTGCGGGTGTCCGGCGGCCACACCGGCGACGGCCGCCGGGTCCCAGTCCGCGTCGTCCATCGCCTGGACGAGTGCGCGGGCCTTCTCCTCGGTCTCGTCGGCGGCGGTGCGGGTGGCGGCGGACTCGTCGAGGCCGAGTGCCTCGCGCAGGCCGGGCAGCGACGCCGTGCCGCCCCAGATCTGGCGGGCGCGCAGGACGGCGAGGACCAGGTTGACGCGGTCCTTGCCGGTCGGGGCGCCACCCAGGACGTGCAGGCCGTCGCGGATCTGGACGTCCTTGATCTCACAGAGCCAGCCGTCGAGATGCATGATGAACTCGTCGAAGCCCTCGTCCTCGGGCCGGTTCTCCAGGCCCAGGTCGTGGTCGAGCTTCGCCGCCTGGATGAGGGTCCAGATCTGGGCGCGTACCGCCGGGAGCTTGGCCGGGTCCATCGCGGCGATCTGGGCGTGCTCGTCGAGGAGCTGTTCGAGGCGGGCGATGTCGCCGTAGCTGTCGGCGCGCGCCATCGGCGGTACGAGGTGGTCCACGAGGGTGGCGTGCACGCGGCGCTTGGCCTGGGTGCCCTCACCGGGGTCGTTGACCAGGAACGGGTAGACCAGCGGCAGGTCGCCGAGCGCGGCGTCGGGACCGCAGGCGGCGGAGAGACCGGCGTTCTTGCCGGGCAGCCACTCCAGGTTGCCGTGCTTGCCGAGGTGGATCATCGCGTCGGCGCCGAAGCCGTTGTCGTCGGCGGACGCGGCGATCCAGCGGTACGCGGCCAGGTAGTGGTGCGAGGGCGGGAGATCGGGGTCGTGGTAGATCGCGATCGGGTTCTCGCCGAAGCCGCGCGGCGGCTGGATGAGGATGAGCAGGTTCCCGCGGCGCAGGGCGGCGAGCACGATGTCGCCCTCGGGGTTGCGGGACCGGTCGAGGAACATCTCGCCGGGCGCCGGGCCCCAGTGCTCCTCCACGGCCTCGCGCAGCTCGGCGGGCAGCGTGGCGAACCAGCGGCGGTAGTCCGCGGCGGGGATGCGGACCGGGTTGCGGGCCAGCTGCTCCTCGGTGAGCCACTCCTGGTCGTGACCGCCCGCCTCGATGAGCGCGTAGATCAGCTCGTCGCCGTCCCCGGAGACCAGGCCCGGGATCTCCTCCTCCGGGCCGAAGTCGTAGCCCTCGGCGCGCAGCCTGCGCAGCAGGGCGACGGCGCTGGCGGGGGTGTCGAGACCCACCGCGTTGCCGATGCGGGAGTGCTTGGTCGGGTACGCGGACAGGACGAGCGCGATCCGCTTCTCGGCTGCCGGGATGTGGCGGAGCCTGGCGTGCCGTACGGCGATTCCGGCGACCCTGGCGGCACGCTCGGTGTCGGCGACGTACGCGGGCAGACCGTCCTCGTCGATCTCCTTGAAGGAGAACGGCACGGTGATCAGGCGCCCGTCGAACTCCGGCACCGCGATCTGGGTGGCCGCGTCCAGCGGGGAGACGCCCTCGTCGTTCTCCTCCCAGGCGGCACGCGGGCTGGTGAGGCAGAGCGCCTGGAGGACCGGGACGTCGAGGCCGGTGAGGGCGCCCGCGTCCCAGGACTCGTCGTCACCGCCGGCCGACGCGGTCGCCGGCTTGGTGCCGCCGGCGGCGAGAACCGTCGTCACGATGACGTCCGCGGCACGGAGTTCGTCGATGAGTTCGGGCTCGGGCGTCCGGAGCGAGGCGACGTAGAGCGGGAGGGCGCGGGCCCCCGCGTCCTCCACGGCCGTGCAGAGCGCCTCGACGAACGCGGTGTTCCCGCTCATGTGGTGGGCGCGGTAGTAGAGCACCGCGACGGTCGGGCCGGTGACGTCCCGGGCGGTCCGCTCCAGCGGGCCCCACGCGGGGGCCGGGGCGGGCGGCTCGAAGCCGTGGCCGGTGAGCAGCACGGTGTCGGAGAGGAACCGGGCCAGCTGTTCCAGGTTGGCGGGTCCGCCGTGCGCGAGATAGGCGTGCGCCTCGGCGGCGATGCCGATGGGGACGGTGGACGCGGCCATCAGCTGGGCGTCGGGGGCCTGTTCACCGGTGAGGACGACGACCGGGCGGCCGGTGGCCAGCACCTGGTCCAGCCCTTCCTGCCAGGCGCGGACACCGCCGAGGAGGCGTACGACGACGAGGTCGGTCCCTTCCAGCAGCTGCGGGAGGTCGTCGAGGGCGAGCCGGGAGGGGTTGGCGTAGCGGTAGCTGACCGGTCCCTGCGCCGCACGGGCGCTGAGCAGGTCGGTGTCGGACGTCGACAGGAGCAGGATCATGCGGCGTCAGCCCTCCTCGGGGTGTCCACGCCCCGGGCAGTGTCGGATCGGCTGCTCGGGCGGGACCGAGAGCCTGGGAAAGGGAGTTCCTGACTCGCACGGCCGGTGGGCCGGGCTCACAGTGGCGGGACCGCGCCGGAATCTCACCGGGCTTCCTCCCATGTTCGCCGTCTGGCGATGGCGGACCGAACGGACCGCCGCTAGGCATAGTAGGCGGGGGGAGGGGGGTCCTGACCAGACGGCCCCTGCCCGGGCGGGGGGCCGGCGGATGTCCCGTAGGTCACAGTGACCGCAGGGCTGCGCCACGGTCACGGTCGGTATGCTCGCCGCCATGTCCGCCTCCCCCCTCACGTCCCGGTCGCCGGGCGATGCGTGTGCCCGGAGCAGCGGTGACGCCTGCCCCGGCGCACTGCGTCTGCACCGGGCGGACGACGGTGCGCTGGCGCGGATCCGCATACCCGGCGGGGTGCTGACGCCCCGTCAGGCAGACGCGCTGGGGCAGGCCGCCGAGCGCCTCGGTGACGGTGAGCTGCATCTCACCTCCCGCGGGAACGTGCAGCTGCGCGGGCTCGCCCCGGACTGCGGTGCGGAACTGGCCGGGTTGCTGGACGCGGCCGGGCTCCTGCCCTCCGCCCTCCACGAGCGGGTACGCAACGTGGTCGCGACCCCGTTCTCCGGGCTCGACGCCCTCGGGGCCGCCGACGTCCGGCCGTGGCTGACCGGGTTGGACCGCCTTCTGTGCGGAAGCAACCGCGCGACGGCGCTCTCCGGCCGTTTCCTGTTCGCACTCGACGACGGCCGGGGCGATGTGGACACGCTCGGGGCCGACCTCACTCTCCTGAGCGACGGTGACGACAGCGCCCTCCTGCGCATCGGGGACGGCGACGCCGTCCTCCGCGTCCCCTCCCCCGACGGCCCTCTCGCCGCGCTGACCGCCGCAGAGGCCTTCCTCGACGCCGCCCAGGACTCCGGCGCCTGGCGGGTGAAGGACCTGCCGGACGACACGGCGGCCGCGCTGCCCCGCGAGGTCGTCCGACGGCTGCGACGGGCGGATGTCACCGTCGCCCCGGACCGCCGTCCCCGCTCTCCCGCGGCCCCGCCCCCGGCGCACGGCCCCGTCCCGGGCAGCCGTCGCGGGACCGCGCTGTCCGTCGGCGTACCGCTGGGCCGGCTGGACCCGGTTCAGTGGCGCCTGCTGTCGAGCGCCGGGGAACTGCGCCTCACCCCGTGGCGCGGGGTCGTCGTCACCGGGATCGGACCCGACCGTGCGGACGGTCTGCTGTCCGGCCTCTCCGGAGCCGGCCTGATCACCGGGCCCGGCTCCCCCTGGGCCGGAGTGGGGGCCTGTATCGGACGGCCGGGCTGCGCGAAGTCGCTGGCCGACGTCCGGGCCGATGCGGGGGCCGCCGTCGGACCGTCCGGTCGGCTCCCTGTGTACTGGTCCGGGTGCGAACGCCGCTGCGGCCATCCGCACGGCGAGTGGATCGACGTGGTCGCCACCCCCGGCGGACACCGGATCTCCCATGTGCGCGGGGACCGGGCCGGCGAGGTAGCGACCGTCCGGGACGACCCGGCCGCGCTCGCCGCCGCAGTGGCGGCGGCGCGTGGCGCCCGTACCGCCTGACCACCGAGTAACCGCACCACGCCCGAAGCCAGCACCCGCAGCACGCCTGAAGAAAGAAAGCGACAGCACTGTGCACCAGTACGAGAAGGACGGACCGGCGATCTACCGCCAGTCCTTCGCCACCATCCGCGCGGAGGCGGATCTGGCAGGGCTGCCCGCCGACGTGAGCCAGGTCGCCGTCCGCATGATCCACGCCTGCGGCATGGTCGACCTCGTACGTGACCTCGCCTTCTCGCCGAACGCGGTGGCCGACGCCCGTGCGGCCCTTCGCTCCGGTGCGCCGATCCTGTGCGACGTGGCCATGGTCGCCAGCGGTGTCACCCGCAAGCGGCTGCCCGCGGACAACGAGGTGATCTGCACCCTGTCCGACCCGGCCGTTCCCGGACTGGCCGCGGAACTGGGCACCACCCGCAGCGCGGCCGCCCTGGAGCTGTGGCGGGACCGGATGGAGGGCGCGGTCGTCGCCGTCGGCAACGCGCCCACCGCGCTCTTCCGGCTGCTGGAGATGATCGAGGAGGGCGCCCCGCGTCCTGCCGCCGTCATCGGTGTGCCCGTGGGCTTCATCGGGGCCGCCGAGTCCAAGGAGGCCCTGGCCGCTCATCCGTCCGGGCTGGAGCACCTCGTCGTACGGGGCAGGCGCGGCGGCAGTGCCATCGCCGCCGCAGCCCTCAACGCGATCGCCAGCGAGGAGGAGTGACCGTGAGCGAGCAGCACCGGGCGGGCGACGGAACGGGCAGCACCGGACGGCTGTACGGCGTCGGGCTCGGCCCGGGCGACCCGGCCCTGATGACCGTGCGGGCGGTGCAGATCATCGGCGAGGCCGATGTCGTCGCGTACCACTCCGCCCGGCACGGGCGCTCCATCGCCCGCTCGATCGCGGCGCAGTACATCCGCGCCGACCACATCGAGGAGGCGCTCGTCTACCCCGTCACGACGGAGTCGACGGACCACCCGGGCGGATACCGGGGCGCGTTGGACGAGTTCTACGCCGAGGCCGCGGCCCGTCTCGCGGTCCACCTCGACGCGGGGCGCACCGTCGCCGTGCTGGCGGAGGGCGACCCGCTCTTCTACGGCTCGTACCAGCACATGCACAAGCGGCTCGCGGACCGTTACGACACCGAGGTCATCCCCGGCGTCACCTCGGTCAGCGCCGCCGCCGCCCGTCTCGGCACCCCGCTCGTCGAGGCCGAGGAGGTGCTGACGATCCTGCCGGGCACCTTGCCGGAGGAGGAACTGACCGCGCGTCTGGCGGCCACGGACTCCGCCGTGGTGATGAAGCTGGGCCGGACGTTCCCCGCCGTGCGCCGCGCGTTCGAGGCGTCCGGGCGGCTGCCCGAGGCGCGGTACGTGGAGCGGGCCACGATGGCCGGGGAGCGCACAGGGGACCTGGCGGACACGGACGCCGACTCGGTGCCGTACTTCGCGGTCGCCGTGCTGCCCAGCCGGATCGACGCCCCCCGGCCCTCACCGTCAGCGGGCTCCGGCGAGGTCGTCGTGGTCGGCACGGGTCCGGCCGGACCGCTGTGGCTGACGCCCGAGACACGCGGGGCGCTCGCCGCCGCCGACGACGTGGTCGGCTACACGACGTATCTGGACAGGGTGCCGGTCCGACCGGGCCAGCAGCGCCACGGCTCGGACAACAAGGTCGAGTCGGAGCGCGCCGAGTTCGCCCTCGACCTGGCCCGCCGGGGGCGCCGGGTGGCCGTGGTGTCCGGAGGTGATCCCGGGGTCTTCGCGATGGCGACAGCCGTACTGGAAGTGGCCTCGCAGGACTCCTACGAGGACATCGCGGTGCGGGTGCTCCCCGGGGTGACCGCGGCCAACGCCGCCGCCGCGAGAGCCGGTGCGCCGCTGGGCCACGACTACGCCACCATCTCGCTCTCCGACCGCCTCAAGCCGTGGGAGGTCATCGCCGGGCGGCTGCGCGCCGCGGCCACCGCCGACCTGGTGATGGCGCTGTACAACCCGGGCTCCCGCAGCCGGACATGGCAGGTCGGCAAGGCGCGTGACCTGCTGCTGGAGCACCGTTCCCCGGACACCCCCGTGGTGCTCGGCCGCGATGTCGGTGGCCCGGCGGAGAGTGTGCGGACGGTGCGGCTGGCCGATCTGGACCCCGCCGAGGTGGACATGCGGACGATCCTCATCGTCGGGTCCTCGCAGACCCGGTGGGTGCGCAGGGGCGACGGACAGCAGATCGTCTGGACACCGCGCCGCTACCCGGAGGACTGACGGCCCCGCCTCCGGTGCCGGGACCATCCCGGTGCCGGAGGCGGGGCAGAACGTCGGCCGGTGGCACGACCGGCGGATCACCGGCCCGGGAGGTCCCGCAGCAGTGCGAGGGCCTCTTCCGGCGTACCGGCCACGGGCACGCCCGGAGGGACCGGCGGCCGTCCGACCACGACCACGGGGATCCCGGCCTCGCGGGCGGCCGTGAGCTTGGGGGCGGTCGCGTCACCGCCGCTGTCCTTCGTGACGAGGACATCGATGCGATGGATCCGGATCAGCTCCCGTTCTCCCTCCAGGGAGAACGGCCCCCGGTCCAGCAGGACCTCCATCCGCGCCGGATGCGGGGCCTCGGGGGCGTCCACCGAGCGCATCAGGAACCACTGCGCGTCCAGTGCGGCGAACGCCGCCAGGCCCATGCGCCCGGTGGTCAGGAAGACGCGCGACCCCAGCTCCGGCAGCAGCGCCGCCGCGCCCGCGAGAGAGTCGGTGAGGTGCCACCGGTCGCCCTCGGCGGGCACCCAGCCGGGCCGCCGGAGGGCCAGCAGGGGAACATGGACAGCGGAGGCGGCCGTGGCCGCGTTGAAACTGATCGTTGCGGCGAAGGGATGGGTGGCGTCGATGACCGCATCCACAGGGTGTGCGCGGAGCCACTCGGCCATGCCCTCGGCTCCGCCGAAGCCGCCGACGCGCACCTCGCCGGGCGGGAGCTTCGGCCGGGCGACGCGACCGGCGAGCGAGCTGGTCACCCGGAACCCGCCCGCGGCCACCAGGGACTCCGCCAGCCGGCGGGCCTCCGTCGTGCCGCCGAGGACGAGTACGTGCAGGGGCATCCGATCGGTCCATCCATGAGCAGTGAGGCGCAGGGCGGGCGCGCCGCCCAACTCAAGCACACCGGTCTGCGGCCGGGATGGACGACCGGGGCCTGTGCGACGGCGGCGACCACGGCCGCGTACACGGCGCTGCTGACCGGCGAGTTCCCCGACCCGGTGACCATCACCCTGCCCAAGGGCCGGACGCCCGCCTTCGCCCTGGCCGTGGAGGAGCTCGGCGACGGGCAGGCCACGGCAGGCGTGGTGAAGGACGCGGGCGACGATCCGGACGTCACCCACGGCGCCCTGGTGCGGTCCACCGTACGGCTGCTGCCCGCCGGGTCCGGGGTGGTGTTCCGAGCGGGGCCCGGCGTGGGGACCGTGACCCTTCCGGGGCTGCCCCTCGAGGTCGGGGAGCCCGCGATCAACCCCGTCCCCCGTCAGATGATGCGGGACCACGTCGCGCGGGTGGCGGCGGAGCACGGCGGCACCGGCGACGTCGAGATCACGGTCTCGGTGGACGACGGCGAGGAGATCGCACGTTTCACGTGGAACATTCGTCTCGGCATCCTGGGCGGAATCTCGATCCTGGGCACCACCGGCATCGTGGTGCCCTACTCCTGCTCGGCCTGGATCGACTCGATCCGCCGCGGGGTGGACGTGGCCCGGGCAGCCGGGCACCGGCATGTCGCGGGGTGCACCGGCTCCACCTCGGAGAAGACGGTGGTGGCCGAGTACGGGCTGCCGGAGATCGCCCTGCTGGACATGGGTGACTTCGCAGGCGCGGTCCTGAAGTACGTGCGCCGGCATCCGGTGGAGCGGCTGACCATCTGCGGCGGGTTCGCCAAGCTGTCCAAGCTGGCCGCCGGGCATCTCGACCTGCACTCGGGCCGCTCCCAGGTCGACAAGCCGTTCCTGGCGCGGCTGGCACGTCAGGGGGGCGCGAGCGAAGCACTGGCGGCTGAGATCGAGGTCGCCAACACCGGCCTCGCGGCACTGCAGTCGTGCATGGCGGCAGGCGTGCCGCTGGGCGACCTCGTGGCGGTCGCGGCCCGGGACCAGGCGCTGTCGGTGCTCCGGGAAGCTCAGGTCGCGGTGGACGTCATCTGCATCGACCGGGCGGGCGCCGTCGTGGGGCGCAGCGAGGCGCGCTGAGCGGAAGGCGGGACGGCACGTCCGTCCCGCCCCCGCCCGTCAGCAGGTGTGGCGGTCCCGCTCCGGGGAGTACAGGTGGCTGTCGCGGAACTGCTCCGCACCCAGGGTCCGGCCGACCATGATGACCGCTGTCCGGATCACTCCGGCAGCCTTCACCTGCTCAGCGATGGAGTCCAGGGTGCCGCGCAGGATGATCTCGTCCGGGCGCGAGGCCATGGCGACCACGGCGGCGGGGCAGTCGGCCCCGTAGTGCGGCAGCAGCTCGCCGACCACCCGGTCGACGTACCGGGCGGCGAGGTGGAGCACGATCAGGGCGCCGCTGCGGCCCAGCGTGGCCAGGTCCTCGCCCTCGGGCATCGCCGTGGCCCGCTGGGCGACCCGGGTGAGGATCACGGTCTGGCCGACGGTGGGCACCGTCAGCTCCCGCTTGAGCGCCGCGGCGGCCGCGGCGAACGCGGGTACCCCGGGCACCACTTTGTAGGGCACGCCCGCCTCGTCGAGCCGTCGCATCTGCTCGTTCACCGCGCTGAAGACCGACGGGTCGCCCGAGTGCAGCCGGGCCACGTCGTGGCCCTCCCCGTGGGCCCGCACCAGCTCGGCGGTGATCTGATCGATGTCGAGCAGGGCCGTGTCCACGAGCCGGGCGTCCGGCGGGCATTCGGCGAGCAGTTCACGCGGGACCAGGCTGCCCGCGTACAGGCACACCGGACTGGCGGCGAGCACACGGGCGCCGCGCACCGTGATCAGGTCGGCGGCCCCGGGGCCCGCGCCGATGAAGTACACGGTCATCTGTCGTCTCCTGGAGCGTGCGAGATTTTCTGTACGGACCACTGGGTGACCGGCATGGCCTGCCGCCAGCCGGTGAACCCGCCGACGGGCACGGCGTGGGCCACCGCGAGGCGGACCAGGTCACCGCCGAGCCGCCGGTACCACTCGGCGAGCAGCGCCTCCGACTCCAGCGTCACCGTGTTGGCGACCAGCCGGCCGCCCTGGGGCAGCACGTCCCAGCAGGTGTCGAGCAGCCCCGGAGCGGTGAGCCCTCCGCCGATGAACACGGCGTCCGGCACGGGCAGTCCGGCCAGGGCGTCCGGCGCGCGGCCGGTGACCACACGCAGCCCGGGGACGCCGAGCCGGTCCGCGTTGCGGGCGATACGGCGTGCCCGTTCGGGATCGCGTTCCACGGTGACGGCGCGGCAGGACGGGTGGGTCCGCATCCACTCCGCCGCGATCGAACCGGAACCGCCGCCGACGTCCCACAGAAACTCGCCCGGGGCGGGTGCGAGCACACCGAGCGTGGCCGCCCGGACATGGCGCTTGGTGAGCTGGCCGTCGTGTTCGTACGCCTCGTCGGGCAGCCCGGGTACGGCACCCAGGCGCAAGGCGTCCGGGGTGCTCCGGCAGTCCACCGCGATGATGTTGAGCGGATCCCCGGGCTGATGCGCCCAGGTGTCGGCGGTGCCGTCCAGGCAGTCCTCGTCCGTGCCGCCGAGCTGTTCGAGCACCCGCATCCGGCTGGGTCCGAAGCCGTGCTCCCGCAGCAGGACGGCCACTGCGGCGGGTGTGGTGGCGTCCGCGGACAGCACCAGCAACCGACGCCCGTCGTGCAGCGCCCCCGCCAGCCGGGCCGTGGGACGGCCGACGAGGGTGACGGTCCCGGTGTCCTCCACGGGCCAGCCGAGCCGGGCACACGCGTACGACACCGAGGACGGGTGCGGCAGCACGCGGAGCGCCCCGGCACCCAGCTCCTCGGTGAGGGCCCGGCCGATGCCGTAGAACATGGGGTCGCCGCTGGCCAGCACAGCGGTCCTGCTCCCCGCGTGGCCGGCGAGCAGACCGCGCACGGCGGGCCGCAGAGGTGACGGCCAGGACACGCGCCGCCCCCCGCACTCCGGCGGGAGCAGCCCCAGCTGGCGCTCACCACCGATCAGGACCTCAGCGTCCAGGAGCACCGCGCGCGCGGTCTCCGCCAGGCCCGCCCAGCCGTCGGCACCGATCCCCACGACGCTCACGGGCGCCGGGACGGCGGGCAGGGGTGATGCGGGGGACACGGTCGGCACCTCGGGGTCGGTCGGACAACGCAGCCGAACTCTACGGGTGCCGTTTCCCGGCCTGCGCGGCGGAGTGATTTCGGAAATCCTCCCGCGTGGTGTCGAGAACCGGCCGCGGGCTTCGACGTCCCCTGTGGAAGTCGCCCGCGAGGGGCGGCGAGCGAGAGCCGAGGAGCGAAACCATGAAGTACCTCGTGATGGTCCAGGGTTCGCAGGCCGACTACGCGGCCATGGGCGGCGAGTCGTCCGACGGGAGCCCGGTCTGGAGCAAGAAGGACATGCAGGAGATGTTCGCCTTCATGGAGAGCATCAACAACGACCTGGCCGAGTCCGGCGAGATGGTCGACGCCAACGGCCTGGTCGAGCCCGCCAGGACCCGCGCGGTGCTGCCGGGCTCCGACGGCCGGCCCGTGATCACGGACGGCCCGTACGGGGAGACGAAGGAACAGCTCGCCGGGTACTGGGTGCTCGACTGCGAGAGTCTGGAGAGGGTCACCGAGATCGCCGCGCGCGTCGCCCGGTGTCCGCAGCCCGAGGGCGCCCCCGTCTACCCGGTGCTGATCCGGCCGATCGACGACGGCGACTGCGAGCCCGTGGGCGCCGCCGAGTAGGACGCGGGTCCTCCTCGGGGCACAGGTGAGAGGGGACGTGTGAACGGCGGACCGACCGCGATCGAGGATCTGCTGCGCCACCACGCGCCGCAGGTCCTCGGCGCGCTCGTACGCCGCTACGGCCACTTCGACACGGCGGAGGACGCCGTGCAGGAGGCGCTGATCGCCGCCTACCGGCAGTGGCCGGCCGAAGGGCTCCCGGACAATCCGCGCGGCTGGCTCATCCGGACCGCCTCCAGACGGCTGACGGACCAGCTGCGCAGGGACACCGCACGGCAGCGCCGTGAGGAGAGGGCCGCCGCCCTCACCCCCCGTGACGCGTTCACGGCCCCGCCGCCCGGGGAGAGCCGCGCACCGGCCGCCGACGACACACTCACCCTGCTCTTCCTCTGCTGCCACCCCGAGCTGTCCCCCGCCGCGCAGATCGCGCTGACCCTCCGGGCCGTCGGCGGTCTGACGACGGCCGAGATCGCCCGGGCCCATCTGGTGCCCGAGGCGACGATGGGGCAGAGGATCAGCCGGGCCAAGCAGAAGGTGCGCGGTGTGCCGTTCCGGCAGCCGGGCCCCGACGACCGCGACAGCCGGCTTGCCGCGGTGCTGCAGGTGCTCTACCTGATCTTCAACGAGGGCTACACCGCGACGTCCGGCAGCGAGCTGCACCGCGCCGACCTGGCCCGGGAGGCGATCCGGCTGACCCGTGCCGTGCGCGGACTGCTGCCCCGGGACGGCCGGGTGACCGGGCTGCTGGCCCTGATGCTGCTCACCGAGGCGCGCAGCGCCGCCCGCAGCGGACCGCACGGCGAACTGGTCCCGCTCGACGAGCAGGACCGTGCCCTCTGGGACGGGGCGACGATCGGCGAGGGCACGGCCCTGGTGGAGGAGGCCCTGTCCCAGGGCCCCGCCGGGGCGTACCAGCTGCAGGCGGCCATCGCCGCGCTGCACGACGAGGCGGCCCGCGCCGAGGACACCGACTGGCCGCAGATCCTCGCCCTGTACGACCTGCTCGTGCGTCGCGGGCCGGACCCGATGGCGGAACTCGGCCGGGCGGTGGCTCTCGCCATGGTGGAGGGCCCCCGGGCCGGGCTGGACGCCGTGACGGCCCTGGAGGACCGGCTGGCGGGCCACCACCGGCTGGATGCCGTACGAGCCCATCTGCTGGACGAGGCCGGGGACACCGGGCCGGCACGCTCCGCCTACCTGCGGGCGGCGGACCACACGCTCAGCGCACCGGAGGCCCACTATCTGCGGATGCGGGCCGCCCGGCTGCCGCCGCCGCCCGCCGGATAGGCGGGGGCACCGCACCGGCTCACCGAGTCGCCGATCCCGGGCACTCTCGCGATCATCGGTTACATGACCAAGAGTGGGAACGGCAAGGCCCGCAGCCTGCGGATCGCCCAGGAGCCCGCCGCGGACGCGCTGCTGGCCCGCAGCCCGCTGGCCGCCCTCGTCGGCATGCTGCTGGACCAGCAGGTCCCGATGGAATGGGCGTTCACCGGCCCGTTCACGCTGGCTCAGCGCCTGGGATCGGACGACCTGGACGCCCGTGAGATCGCCGCGTACGACCCGGAGGCCTTCACCGGCCTGTTCACCGAGAAGCCCGCCCTGCACCGCTACCCGGGCTCCATGGGAAAGCGGGTGCAGCAGCTCTGCCAGTACCTGGTGGCCGAGTACGACGGGCGCGCCGAAGCCGTCTGGGAGGACGCCTCCACCGGGGCGGAGCTGCTGGAACGGCTCGACGCGCTGCCCGGATTCGGCACCCAGAAGGCGCAGATCTTCCTGGCCCTGCTGGGCAAGCAGTTCGACGTACGCCCGGCCGGCTGGCGGGAGGCCGCCGGGGCGTACGGGGAACAGGACTCGCACCGCTCGGTGGCCGACATCACCGGGCCCGACTCGCTCGCCGAGGTCCGGGCGTACAAGCAGCAGGCGAAGGCGGCGGCCAAGGCGGCGAGGCGGTCCACATGATCACGGACGAACCCGGCGGATCGCCAGGAACCTGCACCCGCACGATCAGCGACAGGCCACGCGGACGATCAGGAACGGCCTCAGCTGTTCACAGACGGCGGTGGGCTCGCTAGCTTTCCTGCACATCCGTTCAGACCGGAAGGACTCCTGTGCACGCAACACGTCGCAGAGCCATGGCTGTTGTGGCCGCCACCGCCCTGGCCGCACCGCTCCTCCTCGCCGCGTCCCCGCACCACGGACACTCCCCGCACGACCCGTCGAAGAATGCCGCCGAGCTCGCGCGGAAGCTGGTCGACCGCTCGTCCGCCAAGGACGCGTTCCGGCACCTGGAGCGCTTCCAGGCGATAGCGGACGCGGCGGACGGCCACCGCGCCGCCGGCTCGCCCGGCCACGACGCCTCCGCCGCCTACGTCCACCGGCTGCTCCTCAAGGCCGGTTACCGCGTCGACTACCAGACCTTCGACTTCGTCTACACCGAGACCCTCGCCGAGAAACTCTCCGTGGTCTCCCCCACGCCCCGCGACGTCGGCATCAAGGCGATGACCTACACCCCCTCCACCCCGGAGGGCGGGATCACCGCGGCTCTCGTCGCCGTCCCCGCCGACGACACCACCGGCTGCGAGGCCGCCGACTACGCCTCGGCCGATTTCACCGGTGCGATCGCCCTCATCAAGCGGGGCGGCTGCTCGTTCGCCGAGAAGCAGGCCGCGGCGTCCGTGGCCGGCGCCGCGGGCGCGGTGGTCTACAACAACACCGAGGGGGTCCTCTCCGGGACCCTGGGCGACGTCGCATCGGGGAAGATCCCCACCGGCGGACTCACCCTGGCCGAGGGCGAGAAGCTCGTCGCAGACCTGGCCGAGGGCGAGGTGAAGGTCGCCTTCGAGGTCCGTGAGCTCCAGGAGGATCGCACCACCCGCAACGTCGTGGCCGAGACCCGCGGAGGGAACGCGGCGAAGACGGTCATGCTCGGCGCACACCTCGACTCGGTCTCCGACGGCCCGGGTATCAACGACAACGCCTCCGGATCGGCCGGCCTCCTCGAAGTCGCCCTGGAACTCGCGAAGACCCACCGCAGCCCCACCAACAAGGTGCGCTTCGCCTGGTGGTCGGCCGAGGAGAACGGCCTGCTGGGCTCCGAGGCGTACGTCGCGAAACTCTCCGAGGCACAGCGCGGGAAGACGGCGCTCTACCTCAACTTCGACATGATCGCATCCCCCAACGGCGCGCAGTTCGTCTTCGACGGCGACGACTCCGACGGCGTCGGTGAGGGCCCGGGCCCCGAGGGCTCGGCCCAACTGGAGCACGACATAAACGCGTTCCTGGACCGAGAGGACAAGCCGCACACCGGCACGGACTTCAACGGGCGCTCCGACTACGGGCCGTTCATCGAGGCCGGCATCCCGGCAGGCGGCACCGACACGGGCGCGGAGGGCATCAAGACGGCCGCGCAGGCCGAGACGTACGGCGGTACGGCCGGTGTCGCCTACGACCCCTGCTACCACGCAGCCTGCGACGACCTGGACAACGTCGACATGGGGCACTTCGACACCAACATCGATGTGATCGCCCATGCGGTGGGCACCTACGCCCATGACCTGGGCTCCCTGACACGCCCGGTCCCTGCCGCGTCCGACACCGGCGAGCGCCGCAGCGGCGGCCTGCGGGAGGGTCACGCGCACGGCGTCACCGAGTAGCGCGCCGCCGCCGCGCCGGCGCGGGCGTCGAGCCACGCCCCCCGCCCGCGCGGCGGCGCACCGGGCGTCACGGGACCGCCACCGCCCGGACATCGCCCTGTCATCACGCAGCCACCGGGGCGACCTCACGGACACGTTCCCGCGCACATGCCGGACCGGCGGCACTTCACGGCTTCTGCAGCGTTTCGAACGACACGGCAGTCCTGTTCCCTGGCTGCGCCCGGAGGCCCTTGCCCGGTAGGCTTTCCGTGTGATCTTCAAGCGCATCGGAAATGGGCGGCCATATCCCGACCACGGCCGGGAAAGCACCCGACAGTGGGCGGATGTGGCGCCGCGTCCGGTCCGCCTGGACCAGCTGGTGACCACCAAGGGACAGCTGGACCTCGAAACCCTGCTCGCCGAGGACTCCACGTTCTACGGCGACCTGTTCGCCCACGTCGTCAAGTGGCAGGGCGACCTCTACCTCGAGGACGGACTGCACCGCGCCGTGCGCGCCGCGCTGCAGCAGCGTCAGGTGCTGCACGCCCGCGTGCTCGAGATGGGCTGAGCGCCCGCCACTCCCACCCGTGGAGTATTTCGGGCCTTTCGGGTGCTTTTATGCTCGTACGGGTGCCATAGGTTGATCGTTTAGTAGGCATCATCACCAGGTCGCACTACGCTGCGCCCATGAGCATGCTGACCCCTCCCGGCATGGGCGGAAAGTACCGCATCACGGGTAACACCTACCCCCGCATGCGCCGCCCCCGTCATCGCCGCAAACTGGCCCTCTCGGCCGCGGCCGCCGTGGTGGCCCTCGGGCTGGCCGGTTGGGGCACGCTCCAGATCGTCGACGTCTTCACGGGCGGCGACGGACAGGCCAACGCGGCCGACCGCCCGAAGGCCTGCCCCACGCCGACCGCGACGACGGCGGCGAAGGCATTGCCGAAACCGGCGGCCATCAAGGTCAACATCTACAACGCCACGCCTCGCAGCGGACTGGCCAAGGCCGCCGCGGACGAACTCAAGAAGCGCGGCTTCGCCATCGGCAAGGTGGACAACGCCCCGGCCGCGTACGACAAGAAGGTGCCCGGCACCGGGATGCTGCTCGGCGGCCCGAAGGCCATGAACGGCTCGTTCCCGGTGCTCGGCACACAGCTGCCGGGGGCCGCGCAGAAGACCGACGCCCGCAGGACGGCGGACGTCGATCTGATCATCGGTACGAAGTTCAAGGCGTTCAGCACCCCCGCGGCGGCCGCATCGGCGCTTGACGCCCTGACGAAGCCGTCCCCGGCCCCGTCCTCCTGCTGAACTCGCCAGGTCAGTCGGCGGTGCCGTACATCCGGTCACCGGCGTCGCCGAGCCCCGGCACGATGTAGCCGTTCTCGTTGAGCCGCTCGTCGACCGAGGCCGTGACCACCGTGACCGGCGTGCCGGCGAGTTCGCGCTCCATC
Source organism: Streptomyces sp. NPDC005752 (assembly GCF_040630715.1). NCBI lineage: Bacteria > Bacillati > Actinomycetota > Actinomycetes > Kitasatosporales > Streptomycetaceae > Streptomyces > Streptomyces sp. NPDC005752. Next base: position 127,687 of record NZ_JBEXYB010000014.1, on the reverse strand, counting down.
ACCTCGACGCCCTCGGGCGCGGCGAGGAGCACGACAGCGGTGACATCGTCCGCCCCGCGCTTGATCAGCTCCCGGATGGCCGCGACGAGCGTGCCGCCCGTGGCCAGCATCGGGTCCAGGACGTAGACCTGACGGCCGGAGAGGTCCTCGGGCATACGCGTGGCGTACGTCTCCGCCTGAAGCGTCTCCTCGTTGCGGATCATGCCGAGGAAGCCGACCTCGGCGGTCGGGAGCAGCCGCACCATGCCGTCCAGCATGCCGAGACCGGCGCGCAGGATCGGGACGACCAGGGGGCGCGGGTACGACAGCTTCACACCGGTCGTGGGCGTCACCGGGGTCTCGATGTCGACCTGCTCGGTCCGCACATCCCTGGTGGCCTCGTATGCGAGGAGCGTGACCAGCTCGTCGGCGAGCCGCCGGAAGGTCGGGGAGTCGGTGCGCTTGTCGCGCAGCGTGGTGAGTTTGTGCGCGACCAGCGGGTGGTCGACGACGTGGATCCGCATGCCGTCAACAGTAACCGGGCCCCGGACGGGCTTCCCGCCGGTCCGCACTGGCATCAGTCACCAGTTCGGGGGGAAGGTGGGGGATACGGACCCAGGCTTGGGGTGGTGTGACGATTGCCCGACGGTGAGCAGCGGAGTCAGCGGCAGGCCGGACGCGACGTACGCGGCCTGCCCGACGCTCAGGAGAGCGTGCCCGACACGCAGGAGAGTGACGCGGCGCGCCGGAGGCGCAGGGCTCAATTCCTCCGCGAGCTCCACGAGGCGAAGCAGTTGCGGGACCGGGTCCAGCCGCGCCGCGCCCGCGCAGCCCGTATGCGCCAACAGATGCGGATGCGTACGTTCCGCTGGTGAGGCGGTTCTCGGGGCGGTCGGCAGGGCCTCCGCAGGGGCCGTAAGAACACCATCGGCGGACACGCACTCGGGTAACTGATGCCGACGCAACGGCCGAAGAGGTCTCGCAGCGCTCTCGTTTCTGCCACGATGCCGATTGGGCGGGGCCCAGAGCAGCCGGATGAACGTCTGCCCTCCCGTCGGACCGATTCGCCTAAGACCAGTGGGAGAGTCACGGTGTACTTCGCCGCACTGCTCGCGCGCACCGAAGACGGGTGGGAAGCGAGCGACACGGAGCTCGACGATGTGGAAACCCTGTCCGACCTGACGGATCTGGCCCGTGAGGCCTCGGTGGACGAGGACACGGTCATCGTCTACATCGAGCAGGAGGGCGCCTGGTTCGGCGTCGTCCGGGTGGACGGTGAGGAGGACCCCCGTATCTACGTCTCGGACGCGTCCGCCGCCGCCCGCTCCTCGTACGGGGAGATCCTGCTCACCGATGAACTGCTCGGCCGCGAACCGGGGGCCGAGGACGAGATCGCCGCACTCGAGGAGCTCGTCGGCCTCGACGGTACGGAGGACGGCGATCCGGACGAGGGCCCCAGGGACGGCACCGACACCGATGCCGGCGAACCCGATCCGGACCACGACCCCGACGCCGTACCGGCGGGGCCGCTCGGTGAAGTCGGAGTCCTCACCGACCTCGGTCTGTCCGAGAAGGTCCTGTTGACCCTGCGTACCGACGCGCTGGTGGAGATCGCGGACGCGCTCGGAGCGGCCGAGGTGCTGGAGGCCGTCCGTTAGGGTCCGCGGGTGAACGCACGACCGCCCACACCCCACCCACCGCCTTCCCCCGATCCCGTACGGGACCCGTGGCAGGCACCCATGCGCCGGGCCCTGGACGAGGCCGCGCAGGCGGCGTCGGCCGGCGATGTGCCGGTCGGCGCCGTCGTGCTGGGACCGGACGGCGCACTGCTCGCCGCCGGCCACAACGAGCGCGAGGCGACCCGCGACCCCACGGCCCACGCCGAGGTGCTCGCCCTGCGCCGGGCCGCCGCCGCCCTCGGCTCCTGGCGGCTGACCGACTGCACGCTGGTCGTCACCCTGGAGCCCTGCACGATGTGCGCGGGCGCGCTCGTCCAGTCCCGGATCGGCCGGGTGGTCTACGGGGCACGGGACGAGAAGGCCGGTGCAGCCGGTTCGCTCTGGGACGTCGTACGCGACCGCAGGCTCAACCATCGCCCCGAGGTGATCCACGGTGTCCTCGAGGACCTCTGCGCGGACCTGCTGACGGCGTTCTTCCGGGAGCGCTGAGGCCCCGCCCCGGGCGCTTCGGCCCACCTGCGGGATACGGATTTCAAACCAGGGGCCGGCATGGTCTAAGCTCTCTCTCGGTAGCGTGTCCGAGCGGCCGAAGGAGCTCGCCTCGAAAGCGAGTGTGGGGAAACTCACCGAGGGTTCAAATCCCTCCGCTACCGCAGATGGATGAAGGGGCAGACCCGCGAGGGTCTGCCCCTTCTCTGCGTTCCGGGCCGGTTTCCACCTGGCCGGTCGGTCCGGCCGCGCCTGTTCGGGCCGGTGGTAAATAATTTTGCAGGATGTGCATCTTTGCCTACTATGCACGATGTGGCGAAGACGACGACATCCGTACCCGGGCTGCGGGAGCGCAAGAAGCAGGCCACGCGCCGGGCCATCGCCGAAGCGGCCGTGCGGCTCGCCGCCGAGCACGGTGTCGAGAACGTCACCGTCGAAGCCATCAGTGAGGCTGCCGGGGTCTCGCCCAGGACGTTCTTCAACTACTTCCCCAGCCACGACGACGCGTTCGTGCTGGTCGACGACGAGGTGGGCGAGCGGATCAGGGAGTCCGTGCGCCGCGCCCCCGCGGACCTGCCGCCGCTCGACGTCGTACGAGACGCCCTCGTCGCCGAACTCGACGGGTTCGAGGCACGCAAGGAGCTGTGGACCCTTCAGTGCAAGGTGCTCCAGCGCTCGCCCCACCTCATCCACCGCGGTCTGAAGGCGCACGTGGCGGAGGAACGGGCCCTCGCCGTCGCCATCACCGACTGGCTCGACGCCACCCGCCCCGTCGCGACCGGGCCGCCCGGGGCCGACGTCTTCCCCCACCTCCTCGCCGCCGTCACCCAGACCGCCCTGCGGGTCGCCGTCGAGCACTGGTGCGACCGCCCCGGCGAGACGGTGCTGGCGGAGGTCTTCGGGGACGTCTTCGCCCAGCTGTCGCAGGGCCTCCCCCGGCCGTAGGCGTAGCCCCGCGCACCACCGATCCTGTTTCTGCTCCAGTACCGAAGAAGGACACCGTGACCGCTACCGAGGCGCCCGAGCAGGCGCCCACCTCCATGTCGAACAAGCAGATACTCCAGGCGATGTCCGGCCTGATGGCAGGCATGTTCGTCGCCATCCTCGCGGGTACGGTCGTGGCCAACGCCCTGCCGAGGATCATCGCGGACCTCGGCGCGAGCCAGTCCTCGTACACCTGGGTCGTGACCTCCGAGCTGCTCGCCATGACGGCCACCGTGCCGCTGTGGGGCAAGCTCGCCGACCTGTTCAACCAGAAGCTGCTGCTCCAGCTCTCGCTCGGCATGTTCGTGGTCGGCTCCCTCGTGGCCGGCTTCTCCCAGGACGTCGTGACCCTGATCGTCAGCCGGGTCATCCAGGGCATCGGCGCCGGTGGCCTGACGGCACTGGCCCAGATCGTGATGGCCGCCATCATCCCGCCGCGCCGCCTCGGCAAGTACGCGGGGATCTTCGGCGCGGTCTTCGCCGTGGGCACGGTCGCCGGTCCGCTGATCGGTGGTGTCCTCGTGGACACCTCGTGGCTCGGCTGGCGCTGGTGCTTCTTCATCGGCGTACCGTTCGCGCTGGCCGGGATCGTGCTGCTCCAGCGCACCCTGAAGCTGCCGACCGTGCGCCGTCAGGTCAGGATCGACTGGCTGGGCGCCTTCCTGATCGTGTCCGGCGTCTGCGCGCTGCTCATCTGGACGTCCCTCGCGGGCAACAGCTTCGACTGGGCGTCCTGGCAGACGGCCGTTCTGGTGACCGTCGGCGTGCTGCTCCTGGTGGCGGCGGTCTTCGTCGAGTCCAGGGCCGCGGAGCCGATCATCCCGCTGGACATCTTCCGCAACCGCACGGTGACGCTCACGACGCTGGCGAGCTTCTTCGTCGGTATCGCGATGTTCGCCGGGACCGTGTTCCTCTCCCAGTACTTCCAGATCTCCCTGGGCAAGACACCCACCGTCGCGGGGCTCATGAGCCTCCCGCTGATCGGCGGTCTGCTCGTGTCCTCGACGGTCGCCGGGCAGATCATCTCCGCGACGGGCAAGTGGAAGGTCTACCTCGTCTCGGGCGCCGTCGTGATGACGGCCGGCCTCGGTCTGCTCTCGACCATCGACGCCGACACACACTTCGGTCTGCTCAGCGTCTACATGGCGTTCATGGGTATCGGCGTCGGCATGCTGATGCAGAACCTCGTGCTCGCCGCGCAGAACGACGTGCCCGCGCACGAACTGGGCGCCGCCACCTCCGTGCTGTCCTTCTTCCGCAGCCTCGGCGGCACCATCGGCACCAGCGTGCTCGGCGCGATCCTCGCCAACCGCGTGGCCAGTGAGATGACCAAGGGCCTCGCGGAGAACGGGCTCCCGGTGACCGGCGGCGGCCACAGCAGCGCCGTGCCCGACATGACCAAGCTGCCCGAGCCGATGAAGAACATCGTCGAGCACGCGTACGGCGTCGCGACCGGCGACCTCTTCCTCATCGCCACCCCCTTCGCCTTCCTGGGACTCGTCGCGGTGCTCTTCATCAAGGAGAAGCCCCTCAAGACGACGAGCGGCATGGAACGCCTCGCCGCCGAGGACGCGGCCGTGACCGTCCCCTCGCCGCGGAACGGCGCCGAAGCCGGCGTCCAGGACGCCACCCCCGGGCCGGTCGGCCTGAAGAAGGACTGACCCGCACGGACGAACGACCGAAGGGCCCGGCGATGCGCCGGGCCCTTCGGTCGTCAGGTCGGGGGAAGCGGCATCGGGGGGACAAGCCGCTTCCCCCGGTGAGAACGGGCACCGTAGGCCCTCGCCGCGGTCGGGGGGAAGTCACGCGGTGGGGACCTCGTGGAGGTCCCGTTCCTCGGCCCGCGCAATCCTGCCTGCGCGACGGGCTCACTCCCCATCCTCCTCCCCGGCGTATGCCGCGGCCGCTGACAAAGGGCCCGAATCAGCAGGCCCTTCGACCCTAAAAGCGCCATCAGTGATCGAAAACGGCCCGCCGGTACGGCCATGTGTACGGCTAGACTCACCCGACTGCACAGGTGATCGAAGGGGAGGGACCGGGGCCGTGGCGCAAGCAAGGAAGATCGCGCTCTACATGATTGTGGTCTTCGTGCTGTACACGATCATCACCTCTCCCAAGCGGAGCGCCGACCTCGTCCAAATAGGATTCGAGGGCATTTCGAGCGCCGCCGAGAGCGTCGGAGACTTCATGTCCGAGCTCGTGAACTAGGGGAACCCCATGCTCCGCCACCTGGTCCTGTTCAAGCTGAACGACGGCGTCGAGCGCGACGACCCGCGGGTCGTCGCGGGCGCGGAGGCCTTCCGGGAGCTCGGCGGGAAGATCCCCGAGCTGACGTTCTGGGAGTGCGCCTGGAACGTGACCGACCGGCCGATCGCCTACGACTTCGCCATCAACTCGGCGGTCGCCGACGAGGACGCGCTCAAGCGGTACATCGAGCACCCCGAGCACCAGGCGGCGGCCGGCCAGTGGCGCGCGTTCGCCACTTGGGTGATCGCCGACTACCCCTTCTGACCCTTTCGGACCTCCGGTCCCGCCGGCCCCTCCCGTACAGGAGAGGGGCTTTTCGGCATGTTTAAACCAAATACTCTTCAACACGACTCCATGCGGTGCTTGCGCACAGTGGACATGTCTTGTGATGCTATGACCGCTTTTGACGGATGAGTTGACCGTAGTTGACCGCAAAGGGGTGGCGACACCGTGCCGGCCAGTACAGCGCCTCAAGTCCCGCCCCAGAACGTCCAGACGGACGACGTCCAGACCGAGACACCCGACCCCGCGGCGCCCGCCAGGACCCGGGGCGCGGACACCAGGGCGCTGACCCAGGTGCTGTTCGCCAGGCTCAAGGACCTCGACCCCGGCACCGCGGAGCACCACAGGGTGCGCACCGCGCTGATCGAGGCGAACCTGCCGCTCGTGCGGTACGCGGCGGCCCGCTTCCGGAGCCGCAACGAGCCGATGGAGGACGTCGTCCAGGTCGGCACCATCGGCCTGATCAACGCCATCGACCGCTTCGACCCGGAGCGCGGCGTCCAGTTCCCCACGTTCGCCATGCCCACCGTGGTCGGCGAGATCAAACGCTACTTCCGGGACAACGTACGGACCGTGCACGTCCCGCGGCGGCTGCACGAACTCTGGGTCCAGGTCACCGGGGCCACGGAGGACCTGACGACCGCTCACGGGCGTTCACCGACCACCGCCGAGATCGCCGAGCTCCTGAAGATCTCCGAGGACGAGGTCCTCGCCTGCATCGAGGCGGGCCGCTCGTACCACGCGACCTCCCTGGAGGCCGCACAGGAAGGTGACGGGCTGCCAGGACTCCTCGACCGGCTCGGCTACGAGGACCCGGCGCTCGCCGGGGTCGAACACCGCGATCTGGTGCGGCACCTGCTCGTACAACTGCCCGAGCGCGAGCAGCGGATCCTGCTGCTGCGCTACTACAACAACCTGACGCAGTCACAGATCAGCGCCGAACTGGGTGTCTCCCAGATGCATGTGTCAAGGCTTCTGGCCAGAAGTTTCGCCCGGCTGCGATCAGCAAACAGGATCGAAGCGTAACCGGAACGGGTAGACCCCTGGAGGGCCGGATCCGGGGGCGTAAAAGCCGCACACCCCCTGTTTCCTGCGCAGTTTCGGCGCTGACTTGTCGACATGTCACTACAGCGCGTTGCCGACATGTGACATTCTGCTGGAACCGCGTTTGCCGCAGCCCCACCTCCGGTATTCAGGTGGAGGCTGCGTTCCTCCGATGGTCGTGGCCACCGCGACCGTCCGCGACCTCAAGGGGGTGGCATGTCCACAGAACAGGGCAGCTCGAAGGTGCTCACGCTCACGAAGAGCGCGCCGGCACCCGCCGTGCTCACCAGCTCGCCGGAAGCCATCGACACCCGCACTCTGTCCCGCTCCCTGTTCCTGCGGCTCGCCGCGCTGGGTCCCGCCTCGGGCCCCGACGGAACGGACAGCCCGGAGCGAACCTATGTGCGGGACACACTCATCGAGCTCAACCTCCCGCTGGTGCGGTACGCGGCGGCGCGGTTCCGGAGCCGTAACGAACCCATGGAGGACATCGTCCAGGTCGGGACGATCGGCCTGATCAAGGCGATCGACCGCTTCGACTGCGAACGGGGCGTGGAGTTCCCCACGTTCGCGATGCCGACCGTCGTGGGGGAGATCAAGCGCTTCTTCCGCGACACCTCGTGGTCGGTGCGGGTCCCGCGCCGGCTCCAGGAGCTGCGGCTCGCCCTCACCAAGACCAGCGACGAGCTCGCCCAGAAGCTCGACCGCTCGCCGACGGTGCCGGAGCTGGCCAAGGCGCTCGGGGTGTCCGAGGAGGACGTGGTCGACGGCCTGGCCGTGGGCAACGCCTACACGGCCTCCTCGCTGGACTCGCCGTCCCCCGAGGACGACGGCGGCGAGGGCTCGCTGGCGGACCGCCTGGGGTACGAGGACGCGGCGCTGGAAGGCGTCGAGTACCGCGAGTCCCTGAAGCCGCTGCTGGCCAAGCTCGCCCCGCGCGAGCGGCAGATCATCATGCTGCGCTTCTTCGCCAACATGACGCAGTCGCAGATCGGTGAGGAGGTCGGCATCTCGCAGATGCACGTCTCCCGGCTGCTGACACGAACGCTCACCCAGCTTCGGGAAGGGCTCATCGCCGACTGACCCGAGTCCGCACGCATGCGCATCAGCCGCCGGGGGCGCCACCGCCGACGCCTCCGGCGGCGTCGCCGTGTCCGGTCGTCCCGGGCCGCGCGGGCGCTCCCGCACCGCGGGGGCGAACGCGGACGCTCCCGCGCCGACGTGCGGTGCGGGAGCGTTCCGGAAGGACGGCGTCCACGCTCGCGTGGACGCCGGGCGGGCCACCCGCCCCGGTCACGGGAGCGGTGGGCCGGCCGGGACGGGGACGGTCAGCCGAGCGCGAGCCAGGCGACGGCTCCGAGGATGACGACGACCGCCACGACGGCCGCGATCACCCCGGTCTTCGGGCCGGACGAGGTCACGGCAGGCTGCTGCCTGCCCTGCGGCTCGCCGTCGTCGACGAACGCGCGGAACATCTGCGTACTGCCCGCCGGGTCGTGAGTGCCCTCGGGGCCCGGCTGCGGGGCGTGGGGGTTGTGTGCCATGGCCCAGGACACTAGCGAACGCAGCCCTTCCGCCCAACCCCCGGGTCCACAGAGGGTGATGCGCTTCCACCACGCACACCGCCTCTCCACCCGCCCGCCGGAGCTCGCCGCACCGTCTCCACGCGCCCCCTCACCTGCGCGTCTCGTGACGAGGAACACATCCACCGGAGCTCACCTCCCGTGCGCTGCGGGCTTGACCCGGCACCTACACAGGCTTGGGTTTTCCTTTACTTCTGCAAGCCCCATTTCGTTTGCCTGCGGCAACCAACTGCTTCTATCGTTGCCCTAAGCAACAAGATGACCCCGCGAAACGTATGGAGGGCCAGTGGCGGCACGGAGCCAGTACGAGGAACTGGCCCGGCAGCTCAGCGCCGTCGGAGCCGTCAAACGGGGACTCGCCCGCATCCTGCCCGCCGAGTGTCCCGGGGGCTCGGCCACCGTGCTGACGCTGCTGGCCAAGTACGGCGAGATGCGGATCACCCGGCTTGCCGAGCTCCTGTCCGTGAACATGTCGGTGACCAGCCGTCATGTGACCCACGTGGTGGAGAACGGCTGGGTCGAACGGTTTCCGGACCCGGAGGACAAGCGGTCCCGCATCCTGCGGCTTACCCCCGCGGGCGACGAACTGCTCGACGATCTGACCCGGCGGACCACCGAGATGTTCGCCCACAACCTCATCGACTGGTCCGACGACGAGGTCGGACAGCTCAACACGTTGTTGTCCCGGCTGCGCGACAGCTTCTCCTGCCGCGGCTCCGGAGGGTGCGTCCCCGGAAAGCACAGCGGCGACTGCCACGTCGGGCACGCCGACCACGCACGCACCCGTACACCCCTGTAACAGAAGCAAAGAGAAGGAATTCAATGGCTACGACCACACCATCCGGTGTGCGGGGCGGCCACGCCAAGCACGGGGCCCCAGAGGCTCCCCCGGGCACGCCGATGACACACCGGCAGATCATGGAAGCGCTGGCCGGGCTGCTGCTCGGCATGTTCGTCGCGATTCTCTCGTCGACGGTCGTCTCCAACGCCCTGCCCGAGATCATCTCCGACCTCGGTGGCGGCCAGAGTGCCTACACCTGGGTCGTGACGGCCTCGCTCCTGGCCATGACGGCCACCACCCCGCTGTGGGGCAAGCTCGCGGACCTCTTCAGCAAGAAGCTGCTGGTCCAGATCGCCCTGCTCATCTACGTGGGCGGCTCCATAGTCGCCGGCCTGTCGACCAGCAGCGGCATGCTCATCATCTGCCGTGTGGTCCAGGGCATCGGCGTCGGCGGACTCTCCGCCCTCGCCCAGATCGTGATGGCCGCGATGATCTCCCCGCGCGAGCGCGGGCGCTACAGCGGCTACCTCGGCGCGGTCTTTGCCGTCGCCACCGTCGGCGGCCCGCTGCTCGGCGGCGTCATCACCGACACCAGCTGGATGGGCTGGCGCTGGTGCTTCTACGTGGGTGTCCCGTTCGCGATCATCGCCCTGATCGTGCTCCAGAAGACCCTGAAGCTCCCCGTGGTCAAGCGCGAGGGAGTCAAGATCGACTGGTCCGGCGCGTTCTTCATCAGCGCCGCGGTCTCGCTGCTGCTGCTCTGGGTGACCTTCGCGGGCGACAAGTACGACTGGGTCTCCTGGCAGACCTGGACGATGCTCGGCGGCACCGTCGTCCTCGCCGCGCTGTTCCTGCTGATCGAGTCCAAGGCTCGCGAACCGATCATCCCGCTGCGCCTCTTCCGTAACCGCACGATCACGCTGGCCTCCGCGGCCTCGCTGTTCGTCGGCATCGGGATGTTCGCGGGCACCGTCTTCTTCAGCCAGTACTTCCAGCTGGCGCGGGACAAGTCGCCGACGATGTCCGGCGTCATGACCATCCCGATGATCGCCGGACTGTTCCTGTCCTCGACCGTGTCGGGCCAGATCATCACCAAGACGGGCCGCTGGAAGGCCTGGCTCGTTTCCGGTGGCTTCCTGCTCACCGCGGGTCTGGGGTTCCTGGGCACCATCCGGTACGACACCGAGTACTGGCACATCGCGATCTTCATGTTCGTCATGGGCCTCGGCATCGGCATGATGATGCAGAACCTGGTGCTCGCCACGCAGAACCAGGTGGCTCCCGCCGACCTGGGCGCGGCCAGCTCCGTCGTGACGTTCTTCCGTTCCCTCGGTGGTGCGATCGGCGTCTCGGCGCTGGGTGCCGTCCTGGGCAACCGCGTCACCCACTACGTCAAGGACGGCCTCGCCGACCTCGGCCCCGAGGGCGCAGCCTTCGGCCACGGCGGTACGGGCGGCGGGGGCATCCCCGACCTGGACAAGCTCCCCGCCCCGTTCCGCACGGTCATGGAGGTCGCCTACGGCCACGGTGTCGCCGACGTCTTCCTGTACGCCGCGCCGGCCGCGCTGGTCGCCTTCGTCCTGACCCTCTTCATCAAGGAGGTCGCCCTGAAGACGAGGGCCGGCAACGACGACACCCCGGCCGAGGTGTCCGCCGCGACCGAGTCCGTCGAGGCCACCACCGGCACCGCGCTGATCGCCGAGGGAACGGCCGGGGTCACCTCCGTCCAGGCCCTGGACGAGACGGTCGCGGTGAGGGAGCCGAGCACCCAGGGCACGCCCGTACGCGGTGTGGTGCGGGGCGTCGAGGGCGCACCCGTCGCCCGCGCCGCCGTCACGCTGATCTCGCTGGGCGGCCGGCAGCTGGGGCGCTCCGTCGCCCAGGCCGAGGGCGGCTACGTACTGGACGCGCCGGGTGCCGGCAGCTACGTCCTGATCGCCTCCGCCGACGGCTTCCAGCCGCAGGCGTCCACCGTGGTCGTCGGTGACGAGCCGCTGTCCTTCGACATCCTGCTCGCAGGTACGAGCGGTCTCTCCGGGACCGTGCGGACCGCCGAGGGCAGCACCCCCGTCCGGGGAGCCATGGTCGTCGTGACCGATGTGCGCGGCGACGTGCTGGCCACGGGCGTCTCGGGTGACGCGGGTGACTTCACCTTCGGTGAGCTGATCCCCGGCTCGGTGACCGTCGCCGTCACGGCTGCGGGCTTCCGTCCGCTGGCCCTGCCGGTGGAGGTCGGCGGCCAGGGCGTCACCCGGGTCGACGTGGCACTGCGGTCCGGTGCGCTGGTCAAGGGCGTCGTCAGGGCCGGCTCCGGCCGGGCAGCGCTGAACGACGCCCGGGTCACACTGATCGACGCGGCAGGCAACGTGGTCGCCACGTCGACGACCGGGGAGGACGGCGTGTACGCCTTCACCGACCTGGACGCCGGTGAGTACTCCGTGATCGCGACCGGCTACCCGCCGGTGGCCGGCTCGCTGACCGTGAGCGGCGGCGGAGTCGACGGTCACGACATCGAACTCGCCCACCCGGGCGAGTAACCACCGGAAGATTCACAAAGACCCCTGGCGGTACAGCGCTTCGAGCGGAGAGGCTGTGGCCGTCGGCGGAAATGGGCCCCGGGGCGGGAACGGCAGGCAGGGGACGGCCTGCCGATCCCGCCCCGGGGCCCGACTCATTGAGTCGCTGCTTCACGAGTGATTTGAGCAAGGAGAGAACACGGGATGGGACTTCGCGCACAGGTACGCACGCGGGACGGCTGGGCGGTCCAGCACGCGGTCGTCACCGTGACCGACATGACGGGCACCCAGGTGCTCCGCGCCGCAGCCGACGAGAACGGGGCCGTCCGCACCGAGGGCCTGCTGCAGGCCGGCGCGTACACGGTCATCGTCACCGCGGTGGGTTACGCCCCCGCCGCGTCCACCGCGCTCGTCACGGCCAGCGGCCGGGTCGAGGCCGGCACCGTCGTCCTGGCCCGGCAGGGCGGCGTGCAGCTTCCGCCGCCGGGCACGTGGTCACTGGACCCGGTCCACTCATCGGTGGCGGCGGTCGCACAGCACCTGGGGATCTCCAGCGTGCACGGCCGGTTCACCGAATTCGGCGGCCGCATCGAGATCGGCGAAGACGTCCAGCGGTCCCGGGTGGATGCCTTCATCGCCTCCTCCAGCATCGACACGGGAAACGCGATGCGGGACAAGCACCTGCGCTCGGCGGACTTCCTGGACGTGGAAGCGTTCCCGGAGATCACCTACCGCTCCCGTGCGCTGACCCCGGCAGGCCCCGACCGCTGGACGGTTCACGGCGTACTCACCATGCACGGCATCGCGCGGGACGTCGATCTCGACCTCAGCTACCTGGGCACCGGTCCCGACCCGTGGGGCGGGGTGCGCGCCGCCTTCCACGCCTCGGCGGAGCTTCGTCGTGACGACTTCGCCATGAACTACAACCAGGTGCTGCAGGCCGGTATCTCCGCGATCGGCACGACCCTGCGGGTGGAGCTCGACATCCAGGCCGTCCAGGGCGACTCCGTCCCCGGCTGAGACCGGCCGCGGCCCCGGGGGTGCCGGTGTCCCGTCCGGGCGTACGGCGGGACTCCGCCGACACCCCCTAGGGTTGGCCGTATGGCACCCAACATCGCGACCAACACCGCAGTGGAACTCGGGGAACTGCTGGACTTCGTGCGGCCCAGGCACCGGGCGATCCTGCTCACCACCCGGGCCGACGGCCGGCCCCAGGGCTCCCCGCTCACCTGCGGTGTCGACGACGCCGGACGGATCGTCGTCTCGACGTACCCCGAACGGGCCAAGACCCGCAACGCCAAGCGGGACGATCGGGTGAGCGTGATCGTCCTGTCGGACGACTGGAACGGGCCGTGGGTCCAGGTCGACGGCTCGGCCGAGGTGATCGACTCACCGGACTCGGTCGAGCCCCTCGTCGAGTACTTCCGCAACATCTCCGGCGAGCACCCGGACTGGGACGAGTACCGGGCGGCGATGCTCAAGCAGGGGAAGTCCATCATCCGGATCACTCCGGAGCGCTGGAGCCCCGTCGCCACCGGTGGCTTCCCCGCCCACCTGGCAGCCGGCAGCTGACCGTACCGATGAAGCCGCCCCACCCGGACACGCTCGCGCGGGCCCGACTGCTGACCTCCCCCTCCGTGGGCCCCGCCGTGGTCCACGAGCTGGAACGGATCACCGGGCGGCCGGCCGGGCCCGCGTACGCCGAGGAGCCCGACGGGCCCTTCGTGTTCGTGGGGGACACGCTGCCCGAAGCGCTGCGGACCGCGCGGCTCCTGTGGTTCCACAGCGTCAACGCGGGTACGGACGCGCTGCTCGCCGCAGGGCCCTGGCCCGAAGAAGCCCTGCTGACGCGGACCGTGGGGCGGATGGACGAGCGGATCGCCCAGTACACGCTGGCCTGGGTCCTCGCCGAGTGCCAGTCCGTGCCGGAACACACCGCGCAGCACGCCAGGTCCGAGTGGCGCCGCCTCCCGTCCGAGCTCGCCGCCGGGCAGACCGCCGTCGTGCACGGAACGGGTCGCATCGGCTCCGCGATCGCAGGACTTCTGCGGGCCTGTTCCGTGCGCACGGTCGGGGTGAGTCGCACCCTCCGTGCCGGGCCGGTCGGCTTCGACCGGACGGTCCGGGCCGGATCGCGGGAGGAGACTTCGGCACTCGCGGACGCCCGGTGGGTGGTTTCCGCCCTTCCCCTGACCGGCGCCACCGAGCGATTCTTCGACGCGTCCAGGTTCGGCGCGATGCGGGGCGCCACCTTCGTCAACGTGGGCCGTGGCGCGACCGTGGACATGGCGGCACTCGAGACCGCGCTGCACAACGGTTCGGTGAGCCGCGCCGTACTCGACGTGCTGCCCGACGAGCCCGCCGCGCCCGGCGACCGGGTCTGGCGGCTGCCGCGCACGGTGATCACGTCTCACTCGGCGGGCATCACGGCCGAGGAGGACGTCGTCGCCGACTTCGAGGCCTGCTGGGATGCGGTGACCGTGGGGCGTACGCCCCCGCTGGCCGTGGACACCCGGCGCGGCTACTGAGGGGACCGACGCACACGGTCCAGCGGCGCGCCGCCTACGGGTGGCGTGCCGCGCGGGCGCGCATCGCCTCGACGCCCGCGATCAGGAGGTCCAGCGCGAACACGAAGTCCCGCTCCCGCATCTCCTCCACCGTGTCCCCGCCGCGCGCCTCCATCAGGCTCTCCGAGGGCTCCATGAGCCGCTTGAGCTCGGGGTCGGCGCGGATCGTGCCCATCGCCCGCCGGAAGTACTCGTCCTGGCTGAGTCCGGCCTCCACCGTGCGCTGCACGAAGTGGCCCTCGACGGACCCGAAGCCGTACACGAACTGGAAGACGGCCGACATCGCCCCCGTACGGTCTCCCGGCGGCAGTCCGGTGGCCCGGATGACGTCCTGGACGGCGTACGAGAACAGCATCGAGTGCGGTCCGATGTTCAGGAAGCCGCCGATCAGCGTCGACACCCAGGGGTGGCGGACCAGCATCTTCCGGTAGCTGGTGGCCAGTTCGCGGAGCCGGTCCCGCCAGCCGGAGTCCTCGGCTGTGGCCGGAATCTCGCCGAAGACCGTGTCCAGGGCGAGTTCCAGCAGGTCGTCCTTGGTGTCGACGTACCAGTAGAGGGACATCGCCGTGACGTCCAGCTCGGCTGCGAGGCGCCGCATGGAGAACTTCGCGAGGCCGTCGGCGTCCAGCAGCCTGACGGTCGCCGCCGTGATCCTGTCGCGGTCGAGGCCGGCCGGCTGATCCGCCTTGCGGGTGCGCGAGGGTGTCCGCCGGTCCAGCCACACACTGACCCGGGACGGGTTGTTCACACGGTCTGCCGCGGACCCCATGGCGCACGCTCCTCGTCTTGCGGTGGCACTCCTGCGTACCGGCACCCCCCGTCCGATGCTATGCCCGTCACCTGGGCCCTCAGGACTTCTCCGCGCGCTCCGCCCTCCGCAGCAGGAACGCGGCCAGCAGTCCGCCGGCCAGGACAGCTGCCGCGCCGACCAGTTGGCTGGTCCCCAGACCCGAGGCGAAGGCGTCGGTGATGCGCTCGCGGTCCGCCGCTCCGTCCGCGGTGGCGAGTGCGGCGGGCAGTGAGGCGGCCCCGACGGCGCCCGGAACGAGAGCGGCGAAGCGGGAGTTGAGCACGGCGCCGAGCACGGCGACCCCGAGCCCGTTGCCGAACTCGGCGAGTGTGCCGTTCACCCCGGCCCCCACACCCGCCTTCTCCGGTGGGATGGCGCTCATGATCGCGTTGGCCATCGCGGGCATGGCGAGCGCGACGCCCGCCCCCATCACGACCAGGCCGAGCAGCATCCCGCCGTAGTCCCGCCCGCCGAGCAGGGCGATCGCCCCGAGCCCGGCGGCCAGCAGGCTCATCCCGGTGGCGATGACGACCGGCGTACCCATCCTCACGACGAGCCGGGCACCCAGCCCCGTGAGGTTGAGCGCGACGACGGTGAGGGCGAGCGGAGCCGTGCGCAGTCCGGCCTCCAGCGGCTCGTAGCCGAGGACGAACTGGAGGTGCTGGGTCAGGAGGAAGAGCGAACCCGTCATCCCGAAGGCGACGAGGATCGTTCCCGCGACCGCGCCGGTGAACCTCTGGTTGCGGAAGAAGTGCATGTCCAGCATGGGGTGCGGGACGTGCAGCTCCCACAGGACGAACCCGGTGAGTACGGCGACCCCGGCGAAGGCGGTCAGCAGCACCGGGCCGGACCCCCAGCCGTGCTCCGGGCCGGAGATGATCGCGTACACGACGGCGGTCATGCCGACGGTGGACAGC
The DNA here is from genome assembly GCF_040630715.1 of Streptomyces sp. NPDC005752. Classification (NCBI taxonomy): domain Bacteria; kingdom Bacillati; phylum Actinomycetota; class Actinomycetes; order Kitasatosporales; family Streptomycetaceae; genus Streptomyces; species Streptomyces sp. NPDC005752. Next base: position 111,829 of record NZ_JBEXYB010000014.1, on the reverse strand, counting down.
AGCGCGCCCACCAGGTCGGGGCGGTCACCGCTGGGGTTCTTCGTCTCCGGTACGAGCCTGAGGACCGCGACGAGACCGATGACCGCCACGGGGATGTTGATCAGGAAGATCGCGCCCCACCAGAAGTGGTTGAGCATCGCCCCGCCGATCAGCGGACCGGCCGCGAATCCCAGGGAGTTGACGGTGGACCAGATGCCGATCGCCTTGACGCGCTCGGTGTCGTCGAAGATCTGCACCACCACCGCGAGGGTGGTCGTCATCAGCAGCGCGCCTCCGACGCCCATGCCCGCGCGGGCGGCGATCAACTGTCCGGAGGACTGGGCGAGTCCCGCTGCCAGCGAACCGATCCCGAACAGCGCGAGGCCCGTGACCAGCATCTTCTTTCGGCCGTAGCGGTCGGCGGAGCTGCCCGCGGTGAGCACGAGGCCGGCCTGGACCAGCGCGTACGCGTTGATCATCCACTGCACGTCCGCGGTGGAGGCGTGGAGATCGGCGGTGAGCGAGGGGATCGCGACGTTCAGGACGGTGTTGTCGAGCAGCACGGTGAGCTGGGCGAGGCAGATGACTCCGAGGATCAGCCAGCGCCGGGCGTGGCCGGTCCGGGGTGCGAGGCCATTCTCCTCGGCGGCGGTCGCCGTCATGCGGACTCCTGATTCCGGTGCACTCGTACGGTGTGTGGGGCATGTCGCCATACACCGTATGGCATTCCTGTACGCCGTACAACGCAATAGGTGTACCGCTCCGTGGCACGGCAGGGCGGTGGCCCCGGAGACGTACTCCTCCGGGGCTACCGCCCTGCCGTGCGCCCTGTGGTCGCCGCCCCTGCGCCGACGCTCCGTCCCCGCGGCTCAGCTCTTCGGCTGGGTGAGGTCGTAGAAGGTCGCGCTCCCCGCGGTGACCTCCTCGAAGTTCTCCTCCACCCACGCCGAGATCTGTGACGAGGTGCCCTCGCCACCCATACCGCCGCCCGTGCCGCCGGAGATGAAGTAGTGGATCTTGCCGTCCTCCACGTACTCCTTGAACCGCGCGAGCGTCGGGGACGGGTCGCTGCCGTTGAATCCGCCGATCGCCATCACCGGGTCACCGGTGGCGAGCTGGTAACTCGCGGCGTTCTGCGAACCGATGGCCGCAGCGGTCCAGGTGTAGGCGTCGGCGTTCTGCTTCAGGAGCGTCTTCGCCTCGGAGTCGACCGAGGCGCCGTCGAGGAGGCCGCCCATACCGCCGCCTCCGCCGCCCATGCCGCCTTCACCCGTGCCGCCGCCGGGCATGCCGCCCTGCCGACCACCGGGCATCTGGCCCTGCCCCTGCTGCCCCTGGCCGGGCGCTCCACCGCCGGGGAAGCCGCCGCCCTGGACGTTGCCCGGCCCGTTGCCCGGGGCCTGACCGCCCTGCGGCATTCCCTGGCCGCCGTCCCGCTGGGTTCCCTGGCCGGGGGGCCGGCCGCCCGTGCCGCCGCCGGGACCGCCCATGCCCGAGCCCGACGGACCCGCGGTGACGATCGAGCCCTGGTGCCCGGTGTTCAGCGTGCTGACCGTGTACGCCGCCGGGCCGGCCAGCGAGGCGGCGAGACCGAGGCCCACCACGCCGAGCGCCAGCACCCGGCCCAGTCGCGCCGCGAGCAGCAGCCCCACGGCGGCCACGAGGCCGCCGGCCGGAACGGCCCAGCGCAGCCACGGGACGTAGTCCGGCGTGCGCCCCAGCAGGACGTACGACCAGACGGCCGTCGCCGCGACGGTGGCGCCGAGGGTGGCGCCCGCCCACCACTTGCCCCGCTCCTCCCAGAGGACCGAGGCGCCCATGCCGACCAGCGCCGCGATGTAGGGCGCCAGGGCCACGGTGTAGTACTGGTGGAAGATGCCGGCCATGAAGCTGAAGACGAAGGCCGTCATCAGCAGCGACCCGCCCCAGGCGAGGAACGCCGCACGGGCCGTGTCGGTCCGCTTCGCCCGCCAGGTCAGCCAGATACCCGCGACCAGCAGGATCAGCGCGGCGGGCAGCAGCCACGAGATCTGGCTGCCGATCTCGGAGTTGAACATCCGGCCGATGCCGGTCTCACCCCAGCCGCCCCCCTGGCCCCCGCCGACGCTGCCGGTCTCCTCGCCGTTGATCCGGCCGAGTCCGTTGTAGCCGAAGGTGAGCTCGAGGAAGGAGTTGTTCTGCGAGCCGCCGATGTACGGACGTGAGGAGGCGGGCCACAGCTCGAGGATCGCCACCCACCAGCCGCCGGACACGACCGTCGCCAGCGCCGCCAGACCCAGCTGCCCGAAACGCCTCCGTACCGACACCGGCGCGAACACCGCGTACAGCACGGCCAGGGGCGGGAGGATCAGGAAGGCCTGCAGCGTCTTCGAGAGGAACGCGAGGCCCACCGCGACGCCCGCCCAGACCAGCCACTTCGTCCGGCCGCCCTCGAACGCGCGCAGCACGCAGTAGACGGTGACGGTCATCAGGAGCGCGAGCAGCGCGTCCGGGTTGTTGAAGCGGAACATCAGCGCGGCCACCGGCGTCAGCGCGAAGACCGCCATCGTGATCATCCCGGCGCCCGCACTGAAGCGGCGGCGCACGGCCGCGTACAGGACGCCCGCCGTGGCGACGCCCATCAGCACCTGGGGCGCGAGGATCGCCCATGAGCTCAGCCCGAAGATCCGCACCGACAGGGCCATCGGCCAGAGCGTGGCGGGGGGCTTGTCGACGGTGATCGCGTTCGCGGAGTCCAGCGAGCCGAAGAAGAAGGCCTTCCAGCTCTGGCTGCCGGCCTGAACGGCCGCCGAGTAGAACGAGTTGGCGTACCCGGAAGCGCTCAGGTTCCACAGGTACGCGAGCGCGATGACCAGCAGCATGCCGAGGAAGGCGGGCCTCGCCCAGCGCGGGTCCTCGGGCCTGCCCCGGTGTATGCGCCGTGCCGGCGGCTCCCGCCTGCCCGCGGCGTACGCGGGCGCCCCTGGGGTGTCGGGCGGGGCCTGGTAGTGGTCCGGGTGCGTGGCGGCGGCGGTCATCGGACGTTCCTCAGTTCGTGGGCGGCACCCGTGCGGGCGTCCTGGTGGTCGGTGCGCCGGTCGGGGAAGACCCATGCGCGGAAGAGCAGAAACCGGAGCACCGTCGCCGCGAGGTTGGCCGCGATCAGCACGGCGAGTTCCGTGCCGTGCGACGCCGATCCGGACGCCGTGCCCAGCGCGGCGAGCGAGCCGCTGGTGAGGGCGAGTCCGATCGCGAAGACGACGAGCCCCTGCGCCTGGTGGCGCGCGGCGCCGCCCCGGCCGCGTACCCCGAAGGTGAGCCTCCGGTTCGCCGCCGTGTTGGCCACGGCGGACACGAGGAGGGCCGCCGCGTTGGCGAACTGCGGGCCGACGCCCCATCGGAAGAGGGAGTACAGGGCGAGGTAGACGAGGGTGGACAGTGCGCCCACGACACAGAAGCCGACCAGTTGCCGGGCAAGTCCGCGCGGCACCCCGGGCACGGCCCGGTCGCGCGGATCGTCGCCGAAGGGCCGCGCGAGCCGGTCCAGGGGCAGCGCCCCGGTGGCCAGGGCCCGGCCCACCCGCCAGACCCCCTTGAGGTCCTCCGTCGCGGTCCTCACGATGTGCACGGTGGAGTCGGGGTCGTCGACCCAGTCCACCGGCACCTCGTGGATCCGCAGCCCGGCACGCTCGGCGAGCACCAGCATCTCGGTGTCGAAGAACCAGCCGGTGTCCTCGACCATGGGCAGCAGTCGCTGCGCGACCTCTCGTCGTATGGCCTTGAAGCCGCACTGGGCGTCACTGAACCCGGCGGCCAGCGAGGACCGGAGGATCAGGTTGTAGGCCCGTGAGATGAACTCCCGCTTCGAGCCCCGCACCACCCGCGAACTGCGGGCCAGTCGCGAGCCGATGGCGAGGTCCGAGTGCCCGGAGATCAGCGGGGCGACCAGCGGGAGCAGGGCGTTCAGGTCGGTCGAGAGGTCCACGTCCATGTAGGCGAGGACCGGGGAGTCGGAGTGGGACCAGACCGTCCGCAGCGCCCGCCCCCGGCCCTTCTCCTCCAGCCGGTACGACCGCACCTCGGGAATGAGGTCCGCGAGCCGCGCCGCCACCCGGGGCGTACGGTCGGTGCTCGCGTTGTCCGCCACGGTGATCCGGAAACCGTAGGGGAACGTCCGCGCCAGGTGGTCGTGCAGGCGCAGCACACACGTTTCGAGGTCCTTCTCCTCGTTGTACACGGGGATCACCACATCGAGTACGGGAGCGCCGACCGCTGCGGCCAGGAGATGATCCCGGGCCGGCAGGGTGCTCCAGGGAGTGTCGGTTCGCATGGCATCGACACTCGCCAACCGCGCTGTCACATCCGTGTGCTGAGCCTGTGGTCCGCCTGTGAGTGCGTCACGGGAGCGTGGAGGGTGCGGTCCGGCCCGGCCGGGGGAGTGCCTCCGGGGCCGTTCTCCCGGCCTCCCGCATGCACCGCGTCCGCCGGCAGGTGGACGGCGAACACCGTGTCGCCCGGCACCGACCGCACCTCGGCCAGCCCGCCGTGCGCGGCCACGACGGCCTGCACGATGGCGAGGCCGAGCCCCGTCGACCCGGCGTGCCGGGAGCGCGAGGCGTCGCCGCGGGCGAACCGCTCGAAGACACGCGGCTGCAGACCGGCCGGGATACCGGGCCCGTCGTCCTGGACCTCCAGGGTCACCCGGGGCAGTTCCCTGCTCGCCTGACGCACGCGCACCGTGACGGTGGTTCCAGGCGGTGTGTGCGTACGGGCGTTCGCGAGCAGGTTGACCAGAACCTGCTGGATCCTCGTCGGATCGGCGAGCACCGTCGCGGGCACCTCGGGCAGCTCGAGCCGCCAGTGATGTGTGGCCCCCGGGGCACCGCCGGGGGTGCGGTCCGCGACGCGGGCGTCCCTCACCGCGTCGATGACGAGTGGCGAGAGGTCGGTGCTCTCGTACGAGAGCGGGCGTCCGGCGTCGAGGCGTGCCAGGAGGAGCAGGTCCTCGACCATGCCCGTCATCCGCTCCGCCTCGGACTCGATCCGTCCCAGGGCGTGCCGGGTGTCGGGTCCGGCGTTCTCCCGGCCCCGGCGGGTCAGTTCGGCGTACCCACGGATCGAGGCGAGCGGTGTGCGCAGCTCATGGCTGGCGTCCGCGACGAACTGCCGTACCCGCGTCTCGCTCTTCTGCCGCGACTCCAGGGCGGAACCGACGTGCCCGAGCATCCGGTTGAGGGCCGCGCCGACCTGACCGACCTCGGTACGCGGATCCGCCTCGGCCTCCGGGACCCGTTCGAGCAGGGCGACCTCGCCGCTGTGCAAGGGGAGTTCGGAGACCCGGGTCGCGGTGGCCGCCACCCTGCGCAGCGGCCGCAGGGCGACGCCGACCATGGCGGCGCCCGCGATCCCGGCGGCGATGAGCCCGGCGCCGGTGACGCAGACCTCGACGAGCACGAGGGTGGTGACGGCCTTGTCCACCTCCGCCGTGGGGATGCCGACGAGGACGGACGTACCGCCGCTCGACGGAACGACCTGCACGCGGTGACTGCCCAGCCCGGGAAGGTCGACGTCATGGGGTTCGCCGTCCGGGGTCACCCCCGAGGCTTCGAGGGCCTTCTTCTGCGCGTCCGACAGCTCCTCGCTGCTCTGCTGGGCGTTCGGACCGTTCATCACCTTCGAGACGGTGACAAAACCGTCGGTCACCACGGCACCGAACGTGTCGGGGCCGCCCCTGCCGACGAAGTCCAGCGGGTCCTCGCTCTCCGGGCCGCCCGGGGTGATCCTGCCTCCGCCCGGCGGACGGGCCTCGGCCAGTCTGGTGATGTCGCGCAGCTGGCCGTCCAGCTTCCCGTACATGTAGCTCTGGAACGCGATCGCGGTGACCGAACCGATCACAGCGGCGACGACCGCGATGAGCGTGACCGCGTACACGACGAGCCGGGTCCGCAGCGTCCACGGGCGGCGTGCGCCCTTCCCGCTCACGCGGCTACTCCCCGGGCTTGATCAGGTACCCGGCCCCGCGACGGGTGTGGATCATCGGGGTGCGCCCCGCGTCGATCTTCTTGCGGAGGTAGGAGATGTACAGCTCGACGACATTGGCCTGGCCGCCGAAGTCGTAGTTCCAGACCCGGTCGAGTATCTGAGCCTTGCTCAGCACCCGGCGCGGGTTGCGCATCAGGAAACGCAGCAGCTCGAACTCGGTCGCCGTGAGGTGGATCGAGTGGTCGCCCCGGCTCACCTCGTGGCTGTCCTCGTCCAGCACCAGATCGCCCACGACGAGGGTCGACTCGCTGCGGACCGCCGCCGTGCCGGAACGGCGGATCAGACCGCGCAGCCGCGCCACGACCTCCTCCAGGCTGAACGGCTTGGTGACGTAGTCGTCGCCCCCCGCCGTGAGCCCGGCGATCCGGTCCTCCACCGCGTCACGCGCGGTCAGGAACAGCACCGGCACGTCCGAGATCTCACGCCGCAGCCGGCCCAGCACGGCCAGCCCGTCCATGTCGGGGAGCATCACGTCGAGGACCACCGCGTCGGGGCGGAAATCGCGTGCCGTACGGACGGCGCCCGCACCGTCCCCGGCGCTGCGCACGTCCCACCCCTCGTAGCGCAGGGCCATCGAGAGCAGCTCGGCGAGCGGGGCCTCGTCGTCCACGACCAGTACGCGGACGGGGCTGTGGTCGGGCCTGAGGAGTTCTGTACGCCCCTGGGGCGAGGTCGTCGTCATGGCCTCAAGCCTGTGAGCCGGCCGTGAGAACGAGCTTTCGCCTACCTGTGAATTTCCTGAGAAACGCGTCGGCGGGCCCTCATGCCTGCCGGAAGAGCTCGCTCGCGTTCCCGTGACAGACCGCCCGCAGCCACGCGTCGCCCAGGCCGAGCCGCTCCAGGGCGTGCAGCTGATGGGCGTACGGATACGGGATGTTCGGGAAGTCCGTGCCGAGCAGTATCCGGTCCCCCAGATCGGCCAGACGCCCGCGCTCAGCCGCCGGGAACGGCGTGAGGCCCTCGGTGAAGTCCGTGAACGCCATCGTCGTGTCGAGCCGCACCCCGGGGTACACCGCCGCCAGCCCCAGGAACTCCGCGTACTCCGGCATCCCCATGTGCGCCACCACCAGCTTCAGCCGGGGATGGCGGGACAGCAGCCGTCCGATCGGCCCGGGGCCCGTGTACGCGCCGGGAGCCGGCCCGGAACCGCAGTGCGTCACCACCGGGACACCGGCCTCCGCCAACAGCCCCCACACGGGCTCCAGCAGCGGATCGTTCGGGTCGTAGCCACCCACCTGAAGATGGGACTTGAAGACGCGCGCGCCTGCCTCGACCGCCTCGCGCACATACGTCTCCGCGCCCTCCTCCGGGAAGAACGTCGCGGTGTGCAGGCAGTCCGGCACCCGGGCCGCGAACGCCTCCGCCCAGCCGTTGAGCCATGCCGCCATGCCGGCCTTGTGCGGGTAGAGCATCGAGGTGAACCGGAGCACGCCGAACGAACGGAGCAACGCGAGGCGCTCGTCCTCGTCCCGCCGGTAGGTGATCGGCCACTCCAGCCCGGTCAGCGGTCCCGCGGCGTCGAAGTACGCCCACACCTTGCTGAGCACCCGCTCCGGCATGAAGTGCGTGTGGACATCGATGATCCCGGGCAGCCCGAGCCCCTGCCAGAACCGCACGACGTCGTCACGGTCACGGTCGTCGCCGCTCATCCGCCCCACCTCCCGCCTCGTACGTCACCGGGAACGATCTCCGGTGACGATGTCAGAACAGCCCGTCCTGCACGCCACCGGCCCCCGCGGCCACGACCGGCACGCTCAGCCCCGCCCGCGCGTCGGCGCCCACCAGGTCCCAGCCGGTGACCAGTCGCGTGTCCAGCACGACGATCCCGTCGCCGGCGGTCTCCAGATGCAGGTCGGGCCCGGCCGCCGCCACCAGCCGCCCGGCCACCGCACCGCCGCCCACCAGCTCCGTCACCACGCGCGCCGCGGGCCCCACCCCGTCGAGCCCGAACACCCCGGCGTGGTCGACCGCCTCGAACGGCAGCCGCTCCAGCGCCTCGGGCCACCCGGCGCCCTCCAGCGCCGCCGCGCGCCCGTACAGCGCTTCGATCTCGGCGGCCCGTTCCGCCGGCCCCGGCAGCTCGTCCCGCGCGGCACGCTTGCGCGCGTACGGGATCCGGTCGGGCACCCCGAGCGCCGAGCGCAGCAGTTCCTCCGTACGCCGCGCGGCCATCAGCGGCCCACGCCCCAGCCAGCTGAAGACCACGGCACCCTGCTCCCGCAGCCGGGCGGCCTCCCGCGCCTCACCGGTGATGCCGACCTTGACCATGCCCGGACCGAACCAGGCCAGATAGACGCGGTACGTCCGCGGGTCGTCGGCAATCGTGTCGGCGGCCACCGAGTGCGCCCGGTCCAGCCGCGCGCACTCCGCGCACCGCGCCCCCGTACTCCGTGCGGGCACCACGGCCGCGACCGGGCACGGGTTCCCGCGCGCGCCCAGGCAGGTCCGCTCTCCCCCGGCCCGGAACCCGAGCTCCCTGCCGTACGCGAGGACGCTGACCCGCCCCCGCCCGGACCCGTCGCTCCGCGCCCACCCGAGCGCGGGCTCCCCGTGGGGCCAGCGCAGCCCGGTACACCGCCAGCCACCCATGCCGCCCCTCTCCGCTCGCGCCACGAGACGCGTGGAGACCCTAACGGACGAGGCTTCTCGGCCGACGCCACGCCACCACCGGCGGGGCCACGCCGCAGACCGAACTGGTTCGGCCCGGTCGGGTGCCCGGCACCCGCACCGCGCACCCGACGGCCGGGCGCCCGCCACGAGGGCTAGGATCCGGGCCATGGCTCCGACCATGAACGACATGGAGCGGTTCGAGGCCTCCATGCCCCGCCTGAAGGCCATCGCCTACCGCTTCCTCGGCTCCGCGAGCGATGCCGAGGACGCCGTCCAGGACACGTACCTGCGCTGGCAGGCCGCCGACACCGGCCGCATCGAGGTCCCCGAGGCCTGGCTGACGAAGGTCCTGACCAACCTGTGCCTCAACCAGCTCACCTCGGCACGCGCCCGGCGCGAGACCTATGTGGGCCAGTGGCTGCCCGAGCCCTTGCTCGCCGGGGACCCGATGCTCGGCCCTGCCGACACCGCCGAGCAGCGCGAATCCGTTTCGTACGCGGTCCTCACCCTCATGGAGCGCCTCTCCCCGAACGAGCGGGTCGTGTACGTGCTGCGTGAGGCGTTCGACTACCCGCACCGGAGGATCGCGGAGATCCTCGACATCACCGAAGCCGCCTGCCAGCAGATCTTCCACCGCGCCAGGAAGCACGTCGCGGAGGGCAGGACCCGCACCGAGATCGACGAGACCGCCGCCCACCGGATCGTCGCCGAGTTCCTCACGGCCGCCGCCGGCGGCCGGACCGAGCCCCTCCTGCGGCTGCTCACCGACGACGCCGTCTCGATCGGCGACGGCGGCGGAAAGGTGCCGGCCCGCGCCACACCGTTCGAGGGCGCACCCGCGGTGGCCAGGTTCATGCGGGGCATGTTCACGCCCGGAAAGGCCAAGCGCGCCCTCGTGGGGGGCTCCCCCTCGGTCTACGCCGCGGCCGCGAACAACACCCCGTCCCTCGTGGTCGTTCTCGACGGCCGGGTCATCGCCGTCATGTGCCTGGAGATCACCGCCGGCGGCATCGCCGCGTTCCGCAGCCAGGTCAACCCCGACAAGCTCGAACGCGCGACCCGGCAGTGGGCGGCCTCCGATCACGGGGAGCCCCTGCTCATCCCCTTCTGACCGCGGCGTGACGTGCTTCACATCGCGGCCCTGTCAGGAAACGGAGGCCTGCCCGGTTCAAGTGGCGAACCCGCGAGACAGGAGCAGGAAAATGAAGCACCGCATCATCGTCCTCGGAGCCGGATACACGGGGGCCACAGCCGCCGGCCGCCTCGCCAGGCGCCTCCACCGCGAGGACGTCTCGATCACCCTCGTCAACGCCGAGCCCGACTTCGTCGAGCGCGTCCGGATGCACCAGCTGGCGGTCGGCCACGACCTCGAACCGCGCGCCTTCGGGAAGATGTTCGCGGGCACCGGCGTCGAACTGAAGCTCGCGAAGGTCACCGGCGTCGACGTCGACCGCAGGACCGTCACCGTCAGCGCCCCCGGCGCGACCGGCACCGAGGACCTGGAGTACGACAGCCTTGTGTACGCCCTCGGCAGTGGCTGGAACACCCAGGGCGTCCCCGGCACCACCGAGTACGCCCACGACATCACCGGGCGCCCCGGAGCACTCCGCCTGCGCGAGCGTCTTGCCGGTCTGGACGCAGGTCAGCCCGTTGTCGTCGTAGGCGGCGGCCTCACGGGCCTGGAGGCCGCGACCGAGATCGCCGAGGCCCGCCCGGACCTCGATGTCGCCCTCGCCGCCCGAGGCACGCTCGGCGACTGGCTCTCGCCCAAGGGCCGCGGACACGTGCGGAAGGTCTTCGGAGAACTCGGCATCACCGTGCACGAACACACGGCCGTCACCGCCGTCGAGGCCGGCCACGTCACCACGGCCGACGGCGAGAAGATCCCCGCCGCGGTCACCGTGTGGACGACCGGCTTCGCGGTCCACCCGATCGCGCAGGCGACCACGCTGGAAGTCACCGGCACGGGCCAGATCGTGGTCGACGGGACCATGCGCTCGCCCTCGCACCCGGACGTCTACGCCATCGGCGACGCGGCCATGGCGATGGGCCCCGGAGACAAGCCGCTACGGATGTCGTGCGCCTCGGGCGGCTTCACCGCGCTGCAGGCCTCCGACGCCATCGCGGCACGCCTGACCGGCGCGAAGCTTCCGACCGTGCCGATCCGCTACTTCAACCAGTGCATCTCCCTGGGGCGCAGGGAGGGCCTGATCCAGTACGTCACCGCCGACGACCGCGCGGTCCGGGCGGCCCTGACCGGACGGCTCGCCGCCGTCTACAAGGAGCTGGTCTGCAAAGGCGCGGCCTGGGGGGTCGGCAACCCGACGTTCGGGCTCCCGGTCCGGCGCCGCCGCGTGGTGCGGGAGCGAGCCGGAGCGGCCACGACCGTCAAGGAGTCGGCCTGACCCGGCCGGGCCCGAGACTCCGCCGCCTCGCAGGCGAAGGGGACTCGGCCCGGTCGTCCCGGTCCTGGCATCGGGCATGATGCCCCTTCACCCGTCAGCCCCGTCCGGCCGGTTCCCGGGGCAGAGCGGTACAGGTACCGCCATGGCGCAGGCGCAAACGGCAGAGGCCCTCAGGATTTCTCCTGAGGGCCTCTGGCCTGCTGTGCACTCGGCAGGATTCGAACCTGCAACCTTCTGATCCGTAGTCAGATGCTCTATCCGTTAAGCTACGAGTGCTTGTCCTCGGCCTGAGCCTCGGTCCCGCTTCCCGGTTTTTTCTCCCCGGTCGGCGTTGCGAGAACAACATTACATGACCTGTGCCGTGACGCGAAATCCATTAGCCAAACCAGGGCTGAGCTGCGAAAACTCCGTTCTGGAGCAAGTTCGCGCGGCCGGGAAAGACCGAAGCCCCGTGCCGGGGGCACGGGGCTTCGGGATCTTGCGGAGGCGGAGGGATTTGAACCCTCGATGGGCTTTAAGACCCAAACCGCATTAGCAGTGCGGCGCCATAGACCGGACTAGGCGACGCCTCCAGCACACCTCGCGCAAGCGCGAGTGGTGCGTGCAGATGATGACACAGTCGAGCGCGCTGTCACCAATCGCCGCCCACGGTACTAGGCAGGTGGGCGGCGAGGCAAAGCGCCCTGCGGGGGACCTGGCTGCGCCCGCCCGCCCTTGCGCGCCCGGCCGGGCGCAGCGTCCGGGCTTCCACCGCGGACCGGTCAGACGTTCGGGAGCCGCTTTTCCGGTCGGCCCCCCATGAGTTGCGCAACGTGCGGGCGTAAGGAGCGTTAGAGAGAACGAGGGCTCCGCCCTCCGTCCCGACACCCATGTCCCCGGCGCCCGCCCTCACCCGGCCGTGCACCGGAGCAGGCCGGCGCGCTCCAGGGCGCGCCAGAACAACAGGAGCCCCGCATGCTGCGCCGCCTCACCCTCACCGCCGTCGCGTCCCTCGCCGCGCTGTCCGCCGCCGCGCCCGTCGCCACGGCCGCGTCCCCCCTCGTACCGCTGCCCCCGCTTCCCCTGCTCCAAGGGGACTGGCCGGCTGCGCAGGACATGAGGACCCGGCTCACCGTGACGGTCTCGGAGTCCGGGAACCCGGCGGCCGACGGGACCTTCGAGCTGGAGTGCGGCCCGGCGGGCGGCAGTCACCCCGCCGCGCAGCGTGCCTGCGACCTGCTGGACGAGGCCGCGGAGTCGGGGGACAACCCCTTCACGGCCACGGACCGCAACGCCATGTGCACCCAGCAGGCCGGCGGGCCGGCCGCCGCCCGGGTGCAGGGCACCTGGCAGGGGACTGACATCGACGCCCGGTTCAGCCGGGCCAACGGCTGCGAGATCTCGCGGTGGAACGATCTGGTGCCGGTGCTCCCCTCCGCGAGGTAACCGGTTCGGCGCAGCGTGCGCCGGGGCTCAGCCCGGGCGGGACGACGCACCCGGGGGCGCACACAGGCCGCCCCCGGGGCCCGTTCAGGCGTGTTCCAGGGGCACTTCGGGCCGCCCGCGAACCCTGTCGCAGCGCATCGACGCACGTCAGAGGGGGCGCCCGAGCTCGCGACATGACCCCCCGGCGTACACCGTGCGCACAGAACCTTGGTGAGAGCTCCCCCTCATCCACCGCCCGCCACGCGCTCCCTGCCTTTAGACTCCTCCAGTGACAGCCTGAGGCCCGAGGGGCAGGATCGGGCCCGCTGTCGGCAAGGTGCGGTATTCAGGGAGGAAGCGTCTCGTGAGCAGCAGGCCATCCCGAGGCGCTGCTCGCCTCGCAGCCATCCTCGACGCCCTCCCGGACGGGCTCCTGCTCGTCAACTGCAACGGCACGGTCGTCAACGCCAACACCATCGCACTCGAGATGTTCGAGACCCCGGGCACCGCGCTCGTGGGGCGCGGACTGCTCGACCTGCTTCCCGAGTTCGACTCGAGGCTGATCCCGGGGTCGATGCGCACGCCGGACACCGCGGACGAGCAGGGCAGGACGAAGCCGACGCGGATGACCGCGCGCCGGACGGACGGCACCGACTATCCCGTCGAGGTCACCAGTGCCTCCCTGGACAGCGGTCAGGCCGGATACAACGACATCCACTCCAGCTTCACCGGCGACGAGCTGCTGATGCTCGTCGTACGGGATCTCTCCGGCACTGTGGACACGGAGGCCGAGCTGGCCCGTTCGCAGCGCCAGACCGAGATGATCCTGCGGGCCGCCTCGGAGGGTGTCGTCGGCACCGACACGGACGGCAGGGTCGTCCTGGTCAACCCCGCCGCCGCACAGATCCTCGGTTTCCGCGCCAGCGACCTCGGCGGCCAGGAGCTGCACCCGCTGATCCTGCACTCCCGCGCGGAGGGCGGCCCGTTCCCTTACGAGGAGTCGCCGCTCGCCGACACCCTGAGGTCCGGCCGCAAGCACCGGGTGCGCGGGCAGGTGCTCTGGTCCAAGAGCGGTGCCCAGGTACCGGTGGACCTCACGACCGCGCCGGTGCGCGACGGGGACCAGCTGGTCGGCGCCGTCATGACGTTCACCGACCGCAGGCCGTTCGAGGAGCTGACGCAGCAGCACACCGGTGAGGTCTCCGGGCTGGCCGAGCAGCACGCCGCCGAGATCGCCGCGCTCACGGAAAGCCACCGGAGCGAGGTCGCCGCGCTCACCGAGAACCACCGTGCCGAGGTCACCGCGCTCACCGAACAGCACGCGGCCGAGAGCGCGGACCGGACCGAGCGGTACGCCTCCGAGCTGGAGGAGCAGGCGGAGCGTCTCACCGGTCTCGAAGCGCGGCACACCCAGCTGACAGCCGTGCTCGGCGAGTCCTTGCGTGGGCCGCTGGAGGAGCTGCGAGGCGAACTCTCGGCCCTCGCCGCGGACCCGGCCGGTCAGCTCTGGCCCGAGGCCAACCAGATCCTGCACCACCTGGCCGCGGGCTACGCGCGCATGACGACGCTCGTCGACAACGTACTGAGCTACCAGCGCCTGGACACCGGCACCGAGGATCTCGTCAAGCAGCCGGTGCTGCTCGACGCCGTGGTGACCGCGGGCATCGACGGCGCGGTCGAGCTGATCGGTCCCGGGCGTGCGCAGTTCGCGGTGCACGCACCGCCGATCGAGGCCGAGGTCGACGCGAGCCGTCTGATCACGGCACTCGCCCATCTCGTCGCCGACGTGGCAGGTGTCGACTCGACCGGCAAGGCCCGGCCGGTGCCGGGCGGCGGTTACGTCGACTCCACGGTCGTCGTGGCCGCGGCGCAGCGGGGTGACGTCGTACGCATCGAGGTGCGCGGGCCGTTCGCCGGGGGCGACCCGGTGCATGTGCCGATCGTCCGCGGGATCGTACGCGCGCACGGCGGTGTGCTCCAGACCCACGAGATGGCCGGGATGAGCGGCAGCGCGTACGTCCTGGAGGTGCCGCTCGGCACGGGCTCCGGGACCGTCGCGCCCCCGCCGCTCCCGGTGGCGGAGGAAACCGCCGTAGCGGTGCCCGAGGAGATCGCCGTACCGGAGCCCGCTCCCCAGCCCGCACAGGGCGGCCGCCGCCGCGCGCGCCGGGCGTCGACGGACGCGTTCCTGGACAGCTCTGTCGACGCGGAAGCGGACGCTCCGGAGTCCGGCGACACCGCGGCGGCGGAGCCGACCGGCCGGCGCCGGGCACGCCGTGATTCCACTCCCCCGCAGGAACAGCGGCAGGAAGAGGAGCTGACCGCGCCTCAGCGGAGCGAGGGCTCCGGCCGCAGGCGCGGCCGGCCCAGCCCCGCGGAGTCGGGTGCGGAAGCCCCGGCGGAGCAGCCCCGGCAGGCGCTGGCGCTCCCCGCGGCGGCCTCCGCCCCCTCGGAGGGGTCCGTGGTCACGGCGGCCGAGGGTGCGCAGGGGGGCGGCGGACGCCCGCAGCGCGGACAGACGGTGCCGCCCCAGGGTGTGCCGCAGAACGCCTCCGGGCGGACCGGTCAGCAGGGCGGCGGCCGGCCCGCGCTGCCCGCCCTCGCCTCACCCGAGGGCCCGGCTCAGCAGGCGCAGCAGGATCAGCAGCCCGGAGGACGACGGGCCCGCCGGGCTCTCGCCGCGGCACAGGAACGCGCCGCGGCGGCCGAGCCCACTGGGCCGCGCACGGCCTTCGCGCTGCCGCCTGCCGCGGCGGACCGGATCCCGCCGGTGGCTCCGGGTTCACCTGTCGTGGCACCGCCGGCCGGGAGCCCGGCCGCACCCGCCCCGCAGCCCGTCCCCGTACCGGCCGCGCCCCGGCCCGTGCCCCCGGGCGCGCAGCCGGTCACGGCCGGGAGCGCTTCGCTGCCCGAGCGCCACGACGCCGTACGGACCGCGCCGGACGCGGATCACACCCCGCCGCAACCGCACCCCGCACCGTCCGGCCGCCGAAGGGCACGGCCCTCGGATGCTCCGGAGCCGATGGCTCGCCCGGGCCATCCCGTTCCGGGCCAGCCGCTGCCCGCCGTTCCTCCGCAGCCCGACTGGGCGCAGAGCGGCGCCCCGGTGCAGGAGCAGGCCGCACCGGCTCGTGTGGACGACACGGACCCGGCCGGTGACGGGCCCTGGGCCGGCCCGGCCGGCACCACCCACACCACGGGCACGATCGCCGCTCCGGCCGGCCCCGCGCCCGCTTCCGCCCCCGCACCGGAGCCGCACCCGGCCGACACCGACGCGCCGGTGCCCGTCCCTGACGCACGACGCCAGCCGCTGCCCGCCGAGGCGCCCATGCCGGCCTCCTCGGACTCGACCCAGGGCCGCGCTTTCAGCGTGCGGACCCTGGGGCAGGGCGTGCCCTTCGCGCAGCACCTCGCGCACCAGCAGAACCAGACGCTCGGTGGTGCGGGCCGGCGCCGTAAGCTCGCCGCCCCGCCCGAGGCCGAGCACCAGGCCCCGCCCGCCATGGCCCCCGCGCCTGCGCAGCCCGCTCCTGCGCCTGCGCCTCCGCAGCCCACGGCGCAGGCGCAGGCGCAGGGAAACACCGTGCAGGGCAGCGGTTCCGGCCGTCTGATGTCCGCCCCCGCGTCCGAGGGCCGTTCGTACGCGATCGGCGCCCCCGACGAGGGAGCCGAGGGGCCTGAGCCGCTGGACGGCCCCGGGGGCGCCGTAGAGGTGGCCAACCGGCCGCAGCCGCAGCCCGTCGACGACGAACTGCCTCCGGAGCCGCTGGACAATCCGCGCCGGCTGCTCGTATGGCCGGCGCCTGACGTCTCGACGCAGCAGGCCCTCAGCGACCGCGGCTACCGCCCGGTGATCGTGCACTCCCGCGAGGAGGTCGACGCCCAGATCGCGGCGTTCCCCGCCGCACTGTTCGTCGACCCGCTGACCGGGCCGATCACCCGTACGGCGCTGCAGTCGCTGCGTCAGGCGGCTGTTGCGGCAGAGGTCCCGGTGCTGGTGACGGCCGGTCTGGGGCAGGCGACCAGGGAAGCGGCGTACGGTGCCGACCCTGCCGTGCTCCTCAAGGCGCTCGCCCCGCGCGACAGCGACCAGCATCCGCCGAGGGTCCTGGTGATCGAGGAACACGAGGAGATCGCCCTGGCGCTGACGGAGACGCTGGAGCGGCGCGGCATGCAGGTGGCACGGGCGGCGGGTGACAGCGAGGCGGTCGACCTCGCCACCCGGATGCGTCCGAATCTGGTGGTGATGGACCTGATGCAGGTACGCCGCCGCCGCGCCGGGATCATCGACTGGCTCCGTGCGAACGGCTCGCTGAACCACACGCCGCTGGTCGTCTACACCTCGGCCGGCATGGAGGAGGCGGACCTTCCGAGGCTCGCTTCCGGTGAGACGGTGCTCTTCCTGGCCGAGCGCTCGACGAGCGACGAGGTGCAGTCCCGGATCGTGGATCTGCTGGCGAAGATAGGGACGAACTGACCCGCTCGGACGACGGCATCGGGCGGCCTACGACGAGGGCGGTACGGGGGGTTCCCGTACCGCCCTCGTCCTGTGCGGCCGCTCCCGGCCGTCGGACCACCTGCCCGGGCGTCGGACGACCTGCCCGGCCGCTTCGGCAACGGCCGGGCCCCGGCCCTCCGGGGCGTCGCGGCTCAGAGCTGTGTGACGTCCAGCTCTCCGTCGGCGTACTGCCTGCGGATCACCTTCTTGTCGAACTTGCCCACGCTCGTCTTCGGCACCGCCGGGACGATCGTCCAGCGCTCGGGCAGCTGCCACTTGGCGACGGACTGGGCGAGGAAGGTCCTGAGCGCCGCATAGTCGGCGGTGGCGCCCTCCTTGAGGACGACGGTCGCGAGGGGACGCTCGCCCCACTTCTCGTCGGGGACGGCGACCACCGCGGCCTCGGCCACATCCGGGTGCGCCATGATCGCGTTCTCCAGGTCGACGCTGGAGATCCACTCACCGCCGGACTTGATGACGTCCTTGGCACGGTCGGTCAGCGTGAGGTACCCCTCCCGGCTGATCACGCCGACGTCACCCGTCCGCAGCCAGCCGTCCTCGCTGAACTTGTCCCCGGGACGCAGGTCCTCGCCGTGCGCACCGCCGTAGTACGCGCCGGCGATCCAGGGGCCGCGGACCTCCAGCTCCCCCGCCGACTCGTTGTCCCACGGCAGGTGTTCGCCTCCGGGGCCGGTCAGCCGCGCCTCGACACCGGCCGGGAAGCGGCCCTGGGTGACGCGGTACGGCCACTCCTGCTCCTCGGTCAGCCCGGCGGGCGGGTTGGACATGGTGCCGAGTGGAGACGTCTCCGTCATGCCCCAGGCGTGACAGAGGCGGACACCGAGCTTGTCGTACGCCTCCATCAGGGCGGGCGGACAGGCTGCGCCGCCGATGGTGACCCTGGCCATGGAGGAGAGGTCGCGCGGCTTGGCGGTGACCTCGGCCAGCAGCCCCTGCCAGATCGTGGGGACGGCGGCGGCATGCGTCGGCCGCTCCTTCTCGATCATGTCGGCAAGCGGAGCCGGCTGCAGGAAGCGATCGGGCATGAGCATGTTGACGCCGGTCATGAACGTCGCGTGCGGCAGCCCCCACGCGTTCACGTGGAACTGCGGCACCACGACAAGGGTCGTGTCCTTGTCGGTCAGACCCATCGACTCGGCCATGTTGACCTGCATGGAGTGCAGGTAGATGGAACGGTGGGAGTAGACGACGCCCTTGGGGTCCCCGGTGGTCCCGGACGTGTAACACATGGCGGCCGCCTGGCGTTCGTCCAGCTCGGGCCATGCGTAGGAGACGGGACGGCCCGCGATCAGCTCCTCGTACTCGTGCACCCGGGGCGTGATGCCGTCGAGCGCGGAGCGGTCGCCCGGGCCGGACACCACCACGTGCTCGACGGAGGGCAGGTGGGGGAGCAGCGGTGCCAGCAGCGGGAGCAGAGAACCGTTGACGAGGACGACCTTGTCGTCGGCGTGGTCGACGATCCAGACCAGCTGTTCCGCGGGGAGCCGTAGGTTGAGCGTGTGCAGGACGGCGCCCATGGAGGGAATCGCCAGATACGCCTCGACGTGCTCGGCGTTGTTCCACATGAGGGTGGCGACGCGCTGGTCGCCCTCGACGCCCAGCTCGTCACGCAGAGCGTGCGCCAGCTGCGAGGCGCGCGCCCCGATCTCGGCGAAACTGCGCCGCTGCGGCTCCGGTTCGCCGGTCCAGGTCGTCACCTGCGACTTCCCGTGGATGGTCATCCCATGGGTCAGGATGCGGGTCACAGTCAGCGGTACGTCCTGCATGGTGCTCAGCACGGCGTCCTCCCGGTGGGCGCTACGCGGCAGAAAAGGTGCGTTGATTCTGCTCACATACCAAGCGGTATGTCACTACTTCCGGGAGCACGAATCGATGTCGGCCCGCAGATCCGGGCTGCGGGGCGAGTGCGGGGCGGCGCCGGAAGGGGCCTGGTCACCGGGTTCCCGGTTCCCGGGGCCGGGCCGCCGGCAGAGGGCACCTCTGTCACCGCACCGGGCTGAGCTCAGGATCCTCACGGAACCTCCCTCGGTCACCGCACCGGGCTGAGCTCAGGATCCTCACGGAACCTCCCTCGGTCACCGGACCGGGCTGAGCTCGGGATCCTCACGGAGCTTCCCGAGCGCACGCGACACCGCGCTCTTGACCGTTCCGACGGTCACCCCCAGCACCTCGGCCGTCTGGACCTCGCTGAGGTCTTCGTAGTACCTCAGGACGACCATCGCGCGCTGGCGGTCCGGGAGCTTGAGCACGGCCCGCCACATCGCGTCGTGCAGTGACTGCCGCTCGGCCGGGTCAGGCGCGGGCGGGGCCTCCTTCTCCGGGAGCTCCCCGCAGGCGAACTCGTCGACCTTGCGCTTGCGCCACTGCGAGGTCCGGGTGTTCACCAGTGCGCGGCGGACGTACCCGTCCAGGGCCCGGTGGTCCTCGATCCGCTCCCAGGCGACGTACGTCTTGGTGAGGGCGGTCTGCAGCAGGTCCTCGGCGTCGCTCGGATTCGCGGTGAGGGAACGCGCGGTGCGCAGCAGCACGGGGCCCCTGGCCCGTACGTAGGACGAGAACGACGGATAACGGCGGTGTCCGGCGGAGGCAGCGACCGCCGTGGAGGCGCCGGTGCAGACTGGCGTGGTCATTCCTCCACGCTAGGAGCGGGCGCGGACGAGGGGATCGGCCCCAGGTCCCGAAGCCGCGTCCGCCTCAGGTTGTAGGCGCCCGGCGGGGCCGACCTCCTGAAGGTGGAGGAACGGCGCACCCGCCTCAGGGTCCTCACCTCAGGGCCCCGCCCCGGGAGACGACCCGGCACACGCGGAAGCGGCCTGCACGGGGGCACACATGCGGCAGCGGCCCGTGCGGCAGCGGCCGTGGCCACCGCCGCACGGGCCGACCCTCTCAGTTCACCAGAGCGGTGTGAAGTTGACCGCGATGATGTCCGTGGACTGGTCGATCACCGTGAAGGCCGATCCGGTCACCTGGGCGGAGTTGCTGTGGTTGGAAGCGCCGAGACCGACGGCCTGCTGCTGCGACGTGGACGAATTGCCGGAGTTGTTCCCGCCGACACCGCCGGACCCGATGGTCGCCACCGCCGCGTTCGATCCGTCCTTCGCGAACGAACCGTTGTCGGCCACCGCGACCCCTCCGAACAAGGCGGCGGCAAGAGGCAGAGCGGCGACGACGGCGAGGGCGCGAGCGGTACGGATACTTGCCATGTCAATTTCCTCCAGGAACCGAAGATGCGGCTTGGTACGGCTGGTTCCGAAGCAGTTGGCCGACCGCCTCGGTGCTGGTCACGACGTCGCAGGAGCAGAACTTCCCACCGCATCCCCGGCGAACCGCCCATGCTGCGCGATTCCCTCGCACGTATGACGAACCCCTGGTAAACCCTGCCGCGAAGAAGCACTCCACCCCGAGCACCCCCCTTCCCTTCCTCGAACATCTGTACGAAAATAGCTCCATGGCCACCACCGACAGTCAGACCGCCACCCTGGCCTTGGCCCACGCGCTCTCCGCCGCCGAGCGCGGGCTCCCCGTCTTCCCGCTGTCAGCCACCAAGCTCCCCGCCCTGCGCTCTCCTCACCGCGACGAGACACCGCCCGTGCGCTGCCGGGGCGCCTGCGGGCTGCCCGGGCACGGGGTCCACGACGCCACCACCGACCCGGCCGCGGTTCGCGCCCTCTTCGCCGCAGCACCCAAGGCAACCGGCTACGGCATCGCCTGCGGCCGACCGCCGCACCGCCTGATCGGCATCGATCTCGACATCGACACCGTTCACGGCAACGACTCCGTGGCCGCGCTCCAGCACCTGGCCCTCCAGCACCTGTTCACCATCCCGGCCACCGTCACGGTGCTCACGCCCAGCGGCGGCCGACACCTCTGGCTGACCGGCCCGTCCGGCGTCTCCGTGTCCAACTCGGCAGGCCGCCTCGCTCCCGGCATCGACGTACGCGGCGCGGGCGGCTACCTCGTCGGCCCCGGATCGGTCACGGCCCACGGCCGCTACAGACTCGCCCCCGGTACGGCGCACCTGGTACCGGCCCCCTGCCCCCGCGGCCTCCTGCGCCTGCTGACGACCCGGCAGCACACCGACCACCCCGTCGGCCGGACGTCCCCCGCCCGGCGGGGTCAGGGACTGGCCCAGTTCGTACGGGAGGCACACGAAGGCCAGCGCAACACCCGCCTGTTCTGGGCCGCCTGCCGCGCGTACGAACACGGCTTCGGCGACGACCTCGCGGAGGCGCTCACCGAGGCGGCGACGAGCACCGGCCTCACCGGACAGGAGGCCCGCGCCACGATCGCCTCCGCAGCACGCCTGACCACCCCGCGCCGGACACCCTGACCGCGCGCTCCTCGTCGCCCTCTTTCCCGGGCAGCGAGGAGCACCCCGGCCATCTCGACCGCCTGTGGACCGAGGCGGCCCGGGCCGCGGAGCAGACCAGCGGGGGCAGCGCCCTGGGCAACTCCGGCAGCCCACACCGCCGCCCCGGCAGCTGCCGCACATCCGCGAGGCACTTGGCCCGTCACCACTCATGCGGCCATATCCGGACGGGCACCGGTGACCGCGCTCGAGTGACCGGCGATCGCCCGTCTCGCGACGGCCTTGCTCAGGAGCAAGTGCTCGCCGGCGCGAACGCCGGTCCATGCCCCCCGAGCTTGCGAGCACCCGGGGCCCGCACAGTCTGTCCAGCACTCCCGACCCACCGTCAAATGAATTCCTGGCACGGCCCGTCTCCGTCGCCCCCGCTCTCCGGACCAGCCCCACACAGGCAGGAACGTCCCCTCACAACTTGCTCCGTGACAGCGAGTTTCCGCTCAGGAATTCTCCATCCCGCTTATGTGAAGCACCCCTTGGGGAGCAATGGACACGACGCTGGGAGCCCAAATTGCGATCAGTGACCCCTGTGGGCAGTCTGGGCTGAGAGGAGAAATGTCCGAGCAAAGGAGTTGAAATGGAAACGTTCGAACAGGCGCTGACAGGCAGGGTCGAAAGAGCAACCACAGTCCGCGTCACGGCCGTTCCTCTGGAGGGCCCCGGAGGTGACCACCCCCTCAGCCGGGGAGATCGCGTTCCCATCATTCCCTGCCTGTGCGTGTGCGTCACGGACCCCTGCGACTGCTGCGACGGCGACTCGATCTGGTGGATCACCAACGGCAGCATCCGCAAGAGGGAGTCCTCAGGCCGTCGGAGCAGTGGTGGCGAGGATCTGTACACGTATTACGTGGATCCCGACGCCGAAATAGTCGTCGAGAAGATAAGCAGCGCGTCGGCCAGGGCCCTGACAGCACCTAAACCCAAGGGAGGCGCCCGCACGCCGGGCAGAATCGATAAGTGCGTACCGTTTCCGACGGGTGGCCCCTCGGCCCTTCGCATGGCGCAGGAATGCGCCGGCGGCACCCTGTGGGACGTCTACGAGACGGTCGATTCGGATGGCGGCACGGTCTTCATCTACCACGCGGTCGGGAGTTGCTGATTCATCCGGGCGGGACCGGATATCCAAGTCACGTCAGGCATCAGGGACAGAACACGAAGACGTACCGCAGCGGTGGCGGGCCACCACGCGGCCTCCGGATCTCCCCGAAGCCGCCTTCAAACCCGTGCCCCGTGCGTGTCCCATGCCCGACGGCCCGGGGACCCACGCCGGTCGACGCCACTTCTGCAGCACGACGGCCCCCGACCGATTTACCTGGTCAGGGGCCGTTCACCTGCGGTGGGTGTGGGATTTGAACCCACGGTGACTCGCGCCACGACGGTTTTCAAGACCGTTCCCTTAGGCCGCTCGGGCAACCCACCCCGCGTCGGCGCCGCACCCCCGGCGGACCGGGGACGGCTCGATGCGTGGAACAGCCTAGCCGGTCAGCTGTCGCCCTTGCGCTCGCCCAGGGTGAGTTCGGCCGTCGCCGTCTTGCCGTCGCGCTTGTAGGTGAGCGTCACCTTGTCACCCGGCTTGTGGGTCCAGATCTCGCCGATCAGCGTCGGGCCGCTCTCGACCACCGTGTCGTTGAACTTGGTGATCACGTCGCCCGCCTTCAGCCCCGCATCGGCCGCAGGGCCGTCCGGAGTGACGGCGGGGGTGCCGCCCGCGCCCTCTTCCGAGATCACGGCGCCGCCCGTCTTCTCCTCCATCGTCACCGTCGCACCGATCACCGGGTAGACGGGCTGGCCCGTCCTGATCAGCTGCTCGGCGACGTTCTTCGCCTGGTTGACCGGGATGGCGAAGCCCAGGCCGATGGAGCCCGCCTGGGACTGGCCGACTCCGCCGCCGCTGGTGGACTGGATGGCCGAGTTGATGCCGATGACGGCACCGCCCGCGTCCAGGAGCGGTCCGCCCGAGTTGCCCGGGTTGATCGAGGCGTCGGTCTGCAGGGCACTCATGTAGGAGTTCTTGTTGCTGGAACCGTCACCGGAGGCGACCGGGCGGGCCTTCGCGCTGATGATGCCGGTGGTGACCGTGTTGGACAGACCGAACGGTGCGCCGATAGCGATCGTGGAGTCACCCACCGCGACCTTGTCGGAGTCGCCGAGGGCGAGCGGGGTCAGTCCGTCCGGAGCGTTCTTCAGCTTCAGCACGGCCACGTCGTAGCCCTGCGCCCGGCCGACCACCTCGGCGTCGTACTTCTTGCCGTTGGAGAACGTCGCGGTCAGCTGGCCGCTGTCCGCCGCGGAAGCCACCACGTGGTTGTTCGTGAGGATGTGGCCTTCCTTGTCGTACACGAAGCCCGTGCCCGTACCGCCCTCGCCGTCACCGGACTGTGCGTCGATGGTGACCACGCTGGGCAGCGCGCTCGCCGCCACACCCGCGACCGTGCCCGCCTCGCGCTTGAAGTCCTTCGGACTGTTGGAGGCGGCGACGGTGGTCGACCCGGACGAGGAACCGGAGTCGTTGCTGTCGGCGGCCCAGTAGCCGAGGGCCCCGCCGACTCCGCCCGCCACCAGTGCGGCCACCGCCACTGCGGCGACCAGGCCGCTCGCCCGGCGCTTGCGCGGAGGCTCGGGATCGGAGGGCACCGGGGCTCCCCAGGCCGGAGAGCCGCCGTCCGCGTACGAGGGGACCGCGGGAGGGGGCGGCGGCCACCCGGCGGAGCCCGCCGGGGGCTGCTGCGGCGACGGCGGCGCGTACGGGTGCTGCTCGTGGGCGGCGGCCGGGGTTGCGCCGTCATGGTGCGCCCCACCGGCGCCGTCATGGTGTGTGGCCCCCGGAACCTGGGACGTCGGCGCGTCCGCGGGAGCGGCGGGCGGGACCTCCGGCGCGGGCGGGCCTCCCTGCGGGGTGCCCTCGGGAGCGGCAGCCGGCACGGGAGGTACGGACGGAACAGACGGTGCGGACGGAACCGCGTTGCCCTCGTTGCCCTCGTTCTCGGTGCTCACAGCTCTTTACTCCTCGGTTCCACTCGGCGTTCGGCAAGAGATCCGCTGTGCACGTGTCTGCAGTCAGCTTTTCCCACAGCACGTCAGGCCACTGTAAGCAGGACCTGTGCATCCGCACACCATTCCTTACATCAGGCAAAACGGTCCTACGCAACAAGGTGTCCGTGCCGGGCGTCTCCCGGTGACACGATGACGCGGTGACCCACGCACGCCTACCCTCGCACCGGCCTCCCATCCAGGTCATCGCCCACCGCGGGTCGTCGGACGACGCCCCCGAGCACACTCTGGCCGCGTACCGCAAAGCCATCGAGGACGGGGCCGACGCCCTGGAATGCGATGTGCGTCTCACCGCGGACGGTCAGCTGGTCTGTGTCCACGACCGCAGGGTGAACCGCACGTCGAACGGCCGGGGAGCGGTCTCCGCCCTGGAACTGGCCGATCTCGCCACCCTCGACTTCGGTTCCTGGAAGGACCACGAGGAGTCGCCGGACTGGGACCCCGTGCCGGGTGAGCTCACGTCCGTGCTCACGCTGGAACGGCTTCTCGAACTGGCCCACGACGTCCGGGCGGCCGGCCGGCCGCTCCAGCTGGCCATCGAGACCAAACACCCCACACGCTGGGCCGGACAGGTCGAGGAGCGCCTGCTCCACCTGCTCAGGCGGTTCGGCCTCGACACTCCGCCGCCCGAGGGTCCGTCGCCGGTACGCGTCATGAGCTTCTCCGCGCGGTCCCTCTACCGCGTCCGGGCCGCCGCCCCCACCCTGCCCACCGTCTTCCTGATGCAGTTCGTCTCGCCGCGGCTGCGCGACGGGCGGCTCCCCGCCGGGTCCCGGATCGCCGGTCCGGGGATGCGGATCGTACGCAACAACCCCGGGTACATCGAGCGGCTGCACCGTGCGGGGCACCGGGTGCACGTGTGGACCGTGAACGAGCCGGCGGACGTCGAGCTCTGTGTACGCCTAGGGGTGGAAGCAATCATCACGAACCGCCCGAAACAGGTTCTGTCACAACTCGGCCGCTCTTAATATCAGTTACAGGGGGTGCACCGGCGCATTCACTCCGCAATCGATCGTTACGAGTGCATCACTGACAGGGCTTTGGCCGGTTTCCGGCGCAGTCCAGGAGGGCATCCAATCCGTGGCGTGGGGCAAAGGAGGTCTCGGGGGTGGCGTTTGTGGTGGCACAGGAAGTGCCGACGTCGTCGAGCATGGCCGTACCCCATGGCCCTGCGGGCGTGGGGCAGGCGCGACACCGTATGCGCGAACAACTGCGCAGCAACGGGGTCGCGGACACCGTGGTCGACGACGCTGTACTGATCCTTTCCGAACTCCTCAGTAACGCCTGTCGGCACGGCAGACCGCTGGGGCAGCACTCAGAGGTGGGCGACGGCGACATCCGCGCCGCATGGCGTGTGGACAGAAGAGGCGACCTGACCGTGGAGGTCACCGACGGCGGCGGGCCGACAAGGCCGGTTCCGTCCACCCCGTCCGTCACCGCGCGTGGCGGGCGTGGGCTCAACATCATCAGCGCCCTCGCCCGGGAGTGGGGCGTCCGGGACGACACCGTCGGCGAGGTCACCGTCTGGGCGCTGGTCCCCGCAGACCACGGACACGGCGGCTTCACGACCGCGGGCCCAGGCCCCGCGAGGCCCGCCCGTCGCGAACGGCCCGGGCTGAACGGACTGGACGAGCTCCGCGGGATCAGCGGATTCGGCTCGCTCGACGGACTGGAGCTCACCGACGTGCTCAACGCCTTCGACGACGCGGGCTGAGAGCGACGGGCCGAGAGCGGTACGGGCACGCGGCACGACGGAGCGGGCCGCGAGGGCACCGAGCCAGGTGTGCACCGGCGATGGCAGGGACGGCTAGGCTCGCGCCCGAGACCGCACTGTCGCAATCGGGAGACGCCCACCATGGCCAAGAAGCGCCCTCAGACCAAGGCCGGGAAGCCGCAGCTCAAGGACGGTGAGATTCCGGTCGTAGGGGCCCGCGAGCCCTGCCCGTGCGGTTCGGGCCGCCGTTACAAGGCGTGTCACGGACGCGCCGCCGCCCACGCGGTGACCGAGCTGGTTCAGCGCCCCTTCGAGGGAATCGCCGGGGAGTGCGACTGGGTCGCCCTGCGTGAGCTGGTCCCGGCCGCCACCGTCGAGCTGACGCTGAAGGGCGGACTTCCCGAGGGCGTGCCGTCCGTGTCGCTCGCGACCGTGCTGCCGATGGCCTGGCCCGCGCTGCGCCGTGACGACGGTTCCGTCCTGCTCGCCCTGCAGAACGACACCTCGTCGGGCGACCTCAGCCGCGACCTCGCGGACACTCTGCAGCGTGCGCTGGAGGCCGACCCCGGTTCGCCGGTCACCGCCCGCCGGGTGCCCGCCGACGGCCCGCGACTGCAGGACGTCCTCGACCCCGCGGCCGCGTTCGAGCCGGTCGTGCACTCCGGATTCGAGTTCTGGGTCCCTGACGCGGAGAACGCCACGGCGGAGGTGTCCGCCTCCCTCGAGCGCGCCAACGCGGCGGCCATCCCCACCACCCGGCTCTCCGGCGTGGACGCGGCCTACTGGTGCGAGACTCCGGAGAAGAACCACCTGCGCTGGGTCATGCCGCACCCGGAGGAGCAGCTCCTCGACGCGCTCGCCCGGCTGCACGCTGCGGGCACCTCCTCGCTCGGCGAAGGAACCCGGCTGGTGGGCTCGTTCCGCGCCCACGGGCTGATGGTCCCCGTCTGGGACCTGCCGAGCGCGATGGGGGCCGAGGAATGCGAGAAGCCCGCGGCGCAGTTCGCGGAGCGGCTCGCGGAAGCCCTCGCGTCGGACGCTCCGCTGACGGGCGAGGAGCGCCGGGCACGTGGTGGGCTCACCAACCGCCAAGTGACGCTCAGCTGACAGTGACGACCGCCGACGCGCGACGGTGACTCCCGTCACAACTCCTCGTACTCGTCGGTAAATCACTGTCCGAATAGGCGAGATCGAATTTGCTAACGGCAGATCTCTTGTTACGGTTCTGGAAGTCCGGTCGCTGGTGCATCCCCCGTCGCCAGCGGCCGGACGCCCCCGTTTCCGGGCCCGTACGGCCGGGGCGCACGCCGGAGCACTCGGCGCGTCGGCGGCCTGCGGCGACAGCCCGGCCCCATTCCGACGCCTCACCCTCGCGCATCTCTCCCGCCACAGGTCCGCGCCCGTCCGCGCCCCTTGCATCCCTGCGTACGGCACCGGTTCCGCCGTGCTCCGAGGCCCGGCGCACGCCGGGCCTCAGGGCGCACCGGGCGTTCGCTTTCGGACAGAAAATCGAGAGGCCTGCCACCCGGGAATGGGCTCACAGCGCCTGGAAGACATTCACTCCGGCATCACCGTGCGCACCGTTTCCACGAACTGCGAATAGACAGCCGGAAAGCTGGGCCGACGTTTTTTCCGAGGATGCAATTGCACCTGCCCGGTACGCGCCTGATCGCACGGTATCCGGGCGGCCCCACTTCCCGTGGCCAAGTGGGCCGCCACTCGACGTGACCGCGTGCGATCAGCAGCCGGCCGCTCAGTACGTGAGACGGCTGCCGCCGTCCGGGGCGCCGTTGCTCGCCTCGACGAGCGCGTCCAGGACCGACTCCACATCGGGGAGCCACGGCGTGGCGTCCCCCTCCGCCGGCGCACGCTCCCAGCGCACCTGCCCCGCATCCGCCTCGTACGGCGGCAGAAGAAGATAACCGCCCTCGCCGTGGAAGCGCAGAGAGCTGGGCACCTGGTCCTGGGCGTGCAGCAGTTCGCCGAGCCGCTCCAGGGAGTAGGGGGCGACCAGCAGCGACCACCTGGTGGGTGTCGCCACCACGGGGCCGAGCCTCAGCCCCATGCCGTCGAGCGCGGTGAGCGCCCGGGATCCCGCGACGGCGGGCAGACTCAGGGCGCAGGGCGCCCGGCCGCCGGTGGCCAGGAGGACGGGGGCGGTGGGCCGGCTGGTCCACCACCAGCGCACCATGCGCTCGTCGGTGGTCGCCGCGAGGAGACCGGGGTCGAGGGGATGCGCGCCGGGCACGGCGCACTCGGGGTCGTGACAGGCGCAGCCGGGGCCACGCTCGCCGCGGACGGCTCCCGCCGCGAGCCCCGCTCCGGGGAGCACGGGCCATTTCCGCAGGGTGGCACAGGTCAGCGCCGCGTCGAGCTGGGCGGAACTTCCCTTGCGACGGGGCCTGCGTCGCCTTCCGAGGATCTCGCGCATGAGCGCTCGTTCCTTTCCGTTGAACGCCGAGGTCCACATCACACACGTGCCCGTTACGCCACGTGTGTGTCTCTTCGCTGTACGTGCCCGCTCATCAGGTCTGCGGTACGGACGGGTAGTCGGTATCGCGCGTGAGCCGGGCAGAGCAGAGTGGAACCGAACAGAATGGGGCTGAGCCGAACCGAGTTGAACCGAACCGAGTTGAACCGAGCCGAGTTCAGTCAAAACATCGCGCGGGCGGCGTGCGCGTCGCGCGTGCCGTCCCTTGTGCAACCCCGCAACTCGGGGGTGGGCGGGCGTCCGTCATCAGTGAGGACGTCCGGGCGCGCTGTCGGGTTCCGGGGCGATCACGACCGCCCCTGGTCATCCACGATTACGTACCCAGCATGCCCGGGATGACGCTCCCTCCGGCATTTCACCCCGAGGGCGCCCTCAGCCGAGCGCACCCAGTCGACCGCAAAATGCGGCCCGGGGGTGCATTTTCCGGCCAAGTTAACTGTCTCACGGACACCATAAATATCGCGAGGACAATGCTGGACATGACCTCAGTTGTGCGTGTACATGTGGGTGCGTGTACATGTGGTTGCACCGATAGCGGCGCGGAACGACATGGGGGTTTGCGATGCTATTCGACACAACGCACCTGTCGGCAAGCCGACTGCCATGAGCGCCCCCCACCTTCCGAAAGTGGCTGGAATCGATCCCATGGTTCCTGTTTCAACGCACACTGCAGCGCCTGCGGACGACACGCCCTTCGCGCCGGGAGCCTTCATCCAGGACCGGCTGGCGGGCTGGGTCTCCGACCTCACCACGCTCCACGAACTCACCGAACGGCTGGCCGCGACCAGCACCCTGGACAGCGCCCTTCGTGAACTCCTGGGCGCCGGGGCGGCCCTGGTCGGAGCCGGGCGGGGACTCCTCGTCCTCGAGCCCGCCGACGGCGGCGGGCCGTCCCGCACGATCGGGCTCGGCCTCGCCCACGCCGAACTGGGCCACATCGAGACGGTGCCCCGCAGCGCGACCGCGTACGGCCGTTTCCTGGACGGCTTTCCGGATTCCGACAGCCCCCGGGCCACCCCCGACATCCTCGGCGGCACCGGCCTGGACCCCCGCTGCCGCGAGGTCGCCGCCCGGCTCGGATACGCCGCGAGCTACGCACAGCCCCTCGCCACCGAAAGCGCCGGCCGGCTGGGGGTGGCCGTATGGCTGTACGACGAACCGGCCGAACCACTGGAACGCCAGTGCCATCTCGTCGGGGTGTACGCCCGCTACGCCGCCGAACACCTGGCCCGCCTGCTCGAGCTGGAACGCGCCAGGGCGGAGGCCGCCGCCATCGGCGAGGAGCTCCTGGCCGACCGGCTGCCCAGGATTCCGGGAGTGCGGCTGGCGGCCCGCCGTCGGGCCGGATCCGCCGGCGGCGGTGACTGGTACGACGCGCTGGCCCTGCCCGACGACGCGCTCGGCCTTGCCGTCGGCTCGGTCGGCGGCTTGGGACCTGCCGCCCTTGCCGCGATGGTCCGGCTTCGTGCCGGTCTGCGCGCCTACGCCGTGATGGAGGGCGAGGACCCCGTCGCCGTGCTCTCCGATCTCGAACTGCTGCTGCGGCTGACCGAACCGGCCGGCGCGGCGACCGCTCTCTTCGCGTACTGCGAGCCCGACCGGCGCACGGTCCTGCTCGCCGGTGCCGGGCACACCCCACCGCTCGTGACCGGCGAACGGCGCACGGAATTCGTGGAGACGACCGTCTCCGTCCCGCTGGGCATGCTCTCCTGCTGGGAAGCACCGAGCGTGGAGTTCACGCTCAGCCCCGGCGAGACCGTGCTGTTCTACACCGACGGACTGCTGCGCCTGACCGGAGACACCACGGACAGGGCGTTCGCGCGGCTGCGCTCGGCGGCAGCCGGTGTTCCGAAGGTCCTGCGCCGGGACCCCGGAGCCGTCGTGGACCACATCCTGCGGGCCGTCCTGCCCGACGGCGCGGCCCGCGGCGACGGTACCGAGGACGTCGCCCTGCTGGCCGCGCGCTTCGACTGAGCCGGCCTACGGCAGCGACGCGGGCCGCCCGGGAACCGTCACGGGTCTTCCCGCACCGGGCCCCCTTCCGTACGCCCGTACGATGAGAGGGCCCAGTGTCGTACAAGGAGGACATAACGTGTCTGAGGAGCTCGCCCCGGAGACCCCGGAAACAGCAGAGGCAGAGCCGGTCAAGCAGCGGAAGAACGGCCTGTACCCGGGCATTTCCGATGAGCTCGCCGAGAACATGGCATCAGGCTGGGCCGATACCGAGCTGCACGGCCTGGAGCCGATCGCCCAGGCCTCGTACACCGCCGCCCGCCGCGCCGCGCTCTCCGCGCGCTTCCCCGGCGAGCGGCTCGTCGTTCCCGCGGGCAACCTGAAGACCCGCTCCAACGACACGGAGTACGCCTTCCGCGCCTCCACCGAGTACGCGTACCTCACCGGCGATCTGACACAGGACGGCGTCCTCGTGCTCGAGCCGGCCGACGACGGGCACGAGGCGACGGTCTACCTGCTGCCCCGCTCCAACCGTGAGGACGGCGAGTTCTGGCTGGACGGCCAGGGCGAGCTCTGGGTCGGCCGCCGCCACTCCCTCACCGAGGCGGAGCAGCTGCTGGGCATCCCGGCGAAGGACGTCCGCGAGCTCCCGGCCGCACTGACCGAGGCCACCGGCCCGGTGCGCAACGTGCGCGGACACGACGCGGGCATCGAGGCCGCTCTCACCGACAAGGTCACCGCGGAACGCGACGAAGAGCTGCGCGTCTTCCTCTCCGAGGCCCGCCTGGTCAAGGACGCCTTCGAGGTCGCCGAGCTCCAGAAGGCCTGCGACGCCACGGCACGCGGCTTCGAGGACGTCGTGAAGGTCCTCGACAAGGCCGAGGCCACGAGCGAGCGCTACATCGAGGGCACCTTCTTCCTGCGCGCACGCGTCGACGGCAACGACATCGGCTACGGCTCGATCTGCGCGGCCGGCCCGCACGCCACCACGCTGCACTGGGTCCGCAACGACGGCGCGGTCCGCTCCGGCGAGCTCCTGCTGCTCGACGCGGGCGTGGAGACCAACGAGCTCTACACCGCCGACGTGACGCGGACACTTCCCATCAACGGCACGTTCTCGCCGCTGCAGCGGAAGATCTACGACGCGGTGTACGAGGCCCAGGAGGCGGGCATCGCGGCCGTGAAGCCCGGTGCCGCCTTCCGCGACTTCCACGACGCGGCACAGCGGGTCCTCGCCGAGAAACTGGTCGAGTGGGGCCTGTTGGGCGACCTGTCCGTGGAGAAGGTCCTGGAGCTGGGGCTGCAGCGCCGCTGGACGCTGCACGGCACCGGTCACATGCTCGGCATGGACGTCCACGACTGCGCGGTCGCACGCACGGAGTCGTACGTCAACGGCACGCTGGAGCCGGGAGTCTGCCTGACGGTCGAACCGGGACTGTACTTCCAGGCCGACGACCTGACCGTGCCCGAGGAGTACCGGGGGATCGGTGTCCGTATCGAGGACGACATCCTCGTGACCGAGGACGGCAACCGGAACCTGTCCGCCGCGCTGCCGCGCCGGTCCGAAGAGGTCGAGGCCTGGATGGCCCGGCTCAAGGGCTGACACGGCGGACCGCGTCACCCGCGCGGGAGGGCGCGCTGCTCAGGACACCATGAGCAGCGCGCCCTCCCGCCATTTCAGGACCTTGTCGAAGCTCACCACCGCACCACGCCCCGGCCGGTTGCCGAAGTGGACGTGGTCGGCGAGCTCCTCGATCAGGCAGAGCCCGCGGCCGCTCTCAGCCGTGGCCGGAGGATGCACGG
Source organism: Streptomyces sp. NPDC005752 (assembly GCF_040630715.1). Classification (NCBI taxonomy): domain Bacteria; kingdom Bacillati; phylum Actinomycetota; class Actinomycetes; order Kitasatosporales; family Streptomycetaceae; genus Streptomyces; species Streptomyces sp. NPDC005752. The sequence continues at coordinate 79,516 of NZ_JBEXYB010000014.1, read as the reverse complement.
CGGTGCGCGCGTGCGAAGGGTCGCCCGCAGGCTGAGCGGCGGACGGATGCAGGTCCGGCGGATACCCGACGGATGACGGTGCGGCGGGGCGAAGCGTGCGCCGGGCGCCGAATCCGGGGCCCGAGTCGGCGACTTCGATACGGCACTTCTCGCCGTCCAGATAGGCGGTGACCCGGTACTGCCCGCAGGCTCGTCCGGACGACTCGTCTCCGGCGGAGTCGGGACCGGCGTCATGGCCCTCGTCCGCATCCCGTCGGGCACCTCCGTGCTCAACGGCGTTCGCGCAGGCTTCGCTGAGTGCGACGGAGAGGTCGTAGGAGATGTCCGGGTCCACCCCCGCGGTCTCCATGGTGCCGAGCAGGAAACGACGGGCGAGCGGAACGCTCGCGGCTTCGCGCCGCAAATGGAGTGACCACCACATGCTCATGCTCCAGCCTCCTGGCTGCGGCTCGACATACCGTTACGTATTGCCGCAACGAGCGCTCCGTAAGCACGGATCCGCTGTGACAGCGCTCATTCGGCGGATGCGGATATTCCGCTCACCGGTGTATGGCGGGCCCGGAGCAGGTACCCGGAGCATCCGGGCAACGGGCTCGGAGCACCCATGAACAGGTGCAACACCCCCTGATCACTCCCTGATGGGGATGGATGCCGACCTTCCGGACCTGCCGTACGGGAACCGGGGGCCCAGTGGGATGATGACCCGGCCATGTCTATGCCTGTCGCACGCGCCGGAGCCGGTATGCGGCTTTTGAGGACCGCGGTGTTCACCGCGGTCTGCGTCGTGCTCGCAGCCGCCGGACATGGCCTTGCCTCCGGCGCGGGTGTGCCCCTGTGGACCCTGCTGGCCGGCTTCGCCGGAGTCTTCGCCGTCGCCGCGGCGCTCGCCGGACGCGAGCGGACCCTCCTCCCGATCAGCGCCGCACTGGCGGGCGGGCAGCTCGCCCTGCACGTCCTCTTCGGACTCGGGCGGCACACCGCGGCCACCGCGACGGGGTCGGGTGACGACTCGCTGATCCGCTTCGCCGCCGGGCTGGTGTGCGGTGCCGGACCCGCGCAGCTGAGCGCCGGTGAGGCCCACCGCATCGTGACGACCGCGGGACTGGACCCCGCCGCCGTGGCCCAGGGGCACACACACCTGGCGTCCGCTCCGGGCGCCGCCTCCGCCGCGGACCCGACGGCGCTGGCCACGGTGATGTCCGGCCTGCCCGGCCTGCCCATGTTCCTGGGGCACCTGCTGGCCGCCCTCGTCACCGGCTGGCTGCTGCGGCGGGGCGAGATCGCCCTCTTCCGGCTCGCCAGGATCTCGGCGCAGGGCGGCCTCCGGCTCGCGGCCGTGGCCAGGCTGCGCGCGCTGCGTGCCGCGATGGCACTCGTGCGCGCCCTGCGCGCGGGCCTTCCGGGACGGCCCACGACCGGGCCGCGTCCTCTCCGCAGCGCCGTCGACGCTCCCGCTCCGGCCACCGGGGACCCTCTGCAGCACATGGTGATCAGGCGCGGGCCGCCGCCCGTATACGTACGCGCAGCCTGACGCGACCCCTCCGCCGGGAACCGGTGAGGAGGTGGTCGTGATGCCGACGTGCCTCCGCGCGCCGGACCACCTTTCCTCATGACCTGTGGAGTGATCCCTGCCATGAACGTTTCCCGCATCGCCCTCGCCGGCGGCGTCGCCGCGTCCACCGTCCTGCTGCTCGCCGGCACCGCCTCCGCGCACGTCAGCGTGCAGCCGCAGGGCGAGGCCGCCAAGGGTGGCTACGCGACCGTCAACTTCAAGGTCCCCAACGAGCGCGACGACGCCTCGACCGTGAAGCTCGAGGTCAATTTCCCCACGGACCACCCGCTCGCGTCCGTCAGCCCGCAGCCGGTGTCCGGCTGGAAGATCGACGTCACCAAGAGCAAGCTGGCCGAGCCGCTCGACGTGCACGGCAAGAAGATCAACGAAGCCGTCTCCAAGGTCACCTGGACCGCGGAGGGTGACGGCATCGAGGCGGGCTACTTCCAGCAGTTCCCGCTCTCCGTCGGCCAGCTCCCCGAGGACGCCGACCAGCTCGTCTTCAAGGCGCTCCAGACGTACAGCAACAAGGAAGTCGTCCGCTGGATCGAGGAGCCCACCGAGGGCGGCGAAGAACCCGAGAGCCCTGCCCCCGTCCTCGCACTGACCGCCCCCTCGGCCGGCGCCCACGGTGCCGCGGCCCCGGATGACAAGCACAGCGAGGCGGCGGAGACGAAGCAGACGACGGCGTCGTCGGACGACACCTCCTCCTCCGGCACGGACAGCACGGCCCGCGTCCTCGGGATCGTCGGCATCGTCGTCGGCGTAGCGGGGGTCGCGTTCGGCGTCCTCGCGGGCCGTCGCCGCAGCGTCTGACGCCACCGACTCCACCACCCGCATTTCACAGATCAGGAATCAGCTCTCCATGCACAGCAAGAAGACGGTGCTGGCCACGGCGTTCGCCGCCGTGGCCGCACTGACCCTGTCGGCCTGCGGCAGCAGCGGTGACCAGGCGGACGATTCGGTCGCCGAGGTCTCCTCCGGGACCGGGTCCGAACCGGCCACCGTGCTCGACCAGCCCTTCACCAAGCCCGACCTCGTCCTCACCGACACACACGGCAAGAAGTACGACCTGCGCGAGCAGACCAAGGGCAAGCCGACACTCATCTACTTCGGCTACACCAACTGCCCCGACGTGTGCCCGCTGACCATGAGCAACATCGCCATCGCCAAACGGGCACTGCCCAAGGCCGACCAGGACAAGCTCCAGGTCGTCTTCGTCACGACGGACCCCGAACGCGACACCCCGGCATCCCTGGGCAGCTGGCTCAGGGCTCAGGATCCCGGATTCACCGGCCTCACCGGCGACTTCCCGACCATCCAGGCGGGAGCACGGCAGATCGGCATCGGCATCGACCCTCCGAAGAAGGAGAAGGACGGCACGGTCGTCTCGATGCACGGCGCCCAGGTCATCGCGTTCTCCCCGAAGACCGACAAGGGGTACGTGCTCTACAGCGAGGACACCACGGCCGAGGACTACACCGAGGACCTCCCGGAGCTCGTCAGGGGGGAGACCCCGTGAACCGCCGCACGGCCCTCGCGGGCGCCCTCGTCCTCACCACAGGAATGGCGCTGACGGCATGTTCGTCGCAGAGCGTGCCGCAGCTGGAGGTGACCGGTGCCTTCATGCCGCAGCCCGTCAGCGACATGGCAGCCGGATTCCTGCTCGTGAAGAACAGCGGGGACACCACCGACCGGCTCACCTCAGTGACCAGTTCCCTGTCGGACAACGTGTCCATCCACGAGACGAAGGACCGGACGATGCGGATGGTCACGTCGTTCGAGGTGCCCGCCGGCGGCGAGCTCGACCTCGAGCGCGGCGGCAACCACATCATGTTCACGGACCTGAAGAAGCAGCCCAGACAAGGAGAGACGGTCTCCGTCGAACTGCACTTCGAGAAGGCCCAACCCATCACGGTCGACATCCCCGTGAAGGAGACCACCTACAACCCGAAGAAGCAGTGAGGTACTGACACCCATGACAGCCACCGCCCCGCACTTCGGGCCCTTCCCGGCACGACGGCCGCTCGCCGCGGTCGCGCTCCTCGCCACGCTGACCGGCCTGCTGTTCGGCCTGGTGCTGGCCGGCGCGAGCCCCGCGTCCGCGCACGCCGCTCTCACGGGGAGCAACCCGCAGGACGGGGCGGTGGTCGCCACCGCTCCGCAGGACGTCACGCTGACCTTCTCCGAGCAGATCGCCATGGGCGACGACTCCATCCGGGTCCTGGACCCGAGCGGCGAGCGGGCGGACGACGGCGCTCCCCGTGATCTGACGAGCGGTGGCACCGTGCGATACGGCGTCCAGCTCCGCAGCGGTCTGTCCGACGGCACGTACACCGTGGCCTGGCAGGCGGTGTCCGCCGACAGTCATCCGGTCTCCGGAGCCTTCACCTTCTCCGTCGGCGCCCCCTCGGAGACCACCGTGGCGCTGCCCTCGGACGACGCCGGCGGCGGAATCGTGGGTGCGCTCTACGGCATCGCACGCTATGCCGCGTACGCCGGATTCATCCTGCTCGCGGGCGGGTCGGCCTTCGTACTCGCCTGCTGGCAGCGCGGGGCGGGGGCGCGCCCGCTGCAACGGCTCGTCGTGGGCGGCTGGATCACACTGACCGCTGCCACGCTCGTCATGCTGCTCCTGCGCAGCCCCTACACCGGCTCCGGCAGGCTCGCGGATGCCTTCGACCTCGACGGTCTCCAGGCCGTGCTCGACACCAAGCCGGGGGCCGCGCTGGTCTCCCGGCTGCTCCTCCTGGGCGCCTCCGCGCTCTTCATCGCGGTCCTCTTCGGGGCGTACGCCAAGCGCGAGGACGAGAAGGAGAAGCAGGACCTCACCTTCGGACTCGCGGCAGGCGGAGCGGTCATCGCCGCGGGTATCGCCGGTACGTGGGCCCTGGCCGAGCACGCCTCCACGGGTGTACAGCCAGGCATCGCCATGCCCGTCGACGTGCTCCACCTCCTCGCCGTCGCCGGCTGGCTGGGCGGACTCGCCGCGCTGCTGGTCGCCCTGTACCGGACGCCGGACATCACGAGCGGCGCGGTACGACGGTTCTCACGCGTGGCGTTCGGCAGTGTGCTCGTCCTCGCCGCGACCGGCCTCTACCAGTCCTGGCGACAGGTCGGTTCATGGTCCGCGCTGACCGGGACCCGGTACGGGCAGGTGCTGCTCGTCAAGGTGGCACTCGTCGCCGTACTCGTCGGGGTCGCGTGGATATCCCGGCGGTGGACGGGGCGGCTGACGGAGCTCACCGGGTCCGCCGACGAGACCGCTCCGGCTGTGGATTCGGCCGCGGCGACGGAAACGACGGAGCCGGCCTCTCCCGTCGCGTCGGCCGGGGAGGAGCCGACGCCGGAGCGCGCCGCCCAGCTCGCCCGCCAGCGCGCCGCTCTGACGGCGACGAAGGAGAAGCGCGCCCGCGACGCCGACCCCGGCCGCTCCGGTCTTCGGCGTTCCGTGCTGGTGGAGACGGGTATCGCCGTGGTGCTGCTCGTCGTCACGACGATCCTGACGTCGACCGAGCCCGGCCGCACCGAGGAGGAGGCCGCCCGGGGCGGCACCACGTCGGCGGCTGCGCCGGAGACCGACGCCCGGCTGAATCTGAGCCTTCCCTTCGACACCGGCGGCCAGAACGGCAAGGGGACGGTGCGGTTGGACATGTCGCCCGGCTCGACCGGCTCGAACAACGTGCACCTCTGGATCGACGGGCCCGACGAACGCCCCCTGGACGTACCCGAGGTGAAGCTCGCCTTCACCCTGGAGTCCAAGGACATCGGCCCGCTGCCCGTCGTCCCCGACCGCCTCACCGAGGGGCACTGGACGTCGAGCGGCGTGCAGATCCCGATGGCGGGCGACTGGAAGGTCGCCGTGACGGTGCGTACGTCGGACATCGACCAGACAACCATCGAGAAGAACGTGAAGATCGGCTGAGCAGGGTGAGCAAGAAGAAGCACGACCTCAGGGAGAACGGCACCCCCGCCGCCCACCGCGAAGCCGCCGGCCCCGGCGGCGCGAGTGTCGTTTCCCGGCGGCGGCTCATCGGCGGCGCGGGAGCGGCCGGTGCGGCAGGGCTCGTCCTGGGCGCGGCGGGCGGTGCTGGTGGCTACGCCGCGACGCGCGGGACGGCCCCGACGCCCCTGACCTCGGTCGGATCGACCGAGGCGATGTTTCACGGGAAACATCAGGCAGGGATCACCACTCCGCTTCAGGCACGCGGGCACCTGGTGGCCTTCGACCTGACGCCCGGCGCGGGGCGCGGCCAGGCAGCCGCCCTGATGCGCCGCTGGTCGGCCACCGCGGAGCGGCTGATGTCCGGTGAACCGTCGGACAGCCGGGGGCACGACACCGGGGTGGCTCTGGACGCCGGGCCCTCGTCCCTCACCGTCACCTTCGGGTTCGGACGCACCTTCTTCACCCGCACCGGGCTGACAGCCAGCCGGCCGCCCGCCCTGGACCCGCTGCCGGCCTTCTCCTCCGACCGGCTCGACGCCAAGCGGTCCGACGGCGACCTCTGGGTGCAGATCGGGGCCGACGACGCGCTCGTCGCCTTCCACGCGCTGCGCGCCCTCCAGAAGGAGGCCGGGCCGACGGCCCGGGTGCGGTGGCAGATGAACGGCTTCAACCGCACCCCGGGCGCGACGGGCCGGCCGATGACCGCACGCAACCTGATGGGCCAGGTCGACGGCACCAGGAATCCGAAACCCACCGAGCGCGACTTCGAGGAGCGGATCTTCGTGCCCTTCGGCGACTCCTCGGCGTACGCCTGGATGGCCGGAGGTTCGTACGCCGTCGTCCGGCGGATCCGAATGCTCTTGGACGACTGGGAGGAACTCACGGTCGAGCGGCAGGAGCAGGTCATAGGGCGGCGCAAGTCGGACGGCGCCCCGCTCAGCGGCGGCTCGGAGGACAGCGCGATGGACCTGGACAAGGTGGGGCCGGACGGCAAGCTGCTGATCCCCGGCAACGCCCACGCCCGGATCTCCTCCCCCGACAGGAACGGCGGTGCCGCGATGCTGCGCCGCCCGTTCTCGTACCACGACGGCATCTCCGACGACGGCACTCCGGACGCCGGGCTGCTCTTCGTCTGCTGGCAGGCCGATCCGTTCAAGGGCTTCATCCCGGTCCAGCGCAAGCTCGACCGCGGGGACGCGCTCTCACCCTTCGTCCGGCACGAGGCGAGCGGCCTCTTCGCCGTACCCGGCGGGGCCGCGTCCGGGGAGTACGTGGGGCAGCGCCTGCTGGAGGCATGAGGCGCACGGCCCTCTCCGTCGGGCTACTAGGGTGACCGTATGTCAGCCACGCGCTACGCCTATCTCGGTCCAGAGGGCACCTTCACCGAGGTCGCCCTCCGCACTCTCCCCGAAGCCGCCACCCGCGAGCTCGTCCCGATGGTCTCGGTACCGGCCGCGCTGGACGCGGTGCGCAGCGGAGAGGCCGCGGCAGCGCTCGTCCCCATCGAGAACTCCGTGGAGGGCGGGATCAGCACGACGCTCGACGAGCTGGCCTCGGGTGCTCCGCTGATGATCTACCGCGAAGTGCTGCTCTCCATCACGTTCGCACTGCTGGTGCGCCCCGGGACGAAGCTGGCCGACGTCAAGACCGTCACGGCCCATCCGGCCGCACAGCCGCAGGTACGCAACTGGATGGCCGCCCATCTGCCCCGAGCGGTGTGGGAGTCGGCGGCCTCCAACGCGGACGGTGCGCGGCTGGTCCAGGAGGGGCGGTACGACGCCGCTTTCGCCGGTGAGTTCGCCGCAGCGACCTACGGGCTGGAACCGCTGGTGACGGAGATCCACGACGCCGAGAACGCCCAGACCCGCTTCGTGCTGGTGGGACGACCGGCCAGGCCGTCCGCACCTACGGGAGCCGACAAGACCTCCGTCGTCATCTGGCTCGGCGACGACCGTCCGGGTGCCCTCCTCGAGCTGCTCCAGGAGTTCGCCGTCCGCGGGGTCAACCTGATGCTGATCCAGTCCAGGCCCACCGGGGAGGGGATCGGCAACTACTGCTTCGCCGTGGACGCGGAAGGGCACATCGCGGACCGCCGGGTCGGCGAGGCGCTGATGGGGCTGAAGCGGATCTGCCCGAATGTCCGGTTCCTCGGTTCGTACCCGCGCGCGGGAGTGACGCCCGAAGAGGTGAGCCCCCTGCGGATCGGGACGTCCGACACGGACTTCACCGAGGCGTCCGACTGGCTGGCCCGCAGCCAGGACGGCCGGGTCTGAGGGCTGCGGAGAGGGGCCGACAGCTTGCCCATCCGGTTCTGCCTGCAGATTCTCAGCCCACACAAAGTTATCCACAGGGCACCCCTCCGGGCTGGGGACAAGTCGACACCGCAACACGACATGGTCGACAAATCGCCCCAGTGACCACAGAGCCCTCGCGGAACGACAGGCCCCCCGTGTCGCCCGAATTCCGTTGATCAACTCATCAAGAAGGGCAATACCCACCCGAACGAGTGCGCGGATCGGGTTTGAGTCGCGAATCTCTGCCCCGGCATGCCGCTTTCGGAACGATCTCTCCCGGCATCCACAGATCTTCTTCACAGCCTGTGGATAACTAATTGAATCAATGGGCCCCTGTGGACAACACGCGCGCCCTCCGCCTCCAACTCCCCTCGCTTGCACCGGCGATGAGTCAAGAGGCAGGGGCGTTTGCGCCTTTTCGAGACATTGAGCCCCTTTTGTTGACGATCTCCACCCACTGGCAGGTACACGGATTCCTTCAGGGTTATCGATTCCGACAATTCAGGCAAAGCGCCACGCTCGTCGATATCGGTTCGAGTGGCGGATCCGCGCACCGGTAGCCTTGAGGGGTGATTGACCTTCGCCTGCTCCGTGAGGACCCCGACCGTGTTCGCGCCTCCCAGCGCGCCCGTGGAGAGGACGTCGCCCTCGTCGACGCCCTTCTCTCCGCCGATGAGCTGCGCAGGTCGTCCGGCGTCCGCTTCGACGAACTCCGCTCCGAGCAGAAGTCGCTCGGCAAGCTGATCCCCAAGGCCACCCCCGAGGAGCGCGCCGAGCTCCTCAAGAAGGCCGATCAGCTGAAGGCCGGGGTCAAGGCGGCCGACACCGCACAGGACGAGGCCGACGCCGAGGCCAAGCGACTGCTCCTGCAGCTCGGCAACATCGTCCACGAGGACGTGCCGGTCGGCGGCGAGGAGGACTTCGTCGTCCTGGAGACGCACGGAACCATCCGTGACTTCGGTGCGGAGGGCTTCGAGCCCAAGGACCACCTGGAGCTCGGCGAGGCCCTGGGCGCCATCGACATGGAGCGCGGTGCCAAGGTCTCCGGATCACGCTTCTACTACCTGACCGGCATCGGCGCGCTCCTCGAGCTGGCCCTGGTCAACGCCGCGATCGCGCAGGCGACCGAGGCCGGCTTCGTCCCCATGCTGACCCCGGCGCTGGTCCGCCCCCGCGCGATGGAGGGCACGGGCTTCCTCGGCCAGGCCGCGGAGAACGTGTACCACCTGGAGAAGGACGAGCTCTACCTCGTCGGCACCTCGGAAGTCCCCCTCGCGGCGTACCACATGGACGAGATCATCGACGCCGAGAAGCTGCCCCTGCGGTACGCCGGCTACTCCCCGTGCTTCCGCCGCGAGGCGGGCACGTACGGCAAGGACACCCGGGGCATCTTCCGTGTGCACCAGTTCGACAAGGTCGAGATGTTCTCGTACGTCGACCCCGCGGACGCCGAAGCCGAGCACCGCAGGCTCCTGGACTGGGAGAAGCAGTGGCTCACGGCCCTCGAGCTGCCGTTCCAGGTGATCGATGTCGCCACCGGTGACCTGGGGGCTTCGGCCTCGCGGAAGTTCGACTGCGAGGCGTGGATCCCCACCCAGGGCAAGTACCGCGAGCTGACCTCCGCGTCGAACTGCGACGGCTTCCAGGCCCGCAGGCTCTCCGTGCGTATGCGGGACGGCAAGAAGGTCCAGCCACTGGCGACGCTGAACGGCACCCTCTGCGCCGTGCCGCGCACAATCGTGGCGATCCTGGAGAATCATCAGCTGCCCGACGGTTCGGTGCGCGTGCCCGAGCTTCTCCGTCCGTACCTGGGCGGCCGCGAGCTGCTGGAGCCGGTCTCCAAGTGACGTTCCCGTACAAGCTCGTCGCGACCGATCTCGACGGCACCCTGCTGCGTGACGACCACACGGTCTCCGACCGCACCCGGGAGGCGCTGGCCGCTGCCACCGCGGCCGGCGCCGCGCACATCGTCGTCACGGGACGAGCGGTTCCGTGGACCCGGCACATTCTGGACGACCTCGGCTACGAGGGCCTCGCGGTGTGTGGTCAGGGCGCACAGGTCTACCACGCGGGCGAGCACAAGCTGCTGACCTCCCTCACCCTGGACCGGCAGCTGGCCGGACTCGCACTGTCCAAGATCGAGGCCGAGGTCGGCCCGCTCGCCCTCGCGGCGAGCCGGGACGGGCTCGACGGCGAAGTGCTGGTCGGGCCGGGTTACCGGGTCCAGGAAGGCCCCCTCCCCGCCCTCTACATGGACGACCCCGCCGAGATGTGGTCCGCTCCGCTGAACAAGGTCTACATCCAGCACCCGGAGCTCGACGACGACGCCCTGGCGAAGGCCGCGCAGCAGGCCGTCGGCAGCCTGGTGAACGTCGTCATGGCGGGTCCGGGGGTCGTGGAGATCCTGCCCCTGGGGCTGAGCAAGGCGACCGGCCTGTCGCTGGCCGCCCGCCGCCTGGGTCTCAGGGCGGCGGACACGCTGGCCTTCGGTGACATGCCGAACGACATCCCGATGTTCGGCTGGGCACAGCACGGCGTCGCCATGGCCAACGCGCATGAAGACCTGAAGGCCGTGGCGCACGAGATCACCGCGTCGAACGAGCACGACGGCATCGCGATCGTGCTGGAGGAGCTGCTCCGGACGGTCCCGCGCGCCTAGAGCGCACGAGACGCTTCCGGTACCGGCCACCGCTGTTCCGGCGACGGCTCGCTGTGTGCGGAGGATGCGCGGATCGAACGCGCGCGGGGGGACGCCCCGACGACGGCTCAGCAAGCCGCTGCCTCACCACTCGGCCAATCCTCCGGGAGGTGGCCGCGCGAAGCGCTGAGGGGCCACCCGGGGGTCATGCTGCGGCGGCGCCGGGCAGCTGATGAAGCTACCGGGGCGCCGGCTGCGGACCACCCTGCAGGGAACTCGACGGACTCGTACCACTGGTCATCGCCGCGCTCCTCTCCCGGTCCTCGCGGACGCCGCTGTGCGCGCCGTCCCCTTCACTGTGCCCGAGGCCGTCGCCCGGGACCACCCATTTTCTGCGGGGTGGCCCCGGGCCAATCCTCAGCCGTCCGTGCGGCGGCTCAGATCCCGCAGCCGCTGCGAGAGATCGTCCATCCGCGCATCGAGCCGGACGACGTCCCGCGAGACGTCGGTGAGCCGGAGGCTGATCGCGCCGACGACCTGATGCGTGACGTCAAGCTTCCTGTCGAGCGAGTCCAGCCGTTGCGACATCCGCCCCAGCACGGGGCCGAGCTCCTGGAGCGCGCTTCCCACGCCGAGGAGGCAGCCCTCGATCCGGGTGACCCGCCGTTCGAGAGAGACGTACGACGCCCGAAGGTCGTCCTCGGCGTCGAGCAGATGGGTCCGAACGCTGCGAGCGATGTCGCTGTCGCGAAGAAGCATGGCGACGTTGAGGATGGTCCTGCGGGTGTACAGCCGCAGCTGCGTACTCGCCTGTGGATAACTTTCGGTCCCCTCACCCTTCCATAGCGACAGCATGTCGCTATGGAAGGTGCGCAGCTCAGCCCCTCGCAGCACCTTCATTCCGTTGTCGACCAACTCCGGCTGGTGCCGGTCGGTCAGCCGCCTGACCGAGGCTGTGGATACTTCGAAGTAGCGAGCCACATCCTCTGTGCGAAGGTGAATTCCGTCGGGGAGCATGACAAGGCTCTTGACCTTGTCCAGGGCTTCGACGCGCCCCATCCGCTCGCCCCGGAGAGCACGGGATTCGAGCAGGGCGACTTCGGTGGGCATGGGTGTGCCTTTCGTGCGCGGGAACGGCAAGAACGGCCCTCTCCCCGGGCTGCGGGGGTGGAGGGCGCTCACGGTTGCCACTTGCTCGATGACCGGTCGGCGGGCGCTGCCTCACCGATGCCGGCATTCCCCGAATTCACGAAAGCTCGACGCCACGGATTCCAGTTGCCTCCACGCGTCCTGTACAACGAGCCGATAAGCGCACCGTCACGCGGGCTGCTCGCCCACATGGAACAACCCCCGCCCGAGGGGCGGGGGTTGCACGGCGTCGGTTCTCACTCCTCGCCGGCGAGCTTCAGCGCCCGCAGCTTCTGACCCGCGTACCACGTGGCCACGACCGTGACACCGACCAGCAGGACGGTGGCGAGCGGCAGGCCCACGTCCGAGGTGACCATGCCCTCCCCGGCGACCTTCTCGGCGACCGACAGGGACCACTGCTGCACGCTGAGCGTCCTGGCCCCCGGCACCAGACTGCCGAAGAGCGCTTCCCACACCAGCGCGTAGACCAGGCCGAAGACCACCGCGTGCCTGCTGACCGTTCCGAGCAGCAGGAACAGCGCGCTGTACGCGATCGAGGCGACCAGGGCCGCGATCGTGTAGGCCACGGCGATCTGCCCGCCGTTGCCGTTGAGGATGAAGCCCGCGATCAGCGTGGGCAGCGCCGAGAAGAGCATCGTCACGGCGACTGCGACGATCAGCTTGGTGAAGATGATCGTGGGCCGCTTCACCGGCTTGGCCAGCAGATAGACGATCGAGCCGTCATCGATCTCGGGCCCGATGGCACCGGTGCCCGCGATGACGCCGATGAGCGGGACCATCGTGGCGATGGCGAACCCGCCCAGCACACCGGAGGCCACACCGTCATCGGCACCGGCGAACGCCCGCACCGCGACGGCGATGGCCACCAGCAGCACCGGCAGGACGAACAGGATGGCGGCCCGGCGCCTGCCGAGCAGGGCCCGGTAGGTGAGCCGGGCGACTGTGGGGTCGTACATGACGCTTCACAGCTCCTTTCAGGCCACTACTCAGGCCGCTACGAGATAGGAAAAGACCGATTCGAGGGACTCGTCGGACGGGGAGACGGTGAGCAACCGGATGCCGTGTTCCCGCGCGACCTTCGGCAGCAGCGTGGTGAAGCGACCGAAGTCGACCGCCTGGATGCGCAGCGCCCGGTCCGTCACGTCGACCTCGATCCCCGCCGTCGAGGGGTCGGCGATGAGCGCCGCGGCGAGCGCACGGTCGTCGCTGGACCGGACGAGGTAGCGGTGCGGCCGGTCCGTCATCAGCCGGCGGATCTTCCGGAAGTCACCGGACGCGGCGTGGCGGCCCGCCACGATCACCTCGATGTGCGAGGCGAGCTGCTCGACCTCCTCCAGGATGTGGGAGGAGAAGAGCACCGTGCGGCCTTCCGCGCCCATCCGTCGCAGCAGCTCCATGAGCTGCATCCGCTGCCGCGGGTCCATGCCGTTGAAAGGCTCGTCGAGGAGCAGGACCGAGGGGTCGTGGACCAGCGCGGACGCCATCTTCACCCGCTGGCGCATGCCCTTGCTGTACGTCGAGATCTTGCGGTCCTGCGCGTACTCCATCTCGACCGTGGCCAGGGCCTTGTGTGCGGCCGCGTCGCCCAGTCCGTGCAACTCGGCATTGGCGACGACGAACTCGCGGCCGGTCAGGAAGTCGTACATGCCCTCCCGCTCCGGCACGATCCCGATGGCCCTGTAGACCGCTTCGTTGCGCCAGATCCGTGTGCCGTCGAGCGTGACCTTGCCGGTCGAAGGCGCCAGGAACCCGGCCATCATGTTGATCAGCGTGGACTTGCCCGCTCCGTTGGGGCCGAGCAGCCCGGTGACTCCGGGACCCACGGTCATGCTCACGTCGTTGACGGCGACCACGTTGCCGAACCAGCGGGAGGTGTGGTCGATCTCGATGGTGGTCACAGCCCGACCCTCCGGTAGCGGCGCATCAGTACGGCGTACGAGCCGGCGACGAGCGCGAGAACAACGATCAGATAGACCACGCCGGCGGCGGCCCCGGGTCCTTCACCACCGGGGAAGGCGGAGGAGGCACCGAGGAACGCGGTCTGCACCCCGTCGATCAGCGTGATCGGAGAGAACAGCCCCAGCCATGTGACGGCACCGGCCGAGTCCGTCTGCCAGGCGATCGCCTGGACCGTGGACACCGCGCCGTAGGTGATGGTCAGGACGGCGATCACCGCGGCGACCCCGAATCCGCGTCGCGGTGTCAGGGCGGCGACGACCAGACCCAGCCCGGCGAAGAGCACGGAGAGCAGTGCCACGGAGACCAGCCCCTGCCCGAAGCCCTTGGTCTGGTCGGCGAAGTCGAACTTCGCGAGCAGCGAGCCCGCGTAGAGGATGACGAGGGGCAGCCCGGTGAGGATGAGCAGCGCCGACGCCATGGCCGCGAACTTCGCGAGCACGTAGTCGACCCGCTCGATCGGGCGCGAGAAGTACAGGGGCACACTCTTGAAGCGAAGGTCCCTGGACACGGACTGCGGGGCCTGGGAGGCGATGAAGAGCCCGATCACGGCCTGCAGGTAGATGGCGAAGTCCGTGTACTTGATGGGGAGCTTCGTCATGTTGGGCGTGGCGATGGCGACCGCGACGAGGATCAGCGCCACGAGGCACATCACCCCGCACAGGAGCATCGGCAGCACCTTCGACTTGGCGGACCGGCCGAGCCCGAACGAGCCCCGCAGGGACTGCGAGTAGAGCGAGCGCCGGGCGTACGCCCGGCCCAGCCGGGCACCTTCGTAGGAGCGGTATCCGATGTTGTGGATGCGGGAGCTGTCGCTCCCGGCCACGGTTGTGGTCTCAGTGTTCATCCCGACCGCTCCCCTTCTCCTGCCCGGCACCGGCTGTCGCGGCCGCAGCCGCCTGGGGCGCCTCCTGGGCGCGGAAGACCTCGGCGATGCGGTGACGTCGCTGTTCCATCCGGATGAGCCCCAGCCCGAGCTGGGCGACACTGTCGCGGACCAGGTCGTAGGTCTCTTCGCCCGTCGCCTCCACCAGGAGGATGTGACCCGCTCCCGGCAGCCCTTCGGCGTCGAGTCCGTCGTGCCCCACGAGCTTCGTCCCGGCCCCGGTGAGGACCTTGCGCAGGGCGTCCGTGCCGTCGGGGTGGGCATCGCTGTCGGTCACCTCGACCGCGAGCGTCGTGGTGGTCCTCGTGAAGTCGCTGGTCGAGCTGGACCGCAGCAGGGCGCCGCCGTCGATGACGACGACGTGGTCACAGGTCCGCTCGAGTTCTCCCAGGAGGTGGGAGGTGACCAGCACGGAGATGCCGAAATCGGTGTGGACGCGGCGGATCAGACCGAGCATCTCGTCGCGCCCGACCGGGTCCAGTCCGTTGGTCGGCTCGTCGAGAAGGACCAGCTTCGGGTCGTGGACCAGAGCCTGGGCCAGCTTGACCCGTTGCTTCATACCGGTCGAGTAACCGCCGATCGGACGGTAGCGCTCCTCGTAGAGGCCGACGTGCCGCAGGGTGTCCGCGGTGCGCTCACGCGCCGCGGTCGGCGGCAGTCCGGACATCCGCGCCATGTGGACGACGAACTCGGTCGCCGAGACGTCGGGCGGCAGGCAGTCGTGCTCGGGCATGTACCCGACCTGCTCCCGGATCGCGGCGCCCTCGGTGGCGACATCGAGCCCGAGCACCGCGGCCCGGCCTTCGGTGGCGGGGGACAGACCCAGCAGGATCTTGATCAACGTGGACTTGCCGGCCCCGTTGGAACCCACCAGGCCGGTTACGCCCGGTCCGATGTCCAAGGAGAGCCGGTCAAGCGCGGTCACCCTCGGGAACCGCTTGCTCAGGCTTTCGGTTGCGATCACAGTCACGTCTTCGAAGGTAACGGCGCGCACCGACAGGAGTCGTCAGACCAGACGGTTGTATCGGCGTCCGACTCGAGGCGTACGGACCCGTAGGGGGACCCCACGAGGGAGGAGACCGCGGCCGGGAGGCCCGCGAGGCGCCGCCGGGGGGGGCGGGCCGCGGGGCCGGCTCGTACGCGTGCGGGGCCGAACGGCCACAGTTCCCGCGCGGGCTTGTCCACATGGCGTTGTCCACAGGTGCGGGCCATCCCTTGACGCGGCCGCGGGTCGGTTGCCACATTCAGCGGTGTCACGTTACGGACGCGTACCGCAACGCCGGCACTGGACGAGGAGGCGGCGTGGAGCTGCGAAGCGCGCGTGAGCGCTGGGTGCGTACGGGCGGGATCGAATTGTGCGTCGCCGAGTTGGGCGATGCGTCACAGCCGACGATCGTGCTGGTGCACGGCTATCCGGACAGCAAGGAGGTCTGGTCCGAGGTCGCCGGACGGCTGGCGGAGCGATGGCATGTGGTGCTCTACGACGTCCGCGGGCACGGCAGGTCGACGGCACCCGAGCCGCTGCGCGGCGGCTTCACGCTGGAGAAGCTGACCGACGACTTCCTCGCCGTCGTGGACGCCGTGAGCCCGGAGCGGCCCGTCCATGTGGTCGGCCACGACTGGGGGTCGGTCCAGTCCTGGGAATTCGCGACGGTGGAGCGCACCCGGGGCCGCATCGCCTCGTTCACGTCGATGTCGGGCCCGTCCCTCGACCACTTCGGGCACTGGATCAAAGGGCGGCTGACCCACCCGAGCCCACGTCGCGTGGGACAGCTGCTCGGTCAGGGTGCCAAGTCCTGGTACGTGTACGCCCTGCACACGCCCGTTCTGCCCGAGATGGCCTGGCGCGGCGTACTCGGCAGGCAATGGCCACGCATCCTGCAGCGGATGGAAAAGGTGCCCGCGGACGGGTATCCGACGACCTCACTGCCACAGGACGCGGCGCACGGAGCCTGGCTCTACCGTGACAACGTCCGGGCCCGCCTGCGTCGGCCGCGCCCGGACGCGCATGCTCATGTGCCGGTGCAGTTGATCACGCCGACCGGCGACGCCTTCCTTTCTCCGTCCCTCTACGACGAACTGGAGCGGTGGGTGCCCCGATTGGTGCGCCGCGCTCTCCCGGCGAAGCACTGGGTCCCGCGCACGAGGCCGGACCAGTTGTCGGCCTGGATCAGCGAGTTCGTCGAAGGCGGCGAGACCGGCGGAGCGGATGATTCCACCGGACCCGCTGCATCCGTCGCACCGGTCAAGGGCGCCCACGCCCAGCGTTTCGGCGCCCAGTTGGTGCTGGTGACGGGCGCAGCAGCAGGCATCGGGCGCGCCACCGCGATGGCCTTCGCGGAAGCGGGAGCGCGGGTCGTTGCCGTGGACCGCGACGCGGAGGGCGTTGCCCGGACGGCGGCGACCGCCCGACTGATCGGCGCACCCACCGCGTGGGGTGAGGTGGTGGACGTCGGGGACGAACAGGCCATGGAGAAGCTCGCGGAGAAGGTGGCCGCCGAGTTGGGCGTCGTGGACGTACTGGTCAACAACGCCGGTATCGGACTGGCGGGTTCCTTCCTCGACACGACGAGCGAGGACTGGCGAAACGTTCTCGATGTCAATCTGTGGGGAGTCATCCACGGCTGTCGGGTCTTCGGCAGGCAGATGGCCGACCGAGGTCAGGGTGGCCATATCGTCAACGTCGCGTCTGCGGCCGCCTACCAGCCGTCACGTGCACTGCCGGCGTACAGCACGTCCAAGGCGGCCGTTCTGATGCTCAGCGAGTGCCTGCGCGCGGAACTGGCCGACCGGTCGATCGGGGTCAGCGCGATATGCCCGGGCCTCATCAACACCGGGATCACCGGAACGGCACACTTCGCCGGAGCCGACGAGGCGGAGGAACAGCGCCTTCGCAGGCGGGCGGCCCAGCTGTACGAGCGCCGCAACTACCCTGCGGAGAAAGTCGCTCGGGCGATTCTCGATGCCGTGGTGCACAACCGGGCGGTGGTGCCGGTGACGCCTGAGGCTCATGGTGCGCGGCTGCTGTCGCGGATCAGTCCTCGGATCCTACGAGGCGTCGCTCGACTGAGGCCGCCGCTCTGACCGGCGTCGTGATGATGCCTGTCTGTGACGTCAACACAACCATGCAGGTGACCTGTTGGCGTCGTCCGGCAGCGCCTTGCAACTAACAAGGCCCGTAGGTAGCGGACTTCGTCACAGGCCCTCGTACGTAACGCTTTTGGGCGATGAAGGGTTCCGCAAGGCCACAAGAGCCACTAATTGAACGCCACTTGAGCAAAGCGGTTATTTGGCCAATCAGTTGTCCACAGGATCGCCAATACTCCTGTGGATAAGTCGAGTTGGTTGTGGATCAAACCTGTCCTCAGCAACAAGTGCTCAAAACCTGGTGGAAATCGAGGTGCACCGGAAGACGCGACGCGGGCACCCTGGCGGGATGGACGAACAACGCACCGTCAAGGTGTCCAAGTACCTTTCGAAGCATCTGCGGCACGAACCCGACAGGATCGGGCTCAGTCTCGACCCCCACGGATGGGTGTCCGTCGACGAGTTGCTGCGTGCCTGCGCACAGCACGCGTTTCCGATCACCCGAGGCGAACTCGACCACGTCGTGACGTCCAACGACAAACGACGCTTCGCCGTGGAGGGCGGACGGATCCGAGCGAACCAAGGGCACTCCGTGACCGTGGACCTCGGCCTGCCCCGGGCCGAACCGCCCGCGTACCTCTACCACGGCACCGTGGCACGTGTGCTGGACGCCGTCCGCGCCGAGGGGCTCCGGCCCATGAACCGTCACCATGTCCACCTCTCGGCCGACCGCGAGACCGCGGTCCGGGTGGGCGCCAGGCGCGGCGTGCCGGTCGTCCTCGCCGTCGACGCGGGCGCCATGCACCGGGCAGGTCACCACTTCCACGTCAGCGCCAACGGGGTATGGCTCACCGACTCCGTACCGGCGCTCTACCTACGCCTGCGCGGATGACGCGCCCCGGCGATCAGCGCTCCATGCCACCGAGGCCGGTACGCAGGTCGTCCAGGTTCATGACGGGCCGCAGGTCGATCTTGGAACCCGCCTGGAACAGCGGCTCCAGGAGCGGGGGCATCCGGGCGGGGTCCTGCATGTCGAACACCATCAGGCAGCCGCGTTGACCGTTCTGGAGGGTGAAGTACGCCGCTTCGGGCTTGAGCTGCTCGACGATCCCCTCGATCATCTTGGACATCGTCCCGTCGGCTGCCGCCCTGTTCGACGTCTCGGTGTCCATCTGTGCGGTGAGCAACATCCTCATGACGACTCAGTCCTTCCGGAGAACCGCGCCCGGTGCCGTGCACACGCGCGGGCGGGACCGGCCGGGTTCCTCTCCAGCGTCGCCCCGGCTCCGCCCCCCGGCAACCACTGCCACCCGTTCCCGGCAGCGATCCCGCCGTGGTTCGCACCGTTTGCCGGTGGCCGACGGCGCCACGGCGTCGTCGCCGTAGAGTCGTGGCCATGACCTCCTCCCGTCGACTGAGCACCGTGATCCTGCCCATCCGCCGCTGGCACGACGGCGGCCGACCGCTGTGGGTACGCGCCGAGGAGCTGGGATTCCACGCCGCGTACACCTACGACCACCTGGCCTGGCGGACCTTCCGCGACGGCCCGTGGTTCGGAGCCGTACCGACGCTGACGGCAGCGGCCGCGGCCACCGAGCGGCTGCGCCTGGGCACGCTCGTCACCTCACCCAACTTCCGGCACCCGGTGACGCTCGCCAAGGACCTCATCACCCTGGACGACGTCTCCGACGGACGGATCACGCTCGGCATCGGTGCCGGCGGCAACGGCTTCGACGCGACCACACTGCGCGGGAGCGGCGAGGAGCCGTGGACACCACGTGAACGCGCCGACCACTTCGACGAGTTCGTCCCGCTGCTCGACCGGCTGCTCCGGGAGCCCTCCGTGACGCAGGAGGGCCCGTTCTACGCCGCGAACGAGGCCCGGAACATCCCCGGCTGTGTACAGCGCCCGCGGCTGCCCTTCGCGGTTGCCGCGACCGGGCCGCGCGGACTCGGGCTCGCAGCGCGGTACGGCCAGGGGTGGGTGACCACGGGTGATCCGAAGTTGTTCGGGACCGGCAGCCCTGAGGAGTCCGTGGCAGCCATCCGCGGCCAGATCGCCCGGCTCGGTGCGGCCTGCGAGGAAACCGGCCGGGACGTGACGGAGCTGGACAAGATCCTGCTCACCGGCTTCACCCCGGGCCGCCCCCTGCAGTCCTTCGACGCGTTCGTGGATTTCGCGGGAACGCACTTCGACCTCGGTTTCACCGAGATCGTCGTCCACTGGCCGGTGCCGGACTCCGACTTCGCCCAGGACCAGGACGTGTTCGAACGCATCGCCACCGAGGCGCTGTCCCAGCTCAGCTGACCTCCGTCGGCAGCCGGACGGTGCGCAACGGCCCTGCGTCCGACGACACGGCGAGGACGGGCTGCCGCTCCGGGGTGCACCGTATCCGGCCCGGGAGGCGCTCGGGGCGCCGTCGGCATATGCCTCTGTCAGGTTCCGCAGCTCAGGGACTCGCTTACTCAGATGGGCGCCCCTCTGCACGCCCGTGCGACTCTGTACGGGAGAATGAGCAGGTGACCTCAGCTACCGACTCGCCCCTGCCTGCCGTGACCCGGCTGATCGCCACCGATCTGGACGGCACGCTCCTGCGCGACGACAAGACCTTGTCGGACCGTACGATCGCCGCCCTGGCAGCAGCCGCAGAGGCCGGAATCGAAGTCTTCTTCGTCACCGGAAGGCCCGCCCGCTGGATGGACGTCGTCAGCCCCTACGTGCAGGGCCACGGCATGGCGATCTGCGCGAACGGGGCCGCTGTCGCCGATCTCCGCGACGGCCGGCTGCTCAGCGTCCATCCGCTGGACCGCGAGATCGCACTGAGCGTGGTCGATGCTCTGCGCGAGGCCGCCCCCGGGGTGTCGTTCGCCGTCGAACTGGCCACCGGCATCCACTACGAGCCCGCCTACCCCCCGTTCCACATGGACCCGGGTGCCACGGTCGCCGTCGCGGAGAAGCTCCTCCACGAGGAAGCCACGGGCACCGGTACGCCGGTCCTCAAGGTCCTCGCCCACCACCCCGAGCTGGCTCCGGACGCCTTCCTCGCGCTGGCCCGCGAACTCGCGGGACGTAAGGCTTCGTTCACCCGGTCCAGCCCCACCGCGCTCCTGGAGATCAGCGGCCTCGGGGTCTCCAAGGCCCGCACGCTGGCGGCCTGCTGCGCGGAGCGCGGGATCGCTCCGGACGAGGTGGTCGCGTTCGGGGACATGCCCAACGACGTGGAGATGCTGAGCTGGGCCGGTGCCTCGTTCGCCATGGGGAACGCCCACCCGGCCGCTGTGGCCGCGGCGTCCGGAGTGACGCTGACGAACGACCAGGACGGTGTCGCGGTCGTCATCGAGCGGATCCTCACCGCCCGCTGAACCGCCAGCGCTGCACCGCACGCTGGAGCGGCCCGCCGAGGCCGTTCACCGAGGTCGTTCCATACGGTCGTTCACCGAGGTCGACAACTGAGGCCGCCCGGGCCTTCCCGGGCCGCACACCGAAACGCACTCCGAGCCGACGCGTCCTGGGGGCACCGTGCCGTCAGAGCGGGACCTGCCAGGTCACCGTCGTACCGCTGCCGCCCTCCCCGTCCCCCGGCCCGAACCAGCTCTCGCCGCCCAGCGACTCGGCGCGCCTGGCAAGGTTGCGCAGTCCGCTGCGCCGCCCGCCGTCCGGGATCCCCACCCCGTCGTCCGTGACCGTCAGCCGTACCGCGTCGCGCCCGTCGGGCAGTACGGCGGTCGCGTCCACCCTCACCTCGACGCGTGACGCTCCAGCGTGACGGAACGTGTTGGACAGCGCCTCACGCAGAGCCGCGATGAGGTTCTTGCCCGGGAGCTCCCCCACCAGTGAGTCGACAGGGCCGAAGAATCGGTGCGAGGGCATGAACCCCAGCGGCACCGCCGCCATGTTGATCTCCCGCAGCACTCGGGTCCGCAGCCCGGCGGGCGCCTCCTCCGGTTCGTGCTGCAGCGCGAAGATGGCTGTACGGATCTCCTGAATGGTCACGTCCAGTTCGTCGACGGCCCGCCCGATGCCGGCCTGCACTGCGGAAACCGGAGAGCGCCGCTGAGCACCCTCCAGCATGATCCCGGTGGCGAACAGACGCTGGATGACGAGGTCGTGGAGGTCGCGGGCGATGCGGTCCCGGTCCTCGTACACGGCAAGCCTCTCCCGGTCACGCTGGGCCTCGGCCAGTTTCAGGGCCAGTGCGGCCTGCGCGGCGAAGTGGGTGGCGAGCAGCCGTTCCGCCCGGGTGAACGGCCTGGCACCCCGGGCCCGGGGGATGGAGAGCGCCCCGAGCACCCGCCCCCCACTGCGCAGGGGGAGCAGCACGTGCGGGCCGAACTGACCGGCCAGCCTGGTGATCATGCGGGGGTCGGCCACCGGGTCCTCCAGGTACACCTCCTCGCCCCTCAGCAGCGCAGCGACCACGGGGCTCTTCGGCGGGATGATCACTCCGAGGGAGGCGGACGGTCTGTCTCCGGCGACGGCGACGATCTCAAGACCTCCCCCCGCGGCCGGGAGCAGCACGATGCCGGCCGCGGCGTCGGCGAGGCGGCGTGCCTGTTCGGCGACGACGGCGAGCGCCTCGTCGGCGTCCCCGCCCGAGAGCAGAGCGGTGGTGACAGCCACCGAGCCCTCGATCCACTGCTCCCGCTGCCGGGCGGCCTCATAGGTCCGAGCGTGTCCGATGGCGATCCCGGCCTCCGTGGCCAGCACGCGCAGAATGTGCAGCTCGTCATCGCCGAATGCGCCGCCGCCCTGCTTCTCCGTCACGTAGAGATTGCCGAAGATCCTCCCCTGGACCCGGATCGGGACCCCGAGGAAGGTGCGCATCCTCGGATGCGCGGCCGGGAAACCGGCGAAACGCGGATCGGCCTCCAGATCCTCCAGCCGAATGGACACGCCGTCCTTGATCAGTGCGCCCAGGAGTCCGGTGTGCCCGTCGGGCGAGCGGCCGATCGCCCGGGCGGTCTCCTCCGGTACCCCGTGAGTGATGAAGTCGCTGAGGCTCTCACCGGGTTTCTCGACGACGCCGATGGCCGCATAGCGGGCATGGGCGAGCTCCGCCGCGGTCTCGCAGATGCGCTCAAGGGTCGAGTGGAGTTCCAGCCCCGTGCCGACGGACCTCGTCGCTTTCAGCAGCTGCGGAACGCGTGCGGTCAACTCCGCGGAAAGCCCTCGCAGGCTTCCCGCGGTCTGCTGCGCGGCTCCGGGCGAGTCCTTCGGATCCTGCTGAGGCATGACCTGAGCCTAATTAATACCGAATGTTCCGGAAAGTTGGATCTTGGGCCTCCGTGTCCTCAGGCCCGTGCCCACGACGCCGCGGCCGGACGCATCTGCTCCGGCTCGGCGCCCGCCGGGTCCTGCTCACGCTCGAGCATCCGACGCAGCGGACCGTCGTGGGCGGCGAGCGCGGCGTACGGGCCCTGCTGCACGACCCGGCCGGCGTCCAGCACCAGGATCTCGTCGACCGCCTCGAGACCGGCCAGGCGATGGGTGATCAGCAGAGTCGTACGCCCTCGAGTGGCCGCCAGCAGATCAGCGGTCAGCGCGTCCGCCGTCGCCAGGTCGAGGTGCTCCGCGGGCTCGTCGAGGACGAGTACGGGGAAGTCGGCGAGGAGCGCACGGGCGAGCGCCAGGCGCTGCCTCTGACCGCCCGACAACCGGGCCCCGTGTTCACCCACCAGCGTGTCGAGGCCGTCCGGAAGTGACTGGACCCAGTCCAGAAGCCGGGCACCGGCAAGTGCCTCCCTCAGCAGGTCGTCCGTCGCACCGGTGCGGGCGAGCCGCAGGTTCTCGCGGATGGAGCTGTCGAAGACGTGGGCGTCCTGGGCGCACAGCCCGACGAAGGTGCGGACCGTGTCCCCGTCCAGCGAGGAAGCTTCGACACCTCCGAGACGGTACGTCCCATCCCGGGGATCCAGGAAGCGGAGGAGGACCTGTGCCAGCGTGGTCTTGCCCGAACCGGACGGTCCCACGACAGCCACGCGCTTGCCGGCGTGCAGTGTCAGACCGACGGAATGCAGGGCATCGCGTTCCGCGCCCTCGTACCGGGCCGACAGACCTCGCACGTCGAGCGGGAAGGGCGAAGCCGGCGCCTCGGGCGGTGCGACAGGCTCCTCGACCGGTACAGAGGCGTCCAGCACCTCGAAGACCCGGTCGGCGCTCCGCTCGACCCGCTGTCGGTACTGCACCGCGAGCGGCAGCCCCGTCACCGCCTCGAAGGCGGCGAGGGGGGTGAGCACGACGACGGCGAGCTCGATGCCCGCCAACCGTCCGTCGTACACGGCGGGCAGCGCGACGATCGCCGCAGCCACGACGGTCAGCCCGCAGATCAGGGCGGACAGCCCCCCGCCGAGCGCCGTCGCGGTCGCGGCGCGCGACGCGATCCGGGTGAGGAGGGCGTCCGCCGTGCGCACCTGTTCCCTACGGGACGGCAGTGCGCCCGCGACAGCCAGCTCGGCCGTCCCGCCGAGAAGGTCGGTGACCCGGACGGCCAGCGCGGCCCTCGCGGGTGCCAGTTGGCGCTCGGCACGACGGGAGCACGCCCCGCTCAGCCACGGCACGCCCACTCCCGCGAGAAGCAGCCCGGCGGCCAGGACGGCACCTGCCTCCGGAAGCATCCAGCCGATGAAGGCGACCGACCCCGCCCCCACCGCGACGGCGGTTCCCACGGGCAGCAGCCAGCGCAGCCAGTAGTCCTGCAGGGCGTCGACGTCGGCGACGAGCCGGGACAGCAGGTCGCCCCGCCGCGTGGCCCGAAGGCCGGCGGGCGCTATGCGCTCCAGCCCTCGATAGACGGACACCCTGAGCTCGGCGAGCATCCTGAGCACGGCGTCGTGGGACACCAGCCGCTCCGCGTAGCGGAAGACGGCCCGGCCGATACCGAACGCCCGGGTCGCGGTGACCGCGACCATCAGATACAGCACCGGGGGCTGCTCGGAGGCGCGTGAGATCAGCCATCCGGAGACGGCCATGAGTCCGACCGACGACCCCACGGCGAGACTGCCCAGCAGCAGGGCCAGCCCCAGCTTCCCGTGCTGGGAACCGGCGGCCTCCCGGACCCGCGTGAGCACGCGGCCGCCGGCCCCCGAAACGGTGTCCTTGAGCAGCGCGGACTCCCCCGCACCGAGCCGCCGGGGGCTGTCCCGAACACCTGGAGCGACAGGACCGGGAGCCGTCCCAGCGTCCGGCTCCGCACGCAGAGGCAGCGCACCGCACGGCCCCTGCTCGAGCGCCACCACCCGGTCCGCGACCGAGAGCAGCGCCGGCCGGTGCACGACCAGCAGCACGGTACGTCCCACGGCCAGCCTTCGCACCGCCTCGACGATGCCCGCCTCCGTCTCGCCGTCCAGGCTCGCCGTAGGTTCGTCCAGCAGCAGCAGAGGCCGGTCGGCGAGAAAAGCCCGCGCCAGCGCCAGCCGCTGCCGCTGCCCCGCGGAGAGCCCCGCACCGTCCTCGCCCAACACGGTCCTGGCGCCGCCCGGCAACGCGTCGACGAACTCCAGCGCCCCTGCGTCCCGGAGCGCGGCCATGACCGACGCATCGTCCGCGTCCGGGCGGGCCAGTCGTACGTTCTCCGCGATCGTCCCGGCGAAGAGGTGAGGGCGCTGCGGAACCCAGGCGATCTGCTCACGCCAGCGTTCGGGGGAGAGGTCCGACAGCTGGGTACCGCCGACCCTTACCCACCCCTCGTCGGGCGTGGTGAATCCCAGCACCACGCCGAGGAGCGTGGACTTACCGATGCCGCTGGGACCGACCAGGGCCACCGTCTCCCCCGGCTCGACCACGAGGGATGCGGCATCCAGGGAGGGCTCGATCCGGCCCGGGTGCCGCACCGTCACCCCCTGAAGCTCCAGCCGCAGCGACTGCGGCACCTCCTGGGTACCGCCGGCCGCGGGCTCGGTCTCCAGTACGGCGAAGATCTCCTCGGCTGCCGAGAGCCCCTCGGCAGCCGCGTGGTACTGCGCGCCGACCTGGCGGATGGGCAGATAGGCCTCCGGCGCCAGGATGAGTACCACCAGCCCCGTGTAGAGGTCGAGTTCCCCGTGGACGAGCCGCATTCCGATCGTCACCGCCACCAGGGCCACGGAGAGAGTCGCCAGCAGTTCCAGGGCGAAGGAGGAGAGGAAGGCGATCCGGAGGGTCTTCAGCGTGGCCCGGCGGTACTCCGAGGTGATACTGCGGATCGATTCGGCCTGAGCCTTGGCCCGCCCGAAGACCTTCAGCGTCGGCAGCCCGGCGACCACGTCGAGAAAATGCCCTGAGAGCCGTGACAGCAGCTGCCACTGACGGTCCATCCGGGACTGGGTGGCCCATCCGATGAGAATCATGAAGAGCGGAATCAGCGGCAGCGTCACGACGATGATCGCCGCTGAGACCCAGTCCTCTGTGACGATCCGGGCCAGCACCGCCACCGGAACGACGACTGCGAGTCCGAGCTGCGGGAGGTAGCGCGAGAAGTAGTCGTCAAGTGCGTCGACGCCCCGGGTGGCGAGAGCTGTCAGCGACCCGGTGCGCTGCCCGCTCAGCCAGTCCGGCCCCAGGTCCGAAGCCCGTTCCATGAGGCGGCCGCGCAGTTCGGACTTGACCGCGGAGCTGGCCCGGTAGGCGGCCAGTTCGGTGAGCCAGGCCACGAACGCGCGTCCCAGAGCGACAGCGGCGAGCAGGAGCAGTGGTGTGCGGAGCCCGGCAACGGTCAGCCCGTCCTCGAATCCGCCCACCACCACTTCGGCCACGAGCATGGCCTGGGCGATGACCAGTGCGGCTCCGACCACGCCCAGCGCCACCACGGCCGCCAGGAAGAACCGGGTGGCTCGGGCGTACCGGAGCAGACGAGGGTCGATCGGTTTCACGTGAAACAGCTCCCTGGGGAGTCAGGACGACTGGTGCGTATCGGCGATGTGGTGCGTGCCGATGCGCTTCCGGAACACCCAGTACGTCCACCCCTGGTACAGCAGCACCACCGGGGTGGCGATGCCGGCGCACCAGGTCATGATCTTGAGGGTGTACGGACTGGAGGAGGCGTTGGAGACCGTGAGGTTCCAGGCGTCGTTCAGCGACGACGGCATGACGTTCGGGAAGAGCGTCAGGAAGAGCATCGCGACCGCCGCCGCGATGGTCACCCCGGAGAAGGCGAAGGACCAGCCCTCACGTCCCGCCGCGATGGCGCCGATGGACACGACCAGTGACAGGACAGCGATGATCATCGCTGCCAGGCTCCAGCCGTTGCCGTTGTCCGCCTGGGTCCAGAGGAGGAAGCCCAGCGCGAGGACCGCGGTGGCCAGGCCCAGCTTGAGGGCCAGCCCGCGTGCACGCTTCCTGATGTCACCGACGGTCTTGAGCGCGGCGAACACCGCTCCGTGGAAGGTGAAGAGGAACAGCGTGACCAGCCCGCCCAGGACGGCGTACGGGTTGAGCAGGTCCCAGAGGTTGCCGACGTACTCCATATCGGCATCGATCTTCACGCCGCGGACGATGTTCCCGAAGGCCACGCCCCAGAGGACGGCCGGGATCAGCGAACTCCAGAAGATCGCGTGCTCCCAGTTGGTCTGCCAGCGCTCCTCGGGCCGCTTCGCCCGGTACTCGAACGCCACCCCCCGCACGATCAGGCAGAGCAGGATGACCAGCAGAGGCAGGTAGAAACCGGAGAACAGGGTGGCGTACCACTCGGGGAAGGCCGCGAAGGTCGCGCCGCCCGCGCTGAGCAGCCACACCTCGTTCCCGTCCCAGACCGGCCCGATCGTATTGATCAGCACCCGGCGCTCCTTGCGGTCACGGGCCAGCAGCTTGGTGAGGACCCCGATACCGAAGTCGAAGCCCTCCAGGAAGAAATAGCCGGTCCACAGAACGGCGATGAGCACGAACCAGACGTCGTGGAGTTCCATCTCTCAGCTCCGCTTGATCTCAGTAGGAGAAGGCCATGGGCCGGTCGGCGTCCTGATCGTGACCGCCGATCCGGGTGGGCGGGTTGAGGTCGGCCTCGGTGAGTTCGGGCGGTCCGGCCTTGACGTACTTGAGGAGGAGCTTGACCTCGATGACGGCGAGCACCGCGTAGAGCGCCGTGAAGCCGATCATGGAGGTGAGGACCTCCCCCTGCGAGACCCCTGGTGAGACCGCGTCGCGGGTCTGGAACACCCCGTACACGACCCAGGGCTGGCGGCCCATCTCGGTGAAGATCCAGCCCCAGGAATTGGCGATCAGGGGGAAGAGCATGGTCCACAACGCGGTGATCCAGTAGAGCTTCGCGAGCTTCGGGCTCAGCACCTTGTTCCTGAACAGGACCAGATTCGGCACCTCGTCCTCGCCGGTGCGCAGGGCCGGCGGCAGCAGGAACTTCCGTCGCGTCAGCCAGAGCCCCAGCAGACCGAGTCCGAAGGACGCCATACCGAAGCCGATCATCCAGCGGAAGCTCCAGAAGGCGACCGGGATGTTGGGCCGGTAGTCGCCGGGCCCGTAGGTCTCCTGCAACTCCTCGTTGATGTCGTTGATGCCCGGGACGTACGAGGTGAAGGTGTTGTCCGCGAGGAAGGAGAGCACCCCGGGGATGGAGACCTCCACGTCGTTGTGCCCTTCGGCGACGTCACCGACCGCGAAGAGGGAGAAGGGCGCACCGTCCTCGCCCTCCCACAGGGCCTCCGCCGCTGCCATCTTCATCGGCTGCTGCTTGAACATCACCTTGCCGAGCGTGTCCCCGCTGACCGCGGTGAGCATGCCCGCGGCCACCACCGTGACCAGCCCGACCCGCAGGGAGGTGCGCATCACCCGGATGTGCTTGCCGCGGGCCAGGTGGAAGGCGGAGATGCCGACCATGAAGGCGCCGCCGACGAGGAAGGCCGCCGTGATGGTGTGGAAGAACTGGGTGAGCGCGGTGTCCTGGGTGAGCACCTTCCAGAAGTCGGTGAGCTCGGCACGGCCGCGTTCCTCGTTGATCCGGTAACCGACCGGGTGCTGCATCCAGGAGTTGGCGGCCAGGATGAAGAACGTCGAGAGGATCGTGCCTATGGACACCATCCATATGCAGGCGAGATGGATCTTCTTCGGCAGCTTGTCCCAGCCGAAGATCCACAGGCCGATGAAGGTGGACTCGAAGAAGAACGCGATCAGCGCCTCGAAGGCGAGCGGGGCGCCGAAGACGTCACCGACGAACCGCGAGTAGTCAGACCAGTTCATGCCGAACTGGAACTCCTGGACGATGCCGGTGACCACGCCCATGGCGATGTTGATCAGAAACAGCTTGCCCCAGAACTTGGTCGCCCTGAGGTACTTCTCGTTGTCCGTGCGCACCCAGGCGGTCTGCAGGCCGGCTGTGAGCGCGGCGAGAGAGATCGTCAGGGGGACGAACAGGAAGTGGTAGACGGTGGTGATGCCGAACTGCCATCGCGCCAGAGT
Organism: Streptomyces sp. NPDC005752; assembly: GCF_040630715.1. Classification (NCBI taxonomy): domain Bacteria; kingdom Bacillati; phylum Actinomycetota; class Actinomycetes; order Kitasatosporales; family Streptomycetaceae; genus Streptomyces; species Streptomyces sp. NPDC005752. The sequence goes on along the minus strand of NZ_JBEXYB010000014.1, from coordinate 50,625 downwards.
CTCTGGTGCCAGAGCCAGGTCCACGACTCTTCTCCTTACGTCGCCGTGATCACAGCCGCAGATTGCCCGGTCAATCCACCCGATCAAGGGAGGAAACGGGGCGCGCTTGTGAACGCGTTCACATTCACAAGCATTATGGCGCACATGTCTTCGAACGTTTCGAGTGGGGGGTGCTTTCCGGCCGATCCTGCCGACCCGCCCGAAACCGGACAGGTGCGAGAAGCCGGTCCGGGCACGAAAAGAACGGTGGCCCCGGACCTCGGTGATCGAGGTCCGGGGCCACCGAAGGCCCGTCGGCCGCGCCGCTACTTCTCCTGGTGGAAGGACTCCGCCACCTTCAGGAACACGTCGTTGGCCTCTGCCTCCCCGATCGTGACCCGCACACCCTCACCGGCGAAGGGCCGCACGACCACGCCCGCCCGCTCGCAGACCCCGGCGAAATCGAGAGTGCGGTCCCCGAGCCGCAGCCACACGAAGTTCGCCTGGGACTCCGGAACGGTCCAGCCCTGCCGCACCAGCCCGTCGTACACCCGGGCACGCTCGCCGACCAGCGATCCCACCCGCCCCAGCAGCTCGTCCTCGGCACGCAGCGAGGCGACTGCCGCGTCCTGGGCGACCTGGCTGACACCGAAGGGGACGGCCGTCTTGCGCAGGGCCGCCGCCACGGGCTCGTGCGCCACCGCGAAGCCGATGCGCAGGCCCGCGAGGCCGTACGCCTTGGAGAAGGTCCGGAGCACCGCGACATTGGGCCGGTCACGGTAGATCTCGATGCCGTCCGGCACATCGGCGTCCCGGATGAACTCCTTGTACGCCTCGTCGAGCACGACCAGGACATCGTCCGGGACACGGTCCAGGAACCGCTCCAGCTCCGCCCGGCGCACGACGGTTCCGGTCGGGTTGTTCGGATTGCAGACGAAGATCATCCGGGTCCGTTCGGTGACCGCCCCGGCCATGGCGTCGAGATCGTGCACCTCGCCGGTGGTCAGCGGCACCTTGACCGACGTCGCACCGCTGATCTGCGTGATGATCGGGTACGCCTCGAACGACCGCCAGGCGTAGATGACCTCGTCACCCGGGCCCGAGGTGGCCTGGAGCAGCTGCTGGGCGACACCGACCGAGCCCGTACCCGTGGCCAGGTGGGACACGGGCACACCGAACCGCTCGGCCAGCTCGTTCATCAGACCGGTGCAGGCCATGTCCGGATACCGGTTGAACGCCGCAGCCGCGGAGAGCACCGAATCCATGACTCCGGGCAACGGGGGATACGGGTTCTCGTTGGAGGACAGCTTGAAGGCGACCGGTCCCTCCGCGGACGCCGGCTTGCCCGGCACATACGCAGGGACGCCGTCCAGCTCGGCGCGCAGCTTGGGGCTCTTCTCGCTCACCGCAGGTCCTCCTCGACCATCCGTACACATCAATACTGCTCACCTTATGAGGATTGGGCACCTGTGCGAATGGCCAGGATCAGGAATTGGCCTCTCCGGCGTGAGACGCCGACCACGTGTGCTCCGGGCAGACGTCGGCCGCCCGGCGAGGGGGAGCGCCATGCATGCCTCCGCGCGCCGGTCGCTCACGCCGTGGCGCGCATCCCTCGAAAAGGTGAGTTGAGACCTCTTCGAGACCTGGACCATTCAGCAGGTTCGCACGCGTCGATGCATGACACATCGACCTTGACGCCCTCAACACCCTTTACTCTCAAGGCATTTAACTCCTTCTGACCATGCAGAAACGTGCCTGCCGACGTGTGCATATGCGACCGTCCCTACCCGCCGCCGGAGCCCTACTATCGGCTCGCCATGACAGCAGCAGGGAAGCACCAGGTGAGCCGGACAGAGACGCCCCGGCGCAGCGGCCGACAGGGACGGGCGGGGATCCGGGACGTAGCAGCGGCGGCCGGAGTCTCCATCACGACCGTGTCCGACGCCCTCAACGGCAAGGGCAGGCTCCCGGATGCCACCCGCAGCCATGTCCGCGAGGTCGCCGAACGGCTGGGCTACCGCCCGTCCGCGGCGGCCCGAACCCTCCGCACCGGCAAGTCGGGGCTCATCGGCCTGACCGTGACCACGTACGGGGATGAACCTTTCACCTTCACCGAGTTCGCGTACTTCGCGGAGATGGCCAGAGCCGCCACATCGGCCGCGCTCGCCCGCGGCTACGCCCTCGTGATCCTTCCCGCCACCTCACGCCACGACGTCTGGTCGAACGTCGCGCTGGACGGAACGGTCGTCATCGACCCCTCCGATCAGGACCCGGTGGTGACCGAGCTCGTCCGCCAGGGTCTGCCGGTCGTCTCCGACGGGCGCCCGGCGGGCACCCTTCCGGTCACCGCCTGGGTCGACAACGACCACCGGGCGGCCGTCCTCGACCTCCTGGACCACCTCGCGGCCGCGGGAGCCCGCCGTATCGGCCTGCTGACCGGCACGACCACCGACACGTACACCCGCCTCTCGACCACCGCCTACCTCCACTGGTGCGAGCGGGTCGGCCAGGACCCCGTCTACGAGTCCTATCCCGCCCACGACCCCTGCGCGGGCGCCGTGGCCGCGGACCGCCTGCTCGCCCGCCCCGACCGCCCCGACGCCGTCTACGGGCTCTTCGACCCCAACGGGACAGATCTGCTCGCCGCCGCACGACGCTACGGTCTGCGTGTCCCTGAGGACCTGCTGCTGGTCTGCTGCAGCGAATCCACCGTGTACGCGTCGACCGAACCCCCCATCACCACACTCTCGCTGAAGCCCCGAAGGATCGGCACGGCGGTCGTCCAGCTCCTCATCGACGCCATCGAAGGGGTCGAACACGACGGGCCGGTGGAGCAGGTCATACCGACGGAGCTCATCGTCCGGACGTCCTCCCAGCGGCGTCCACCACGCACCACGGTCAGCGCTCCGCGATCACCCGCCGGGGATTGATCGGATTAATCCGGACCAAACGGCCGATGAACCGGGTGCGCGCGAGGATTCACCACCCCTGGTGCGTCACACAGCACGATCCGCATTCCTATGATGGGCGCACGACACCGCGGACCACCTCTACCAGGCAGGGCCCGTCAGGTGTACGGAGGCGCGACGGTGGTGGAGGGGTCGATGACTCAGGGGGCCGGTCAGGAACCCGTAGTGCGGACTGCGACGTTGCGTGACTTCCGCGTACCGCCGTATGCGCAGGTGCCGATGAACGCGCCCTTGCCGCACCCGGGCAACGTCGCGGTGGGCCACGAGCCCCCGGAGGGGTACACCCCCACCGAGCGCGATCTGCCCGTGATCAACCGCGGCGACACCGTCCAGGTGCAGGCGGTCCCGGAGACCCGCCCCACCGGCGAGTCCGGCCCCGGTCCGCTGTACGTCGTCGGCGACGTCCACGGCTACCTGGACGAACTCCTGGCCGCCCTCGGCGCGCAGGGCCTCGTCGACGCGGACGGCCGGTGGGCGGCCGACAACGCCAGGCTCTGGTTCCTCGGCGACTTCACCGACCGCGGTCCGGACGGCATCGGCGTCATCGATCTCGTCATGCGCCTCTCCGCGGAGGCAGCGGCGGCCGGCGGCTACTGCAAGGCCCTCATGGGCAACCACGAACTGCTGCTGCTCGGCGCGAAGAGGTTCGGCGGCACCCCGGTGAACTCCGGTGCCGGGACCGCGACGTTCCAGGCCGCCTGGCTGCTCAACGGCGGTCAGAAGACGGACATGGAGCGGCTCCAGGACGTCCATCTCCAGTGGATGGCCCGGCTCGACGCGGTCGTCGAGGAGGACGGGCACCTGCTCATGCACTCCGACACGACTGCCTACCTCGACTACGGATCGACCATCGAGGACGTCAACGACACGGTGCACGCCATTCTGACGCGGAACGACGCCGATGAGTGCTGGGACCTCTTCCGCAAACTCACCAAGCGGTTCGCCTTCCGCGACGAGGGCGGTGCGGAAGCCGTCCGCGAACTCATGTCGACATACGGCGGCCGACGCGTCGTCCACGGACACAGCCCCATTCCGTACCTGCTCGGCGAGGTCGGTTCGGAGGAGGGCGAGGACGCGGCGCGGCCCGTGGTGGACGGTCCGCACGTCTACGCGGACGGCCTGGCCATCGCCATGGACGGCGGAGTGACCATGGCCGGAAAGCTGTTGGTCGTCCAGCTTCCCCTGCCCGACTGACGGTCGCCGGGGAAGAACCGTCACGATCCGGCACGTCGGCGGACGCACCTATTTCCGTAAACCCCCTGTCACCCTGTGCCGTAGGCGCTCTACCATCGGCGTATCAGTAGCAGGCTCTCCTCCGTTTCACCCGATCACCCGGTCCACACGGTCGATCAGGCCTACGGAGCATCGGGGGATGCACATGAAAAGCGCTCCGCACCTGCTGGCCGAGGACCGCCCCGAATACGAGCGGATCCTTGCCGACGCACTGCGTCATGCTCACGAACGACCGGATCTGGACGGAGTCGGCGACCGGCTCAACGCGGAACAGCTCCGGACGATGGCTCTCGACGCCACGTCCCTGATCACCGCGTCGGCCGCCACCGAGTACGACCACTACGTGAAGGTCCGCGGCGAGCTGCGCGGGCCGGACGACCCGGACGCTCAGGGATCCGTCCTCGGACCCGCCGCGGACGAAGCCGACCCCACGGGCGCCGGTACGCTCGCGGTGCTCGCTGTCCTGGCGCCGGTCCTCGCAGGTACGGCCGCTCTGATATTCCTGCTCGTCGGCTACCCCCTGACGGCTCTCGACCCGGCCCCGGCCTTCGCCAGGACCATGGTCGCCGCCGGCTGGTTCTTCGCTGCCGTCGCCGCCGCGGCCATCTTCGCCGCCGCCGTGGGGCTTCTGGTCACCGCGCTGCGCAACGGCGCCACCGCGCTGCCCGCCGTGGACGAGGAGGAGGAACTGCCGGAGGAGGTGGCGCGTGCCCGGGAGGCATGGCGCCACGCCCTGCTGGAACGCGGCATACTGCCCTTCCTCCGGGACGCGCTGGCCGACCCGACGGCTGGGCCCGCTGCTGGGACGCCGCACCGCTCGGCCCACAGGATTCCGAAGATCGGCTACAGCAGACCGGACTTCTCCGGGCCGGGGGACGGGCCCTCCGCCGGGCCGCGCCCGACCTTCACCAGCCCCGACTTCACCAGCCCGGACTTCGGCGGCCCCGAACACCAGCCGGAGTGATCAGGCCGCCGCACGGTTCGACCATGTGGTCCTGAACGGGCGCGGTGCCGGGGCCGCGGTGGTCCTGGTGCTCCGGCCGGATGCCGTGGCCGATCCCTCATCGAGGAGCATCGCACTCACGAGACGATCCGGCAGGTCCCGTTCAGAGGATGCCTGCCTGGCGCGCGGCGGTCGTCCAGCTCGGGAACTCGGACAGAAGCCGGTCGTAGAGCTCTTGGTCGGGGACGGTGCTGATGTCGTCGACAGCGAAGAAGCCGACATTGTCGACGCGACGTCCGTGCAGGGAGTCGAACCGTTCCAGCACGCCGTAGTCTGACCGGCCCAGGCCGACGAACTGCCAGAAGATCGGCTCCTCCACCGCCGCCCGCAGCTCCTGCTCGATCTCGGCGTTGCGGTAGACACCGCCGTCCGAGAAGAACAGCACCAGAGTGGGGGCGGAGGTGGGGTGCTGCGCTACGTGGGAACGCACCTCCGCGATGACCCGCTGCTCCTCGTTCTGGATGCCCACGGCCCGCATGTCGACCTGCCCGGCTTCAAGCCCCCTCGGCCTCTTGTTGCGACGGAAGAGACCCACTTGCCCGACCCGTACGTGCAGGCGCAGCCAATCCGGGAGTTCACCGAGCCGGAGATCGGGCAGCCGGGCCGGCTGAGAGGCGAACGTCCATGCCTGCATCTCACCGTCGTCGTCGAGCTGCGCGGCGATCGCGGCCATCCGCTCCACCACGTCGGCCACGACGCCCCGCGTGTACAGGAAGCTCATGGAGCCCGAAGCGTCCAGCACGAGGACGACGCGCGCGACGACCCCCTCCGCGCCGTGCTTGCGCAGGCTGACCGCGACCTGTTCCTTGCGCAGCGACAGGCGCTTGCGCATGTCCACGGGGAGACGATCCTCGCCGTTGCCGAGGCGCGGGCCCCCGGACGCCGCGCTCGACACCGGTACGGCGGGCGGAACCGGCACGGCGGGCGCCGGCGGCGCGGCCTCGGAGGACGGCTCGTCGACCGCGATGCCGAACTCCGTGGCCAGACCGGCGAGCCCTGCGGCGTAACCCTGGCCCACCGCGCGGAACTTCCACTGTCCCCGCCTCAGGTAGAACTCGCCGCAGATGAACGCCGTCTCGGTCTCGGCCGTCATGTCGAAGCGCGCCACCTCGCTCCCCGAAGCCGCGTCGAGGAGTCTCAGCGTCAGCCCGGGCACCTGGCCGAAGGTTCCGCCGTCGGCCGAGGCGCACAACGCGACGCGCTCGACCTCGGGGTCGAGCGAGCGGAGGTCCACTGCCACGGAGTCGCTCGTGACACCGGCGGCGCTCTGTTTCCCCAGGTGTGCCACGGCTTCGGACCTGTGCCGCGGCTGGTTGTAGAAGACGAAGTCGCCGTCGTCACGGACCCGGCCGGTCGAGGTCAGCAGCAATGCCGAAGCATCGACGTCAGGCACGCCCGGTCCGTGGGACCAGGCGAGCTCGACGCGCAAGGCCACAGACTCCACGGATACGTTGGCACCCTTGCTGAGGGATCTCGTCGTCATGGCACCAGTCTGCCGAGAACATGGACCTCGTGGCTGGTTCTTGCCGGTCTCGGCCGCCCCGGCGGTGGGCGAGGCTCCGGGACGCAGAGCCCCGCCCCCTGGATCAGTCCGCCAGCGGCAGGTAGACCCGGTTACCGGCGGCAGCGAATTCCTTGGACTTTTCCAGCATCCCGACCTCGATCTCCTCCGAGGTGGCATCCGCGTCACCACCGAACTGCTCGGTGATGCTTCTGCTGATCTTCATCGAGCAGAACTTGGGGCCGCACATCGAGCAGAAGTGCGCCGTCTTGGCCGGTTCGGCCGGGAGGGTCTCGTCGTGGAACTCCCGTGCTGTGTCGGGGTCGAGCGCCAGGTTGAACTGGTCCTCCCAGCGGAACTCGAACCGCGCGTCCGAAAGCGCGTCGTCCCACTCCTGCGCCCCGGGATGCCCCTTGGCGAGATCCGCCGCGTGGGCGGCGATCTTGTACGTGATGACACCGGTCTTCACGTCGTCCCGGTTCGGCAGCCCCAAGTGCTCCTTGGGCGTGACGTAACAGAGCATCGCCGTGCCCCACCATGCGATCATCGCGGCGCCGATGCCGGAGGTGATGTGGTCGTACGCGGGAGCGACATCCGTGGTGAGGGGGCCGAGCGTGTAGAACGGCGCCTCCTCGCAGATCTCCTGCTGCAGGTCGATGTTCTCCTTGATCTTGTGCATCGGGACGTGCCCCGGGCCCTCGATCATCGTCTGGACGCCGAACCGCTTGGCGACGGTGTTGAGCTCGCCGAGCGTACGGAGTTCGGCGAACTGCGCCTCGTCGTTGGCGTCGGCGATGGAACCGGGGCGCAGCCCGTCACCGAGCGAGTACGTCACGTCGTACGCCGCGAGGATCTCGCAGAGCTCCTCGAAGTGCTCGTACAGGAACGACTCCTTGTGGTGCGCCAGGCACCAGGCCGCCATGATGGACCCGCCGCGCGAGACGATCCCGGTCTTACGGCGAGCCGTCAGCGGGACGTACGGCAGCCGGACACCGGCGTGCACCGTCATGTAGTCGACACCCTGCTCGGCCTGCTCGATGACGGTGTCCCTGTAGATCTCCCACGTCAGCTCCTCGGCCCGGCCGTCGACCTTCTCCAGTGCCTGGTAGAGGGGGACGGTGCCGATCGGGACGGGGGAGTTGCGCAGGACCCACTCCCGGGTGGTGTGGATGTTGCGGCCTGTGGAGAGGTCCATGACCGTGTCGGCGCCCCACTTGGTGGCCCAGGTCATCTTGTCCACCTCCTCCTCGATGGAGGAGGTGACGGCGGAGTTGCCGATGTTGGCGTTCACCTTCACCAGGAAGCGCTTGCCGATGATCATCGGCTCGATCTCCGGGTGGTTGACGTTCGCCGGCAGGACCGCCCGGCCCGCCGCGATCTCCTCGCGCACGACCTCGGGTTCGACGTTCTCCCTGATCGCGACGTACTCCATCTCCGGGGTGATCTCCCCCCGCCGGGCGTACGCGAGTTGCGTGACGGGCCGGCCGTCACGGCTTCGTCGGGGTTGCCGCGGACGGCCAGGGAAGACGGCGTCGAGGTTGCGCAGGCCCTCCCCGGGTTCTCCCCCTGGCTCGAGCAGGGGAGACCCCGTTCGGGGCGAGGGGCGCCTGAGTCCGTCGTCCTCGGGGCGCGCGGGACGGCCCGCATACTCCTCGGTGTCCCCGCGGCCGATGATCCAGCCCGCACGGAGCGGGTCGAGCCCTCGGCTCACGTCGGTGTCGGTGGCGGGATCGGTGTACGGCCCGGACGTGTCGTACAGCGTCACGTCCTTGCCGTTGGTGAGGTGCACCTGACGGACCGGCACCCGGAGGTCAGGACGTGAGCCCAGGACGTACCCCTTGTGCCAGCCGATGGACCTTCCTGACTCTTCGCTCCCCGCACCGTCGCCGTTCGCGGAGTTCACGGCGTCTGCCGTGTCCGCCTTCCCCGCCGGTGACGGCGCATTCGGTGCATTCTGCGTCGAGGCAGGCGTGCGTGCGTCCGCTGTGGTCATGAGACCTTCTCCCTACGCCGGCATTACCCGGTAACAGGTTCGGCGGTCGGCGCAGCGTGTTCCGTATGGATGTACGGAGGTCAGCGCCCTCTCAGCCCGGTGCTCCGAGCTCCCGCGTGTACAAATGCGCCTCCACGCTAGCCTCCCCTCTGGCGTGCTGGCCAGAGGGCATCCCCTGTTCTTGGGATGATCGGCGGGTGACGTCCCCCGGAAGCGCCCCTGAACCCCACGGCCAGGCATCAGGCAGCACGCAGAGTCATGCCCACGGCCATACCCACAGCCACGGCCCTGCCGCGCCGGTGTCCAAGCATCTGCGCAAGGTCATCGCGGCCGTGGTGATCCCCTTCGCGACCGCGGTCCTGGTGGGCCTCGTGGCGTTCTGGCCCGGTGGAGCTCCCGCCCATGAGCGCACCGGCGTCGGATTCGACCGGCAGACCCAGGACGGACAGGTGACGAAGGTCGTGTCGGTCGACTGCGCCGACGTGAACGCCTCCCAGGTGCCGGCGACCGGCGACACCTCCACGCCCTCCGGACGGGAGGCCGTCAACGAGCAGTCGGGACAGTGCAAGAAGGCCACGGTCGAAGTGACGACCGGTAAGGACAAGGGGCGTACGTTCGTCGAGGTCGTCCAACCCGATGCTCCACGGCAGTTGCACGAAGGCCAGGGGGTGGTCGTGGCGTACGCACCCGACGCACCCCGGGATCTGCAGTACTCGGTCACCGATGTGGACCGCACTGTGCCGATGGCGCTGCTCGCCGGGATCTTCGCGCTCGCGGTGGTCGTGGTCGGAAGGCTGCGCGGGCTGATGGCACTGATCGCTCTCGCCGTCTCCTTCGGCGTGCTGACCCTCTTCATCCTGCCGGCGATCCTGCAGGGATCGAATCCGCTGGTCGTTGCGGTGATCGGGGCCAGCGCGATCATGCTGATCGCCCTATACACCTGCCACGGGCTGACGGCCCGCACCTCGGTGGCCGTCATCGGCACGCTCATCTCGTTGCTGCTGATCGGGTTGCTGGGCTCGCTCTTCATCGGGTGGGCAGGGCTGACCGGAAACACGGACGACAACACCGGCCTCATCCATGGGCTGTACCCGGACATCGATATGAGCGGCCTGCTGCTGGCCGGTGTGATCATCGGATCACTCGGGGTGCTCGACGACGTGACCGTCACCCAGACGTCAGCGGTCTGGGAGCTCCACCAGGCCGACCCGAAGATGGGCGTGCGCGGGCTCTACCGCGCGGGCATCCGGATCGGGCGCGACCACATCGCCTCGGTCGTCAACACGCTCGTACTCGCCTACGCGGGCGCGGCGCTGCCCCTGCTGCTGCTCTTCTCCATCGCGCAGAGCAGCGTCGGCACGGTGGCCAACAGCGAACTGGTCGCCGAGGAGATCGTCCGGACTCTGGTCGGATCGATCGGGCTGGTCGCCTCGGTGCCGGTGACGACGGTGCTCGCGGCCTTGGTGGTCTCCGCGGACCGCACGGGGCTCGGCGCGGAAGCCGGAGCTCCTGCACCCGCACGGACCGGGAGGGGTCGACGCCGCAAGGCGTGAGACCGGCTACCGGACGCATGACCCCGGGTCGCCGGCGTTCGGTGCTCAGCCGGGCCCTCGGGTTCAGCCGGCGTTCTGTTCCTTGGCGAGGATGCGGCCCAGCGCCTCTTCCAGATTTCCGTCGAAGTCACCCAGCGTGTGCTCCTGTCCCAGTGGCACCAGCTTGTCCGTCCGGTCGAGGAATGCGACAAGAGGCGCCGTGCCGGCCCTGAAGAGCGCGCGGTCCGCACCGACCTGAAGGCGGATGTGCACGTCCGACAGCCCTTCGGGCTCGATCGGCCCGATGTGCACATCGCCGTCACCACTGGGGCTGTTGAGGCCGTCGAGCAGCAGCTCACGGCCGAATGCCCAGGTGACGGGGGCGTCACCCGGCAGGTGGAAGGTCATCCGGATCGCATACGGATCGCTGACCTCGTACCGGAGCTCCACCGGAATACGGAAGGAGAGCTCCTCGGAGACGAGGAAGCTCATCATGACCTCTGCTTGAACCGACTCGCGCATCGTTCAACCCCGCAGTAGATGAAACTGGCCAGGAATGATCCCCCATGGCCCTATTGACGCCATCGTGGTGCACGCGATAGCAGATCACAAGGAGTGATTTTTCAGATACTGATAGAGAACACGAACGAGCGCAAGAGGGTGGTCACTTCGCAGCGTAGTTGTTCGACTGCGGGGAGCAACCGTTCTTCCTGGTGCAGAGGGAGAGAAACCGCCATGGCCGCAACGGCGGAGCCCACAGTGATCGGAATGGCTGCACAGACAGTTCCCATTGCGTACTCCTGCCGTTCGACGACAGGTTCCGTACGTTTCATCGATCTCAGGCGGTCGAGGAACGCCTGACGATCCCTTACGGAGTATCGCGTCAGTGGCCGGACGGGGTGCCGGTCCAGATGATCCTCGCGTGCCCGCTCGTCCAGCTGCCCGAGAAGACACTGGCCCAGGGCGTGTGCATGGCCCGTCTCGCGGAACGAGGCCCACTCGTGCACTGCGGGAACGGCTGGGATCTCCGCGACGGCGACCATCTCGATCTCGCCATCCTTGTACAAGGCGCAGTAGACGGGGGCGCCGATGACGTCCGCCCAGCGCGCGAGCGAGTCGACGATGACACCGGGACGCGGAGTCGCGGGGCCGCCACCGAGCCGCTCGGCCGCGGCTCCGAACAGGAAGACGCCGTTCTCCCTGCGGAGATACCCCTCGTGGGTCAGGGTGCGCAGCAGGTGGTAGGCGGTGGGAAGGGGCAGTCCGGCCTCCCGGGCGAGCTGCTTGGCCGGCGCCCCGTCACGATGGGTACCCACAGCCTCCATAAGTCTCAACGCCCGCTGAACCGAACCGATCAACGTCGGGACAGTGGTGCTCGATGCCGTGGTCACAGGTCACCCCCAGGCATGGTGACGGGCGCTCAGCCCTCCCGCGGGGGCCGCCCCCACGGGCCCGCCGCGAGCCTGGGGTCCGGAGACCGGACGGTCGCACAAACCACTGGGCAGGATGGTGGCGGACCGTCATTTCCCAGCTGGCGGCAGCGGTACGCCACTGTATCCGTACGTAGAGTCACGAGTGAGGTTTCGTCGTGGACTTAGCTCAGCTGGGCTAATGGCCGAAGCCGAGACCCGTCACGCGTACCCGGCGCATCGCCACTCGATGGGGTGTCGGCGCACCGTCGTCAGCGGTCGCCTCGTTCGGACGAGGACATGAACTTCCGCACCACGAAGATCAGACCACCCACGAGGACGACGAATACCAACACCTTGAACAGCAGTCCGATGACGAAGCCGACCACGCTGGCGATCAGGCCGCCGAACAGGACGATCGCGATGAGAGGCACCGCGACCCACTTCACCCACCAGGGCATACCCGCGAAAATCTCCCGCACAGCCATCGCCGTTACCTCGTCTCTGTGAGTACCTGCTCCGATGCTAGATGCGCGGAGGCTGCCCACGGAGGCCGGGAGCCCTTGAAGTCCCCTGAGCGATCCCCTAGGGAACAGCGGGCCCGGAGACAGGCTCGGGCACCGGCGGACCCTCGAGAACGTCCCTCTCAGCCCTCCGGCGGCGAGAAGATCACCATGACCCGCAGGTCCTCCGTGACATGGTGGAACTTGTGGGCGGTCCCCGCCGGTACGAACACGACGCTCCCCCGGCCCACCTGCGTGGTCTCCATACCGACCGTGATCGAGGCGCGGCCGCTGACGACGAGGTACACCTCGTCCTGCTTGTGCGGCTGCTGAGGGTCCAGCGCACCGGCGTCCAGGGCGTACAGGCCCACTGACATGGTGCGTTCCCGGATGAACTGCAGATAGGCGCCGTCGTTGGCGGCGCGTTCCGCCTCCAGCTCGTCCAGTCTGAATGCCTTCATCGTCAGTCCGCCCCTCGCGCCCGCGCTCGTCCGTCCCGGCGGTGTCCGCCACCGATCATGTCTGCCACGATCAGACACATGAAGAATTTCGTAGTCAAGACGCTCGCCAACGCCGGTGCGCTGGCCGTGGCCATCTGGTTGCTCCAGGACATCACGCTGACCGGTGACAACACCGGGCGCAAGGTTCTCACCCTGATCGTGGTGGCGCTGCTGTTCGGCGTGGTGAACATCGTCGTCAAGCCCGTCGTGAAGCTGCTCACCCTGCCCCTGTTCATCCTGACACTCGGGCTGATAACGCTCGTGGTCAACGCGCTGATGCTGATGCTCACCTCCTGGCTGGCCGGCGTCGTCGATCTGAACTTCCATGTCGACGGCTTCTGGACCGCGGTCCTGGGCGGCCTGATCATCTCGGTCGTCTCCTGGGCCCTGAACGTCGTGCTCCCCGACGAGGACTGAACCGTTCACCGGTGACACAGTGCACAGCGGACCGGTGACCGCCGGGGAGAGACGAGGTAGTGACAATGAGCACCACAGGCGACGGGACACGAGCGGTGCGAGCCGGGCTGCCCGAACCCGAGCAGTACGAGCCCACGCTTCCCGGCCCGGTCTTCGCCGCGCACTTCCATCTGTCCGGCGAGCCGGTCGGCCCTTACACCTACGGCCGGGAGACGAACCCGACCTGGACCCACCTGGAGCGGGCCATCGGCGAACTGGAGGCGCCGGGGGAGGAGGTCGGGACCACGGTCTTCGCCTCCGGAATGGCGGCCGTCTCGGCCGTGCTGCTGTCCCAGGCGCGAACGGGCGACATCGTGGTACTGCCGGACGACGGCTATCAGGCACTTCCCCTGGTACGGGAGCAGCTGGAGGCGTACGGCGTCGAGGTGCGGACCGCGCCGACGGGCGGCGAGGCCCAGTTGGAGCTTCTTGACGGAGCGAAGCTGCTGTGGATCGAGACGCCCTCCAACCCGGGACTCGACGTCTGTGATGTGCGCAGGCTGGTCGAGGCCGCTCATGCCGCGGGTGTTCTGGTCGCCGTCGACAACACCCTGGCGACCCCCCTCGGCCAGCGCCCTCTCGATCTGGGGGCGGACTTCTCGGTGGCCAGCGACACGAAGGGCATGACCGGGCACGGGGACATCCTGCTCGGCCATGTGAGCTGCCGGGACCCGCAGCTCACAGCCGGAGTGCGCCGTTGGCGCAAGGTCGTCGGCGCCATTCCCGGCCCCATGGAAGCCTGGCTCGCGCACAGGTCGCTGGCCACGCTGCAACTGCGCGTCGACCGGCAGTGCACGACGGCGCTGGCGCTTGCGGAAGCCCTGGCCGGGCGGGCGGACGTGGCGGGTCTCCGGTATCCGGGGCTCCCCGGAGACCCTTCGTACGCGACCGCCGTCCGGCAGATGCGGCGCTTCGGGTCCGTGGTCTCGTTCGTGCTGGCGGACGAGGACACCGCGGAACGCTTCCTGGCCGCACTGCGGCTGGTCGACGACGCGACGAGCTTCGGCGGCGTACGCTCCACGGCCGAACGCCGGGCGCGCTGGGGTGGAGACGCGGTGCCGGAGGGCTTCGTGCGGTTCTCGGTCGGCGCAGAGGACCCCGAGGACCTGCTGGCAGACGTGCAACGCGCGCTGGACGATTCCGTGCGCTGAACGACCCGTCGCAGGTCCGGGCAGGACCGGTCCGGGACTGGTACCCCCGTCCACCGGGCCGGCCCTGACCGGGCGAGCGGTCCGAGCCTCCCCCCTCATGGCTCGGACCACCCCGGTTCCTGTACCGAGAACCGTCTGAGCAAGGCTAATTGACTGTGCGTCAGTGTCCAATCACAGTAGCGACAGCGACCTATCGACATATTTATGGTTGGGGCGGTCGTGAGGGGCGGTGCGGGACGGCGCGGCGGCCGCGAGGGTGAAAGGGGCGAACCATGGACCTGGCCCTGCTGCGCACATTCGTCGCGGTGCACCGCGCCGGTTCGTTCACCCGCGCCGCCACGCTGCTCGGGCTGTCCCAACCCGCCGTCACCTCACAGATACGCGCCCTGGAACGGCAATTGGGCCGACCTCTGTTCCTGCGCAGGGCTCGGGGGGTGACCCCGACCACTGCCGGCGACGAACTCGCCCACCGTGCCGCCCCTCACCTGGACGCGCTGGTCGACATCGTCGAGGCAGGGCTCGACGACGAGTCGGGGGCGAGGACACTGCACCTGGCCGGGCCCCCCGAGTTCACCTCCCTACGGGCGCTTCCGGCCCTCACTCCGCTGATCTCCCAGGGGCTCGCGCTGCGCAGCACCTTCGCCGTGAACGCCGAGGACACGCTCGCAGGACTGGCGGCCGGACATCATGATCTGGCCATCACCACCGCCCGCCCGCGCGGTGGACCGCTGACGTCGACCACCCTCTGCGACGAGGAGCACGTACTGGTCGCCGCGCCGCGCTGGGCGGGACGCCTGGGGCCGGGGACTCTGCGGCACAAGGGATCCGTACTGCTGGAACAGCTGCCGGTGGTCGAGGTCCACGAGAGCATGCCTCTGGTCAGCCGCTACTGGGCAACGGTCTTCGACAGCCGCCCCGCCGCCTCCGCCGCCGTGATCGCACCGGATCTACGAGCGGTTCTGGAGAGCACGGCAGCGGGCGCCGGGCTCGCCGTGCTGCCCCGCTACCTCTGCGAGAACGCGCTGGAGCGAGGAGAAGTCGTAGCGTTGCTGGACCCTCCGATACCGCCTCTGCGCACGTACTTCCTCAATGCCAGGACCGGCACACTCGGCCTGCCGCACATTGCGCGGGCGCACGAATGGCTGGTGCGCGCCGCTGTGGACTGGTGACCGGTCGGCCGACAGGAGTTTCAGACCCGCTTTCCTGGGCCACTCTCTTGCCATGACCGAACGCCCCGTGGTCAAGCGCACAGCACGCGCCGTCCTGCTCGACGGCGATGACCTCATCCTGATCAAGCGCACCAAGCCAGGTGTCGACCCGTACTGGCTGACACCGGGCGGCGGGGTCGAGCCGGAGGACGCCACCGTCGTCGAGGCACTGCACCGCGAGGTCGACGAGGAGCTCGGCGCCAAGGTCCTCGATGTCGTGCCCTGCTTCGTCGATACCGTCGAGCACATCGCCGGCGGCGGAATCAAAGGCGTGAAGGTGCAGCACTTCTTCGTTTGCCGACTGGCTTCCATGGACCTCTCGCGTCGTCACGGGCCGGAGATCGATGACCCCTGCGGGGAGTACGAGATCGTTCGCGTCCCCTTCAGCCGCATGGGAATCGCGGCTGTGCACCTCGTGCCCCTCTCACTGCGGCACTACCTGGACGCCAACATCGAGGGGATCCGGGCGATGCACGCCCCCGACCTGGGCTGACGGCCCGGGTCGGAGCACGCTCCGCACGGGTTCCCGTGTTTCACGTGAAACCACTCGACCGTTGGCTGATCCTAAGTACGACACTCGGGGATCCGGCTGCCGCACTCTGGATGGCCACGGCCGTGTGGGGCTGCATCACCGCGGTGCCGACACCGAGGCCGGGTGGATCGCGCCTTGGAGGCTGCCGCTTGCGGCGGGGGCAGGAGAGTGCGGGACACCCGGCCGCCCATCGTTGCCGGTCCGGCGCTCGATCGCACCGGAAAGCACCGCCAGGAGCAAGGCCGAGGCTGCGAGCGCGGCACCGACCCAGTTGGGCGCGGTGTACCCGAAGCCGGCCGCGATGACCATGCCGCCGAGCCACGCCGAGAGCGCATTCCCGAGATTGAAGGCCCCGATGTTGACGGCCGAGGCCAGGGTGGGCGCGCCGGCGGCCTGGTCGAGGACTCTCTTCTGAAGCGGCGGAACGGTGGCGAAGCCGAGGGCCCCGATGAGAACGACGGTCACCGCGGCGGCGATCTTGTGGTGCGCGGTCAGCGTGAAGAGGGCCAGGACCGCGGCGAGCGCGCCGAGTGAGACATACAGCATCGGCATCAGATGGCGATCGGCGAACTTGCCGCCGAGCAGATTCCCGCCGACCATGCCGAGCCCGAAGAGAACGAGCAGCCAGGTGACCGATGACGTCGCGAAACCAGCGGTCTCCGTCATCATCGGGGTGATGTAGGTGATCGCCGCAAAGACGCCACCGAATCCCAGAACCGTCATAGCCATGGCGAGCAGCACCTGAACATTGCGGAACGCCGCCAGTTCGTGGCGGATCCTTACGCCTTCAGGTTTCGGCTGCTCCGGAACGAGCTTGGCCACACCGAGAAGTCCCAGGACACCGAGCCCGGCGACGAGGAAGAACGTGACGCGCCAGCCGAAGTTCTGGCCGATCGAGGTCCCCAGTGGTACCCCTACGACGTTGGCGACGGTGAGCCCCGTGAACATCATGGATATGGCACCCGCCTTCTTCTCCGGAGCGACCAGATCCGCAGCCACGACCGATCCGATGCCGAAGAAGGCTCCATGAGCGAGTGAGGCGATCACCCGTCCGGCGAGCATCACGCCGAAGACGGGGGCGAGGGCGGAGATCACGTTCCCCACGATGAACAGCACCATCAGGAACATCAGCATGCGTTTTCTGGTCACCCGGGTTCCCAGGACGGTCATCAGCGGAGCACCGAGAACCACACCGAGGGCGTATCCCGTGACCAGGAACCCAGCTGCGGGGATCGAGACCTGGAAGTCCGCCGCTACGTCGGGAAGCAATCCCATGATCACGAACTCGGTGGTGCCGATTCCGAATGCCCCTATGGCGAGGGCGAGGAGCGCGAGCGGCATGAGTGTCACTTCCTGAAGATTGCGTGTGCACCTTACGGGCGTCCACAATAATTGCAGACGCTGCCTAGTGGCAAGCGCCGACTATTGCACTCGTGCCCTATCCTGGAGGCAGGCAGCAGCTCCCGCACGGAGGAGAGACCCATGACAGCGGCAGATCCCGCACTGACGGCCCTCGCGCAGAGCTGGTGCGCCCTCTCCTTGCTGCACGGCAAGATCGAGGCCCGTATCGAGCGGGCCCTGCAGTCCCGCCACAGCCTGAGCGCGCGCGAGTTCTCCCTGCTCGACGTCCTGAGCCGCCAGCACAGCGGCACGGGCGGCCACCTGCAGATGAAGCAGGTGGCGGATGCTGTGGTCCTCAGCCAGAGCGCCACCACCAGGCTGGTCACCAGGCTGGAGGACCGTGGACTGCTGACCCGGTATCTGTGCGACACGGACCGGCGAGGCATCTACACGGACGTCACCGAGGCAGGCCTCGCGCTGCTGAACGAGGCCCGGCCGACGAACGACACCGCGCTGCGGGCCGCTCTCGACGAAGCTGCCGAGAACCCGGAGCTAGCTCCACTGGTCCGCACGGTCGAGGCGCTCAAGGTCCCTGCCTGAGACAGCGGTTCTGCGTAGTCTGCCGATCATGAGCGATCTCGACATACGTCCCGCAACACTCGCCGACATCCCCGTCCTCGTGGCCATGCTCGCCGATGATCCTCTGGGTGCCGAGCGCGAGTCCCCGGACGACCTGGGCCCTTATCAGGCCGCGTTCCGACGGCTTGCCGACGACCCCAACCAGCATCTGGTCGTGGCCGTGCGCGAGGGCCGCGTCGTGGGGACGCTCCAGCTCACGATCGTTCCCGGGCTCTCCCGACGCGGTGCGACCCGTTCCGTCATCGAGGGTGTCCGCGTCCACGCTGACGAGCGCGGCAGCGGCCTCGGCACCCAGCTGATCCAGTGGGCGGTCGACGAGTCAAGGCGTCAGGACTGCCAGTTGGCGCAGTTGACCTCGGACGCCACCCGTACCGATGCCCACCGTTTCTATGAACGGCTCGGCTTCACCTCGAGCCATGTGGGGTTCAAACTCGCTCTGTGAACCATGGGGGTTCGGGCCGGCTCGCCACTCCAGGAGGCATACGTGTACCGCGTCAGCGACGAGCAGCGCAGGATCAGGCTCGGACGTCGGCACCTCCTGGCTCCGTCCGTACGGGCCGCCTCTGCGGTCGACGTGGCCGACGCCGTCGTCGCCCTGCATGCGACCGACGCCGCCACGGTCTATCTCTCCATCTGCGCGCGGCTGGCCGACCCCGGAATCGGAGCAGTGGAGCGCGCGCTGTACGAGGACGTCTCACTGGTGCGGCTGCTGTCCATGCGGAACACGTTGTTCACGATGTCCACGGACGTCGCGCCTGCCGTCGACGCGTCGAGCGCACGGCCGGTGGCGGCCAAGGAACGCCAGAAGTTCCTCCGGCACCTGCGGGAGGACGGCAACGGGCTCGACGAGCGGTGGCTCGCCGATACCGAGCGGCAGACGCTCGCTGCTCTCGCCGCTCGGGGCCGTGCCACGGGCAGCGAGCTTTCGGCCGCCGTACCCGCCCTGCGCACGAAGATCACCGTGTTTCCCGGGACGAAGCAGGAGACGGTGCAGGGAGTGGCTTCCCGGGTGATTCGAGTGCTGGCCGCGGATGGCCGCCTACGACGGGACCTGCCCCGCGGTTCATGGACCTCCAGCCAGTTCCGCTGGACGGCGGCCGAACCGTGGCCTGCGTCGGATGCGGCCGAGGCCAGGGCAGAGGTGGCCGGACGATGGCTCCGGTCCTACGGCCCGGCGACCGAAGGCGATCTGAAGTGGTGGACCGGCTGGGGTATCCGCGAGACGCGTAAGGCCCTGACCGCGGTCGGCGCCGAGGAGGTCCTGCTCGCCGGCGGAGCCGTCGGCTGGGCCGCCCCGGGCGATCACGCCACGGAACCTCCTCCGGAGCCTTGGGCGGCTCTGCTCCCCGGTCTGGACCCGAGCGGGATGGGCTGGGCCGATCGCGGTTTCCATCTGCCGGCCGATCATCGTGCCGCGCTCTTCGACCGTGCCGGCAACATCGGCCCCACGGTGTGGTGGAACGGCGGGATCGTGGGTGGCTGGGCCCAGCGCCCGGACGGCGAGCTGGTATGGCGTCTGTTGTCCGACATCGGTCGTGAGGCTTCACTGCTCATCGAGGCAGAGGCTGCCCGGCTGTCGGCCTGGACGGGCGACAGCCGGATGACCCCACGCTTCCGCACGCCCCTGGAACGCGAGCTGACGAGCTGACGAGCTGATCGATTCACCCCGATGAGCACGGCCGTGGCTGGGGCGGCATGTCGCGTTTCACGTGAAACGCCGCCCTGGCATCTCAGGTGGTCAGCCCTCGCCAGCCGCCTTCGTCCACGCCACCGGGAATGGCTGCGCCACGGTCGTACGGCTCCCGCGTGAAGACGAATGACCCCAGATCGAGGTGGTCCACCGAGCCGTCGTCGGCGCGTACGACGCGGAGCGTCTCCCCCGCGTAGTAACCGTTCAGACCCGTCCAGGTCCCGTCGGGGCATGCCCGGAACCGGGCCGCGCGACCCACGCCCTGGAGCGGCTGGAACTCGAGCCCCCTGTCCGCGAGCAGCCTCAGGCTGTGGACCTGCGTACCCCAGTACCAGGGCCCGGTCAGGGCCAGCAGTTCTTCGTCGACCTCGGGCAGCGGACGCCATGCCTCCGGGATCCTGGGCTCCGCCTCGGCAACGATGTGCAAAAGGTCGGCGGCGACCGCACCCGTCAGCGGACCGGAGGTGGCGTTCGTGAGCACCACGGCCGCCACATCGTCTTCGATGCTGAACAGCATTGTGGCCAGGAAGCCCGGCACCGACCCCGAGTGACCGAGGAACGTGCGATGCCCACGCCGTACGGCCTGAAGACCGAGGCCGTACGTGCCGGCCCAGTCACCTGCCTCGGGCGGAGCGGCCGGAGCACGCATCTCCGCCACCGAGGACGCACGCAGGACCCGTTCGTCCCCGTGTGCCAGGAAGGCCGCGAAGCGGAGAAGATCGGTGGTGGTCGACCAGAGCTGCCCGGCCGGCGCCATCACTCCGAGGTCCGCAGCCGGCTCGGGCAGCATGACGTCGGCCCACGGGTGTACCGCCCAGCCGCCGGCATACGGGGCGACCGCCTGGGGAGTCGTACGGTCCATCCCCAGGGGTTCCAGGATCTCGCGGCGCAGCACCTCGGCCCAGGAGTCACCGCACAGCCTCTCCACGAGCGAGCCGAGCAACGTGTAACCAGGGTTCGAGTAGTGGTGCCCGTGGCCGGCCGGGTGGACAACCGGCCGCTCGCCGAGCACGTCCCTCAGCTCCGGACGTGTGGCACCCGGCGTCCTCTCCCACCAGGGGGCGGGCGTCTCGGCCTTCAGCCCCCCGCTGTGGCCCAGCAGCTGAAAGATGGTCACGTCCCCCACGTCCGTGCCCGGAAGGTGCTTCTCCAGGGGATCACCCAGATCCAGGAGCCCCTCGTCCCGCAGACGCAGTACCAGCACGGCGGTGAACGTCTTGGTGATGGAGCCGATCCTGTACTGCGTATCGCCATCGGGCTCATGGCCGTCCACGCAACTGCGTGCACCGCTCCAGGCGATCCCGCCGTCCCGCTGCACCGCGGCCACGAGGGAAGGGGAACGGCCTTGGGACTGTGCGGTGGCGACGCGGTGCAGCAAGGCACGCCGGGTGCCGGGGAGCAGGGCTTCGGAAGAGGTCATACCCAAGGATGACCCGTGCGTTGCCGGCCTGACGAACCCACTGCACATCGCTCGGCCCGTCGGCGCAGCGGCCTCACCTGGACGGGAAAGACCTGCCCGTTCGGGCAGGTGAAGACCGGCGTCAAGCACCGCCAACCGTTCGTAACCGCTGTGGGTTCACGGGACAGTCAGAAGCTCCAGCTGTAGAGGCCACCACCCGTGCTCACCGCGGACTTCGCCAGCCGGGACACTCCCCGCAGGACCGCCAGTAGATCATCGTCGGTCATATCGTCCCCGTCGGCAGACCTGAGCCTTGCGGTCCAGCGATCTGCCAGCTCCTCCAGTTCGGTGGGACTGGCGGAGGCCAGCGCCAGAGTCAATCGCGGCGGTAGAGCAAACACCTCGACGCCATCGTTCAACGGGGGAACGACCCACTCCGGCCACGACCACCCCAAGAGCTGCTCAATCGGCGGGGCCCCGGAGGAGGGCTCCTCGAAGTACATGTCCCACTCCGCGATGGCACTGTCCGGCTCGATGAAACGGCAGTTCACAGACTCAAATGCCTGACCGGGTCCCCGCCGGCGCGTCGCAGCGGCACTGTCATCGTCGGGAGCGCGGAAGAAAACAATGTCGTGGGCCATCTCAGCATGATGGCGGCCCGGCGCCCGCACCGGAGACGGATTTCGCGACCCATCACCGCGCTGCTCCCGCACCCGATGTCGTAGGCCTGTCATGAACGCCTGCCGTCATGCCCGCCGTGGGCATCGCTTCCTTCTGGAAGATCGTCCAGGGATGCCGGGAGAAGGCTCACGGCGGGGCTGAGCGGCCGACGTGGTCGAAAGTCGAGTCTGCGGAAACCCATGAATGGGATCTGGGGTTCCTGGTTCACCGGGACCGTCTGAGAGAGCAGGCGTTCACCTGGGGTCTTTGGGTTGCCGCCGAAGGATCTTCTGCGGCCGGCGCTCAGACGCCGGTCCATGGAGCTCAGCTGCGGCGGCCCGCGCCACGCTTCGGATCCCTCTCGCACATCCCACCGCTTCCCGAAAGGTTCTCGGTGTGTGGAGCCGGTGGGCCATCGCCGGCGGAAAGGCGGCCACAGGATCTGGAAACGTACAACCGCGTGGGTCAGGTCTGCGCCATGTCCACGAAGCGGGAGTAGTGGCCCTGGAACGCCACGGTGATCGTCGCCGTCGGACCGTTTCGGTGCTTGGCCACGATCAGGTCCGCCTCTCCGGCGCGCGGGGACTCCTTCTCGTACGCGTCCTCGCGGTGCAGCAGGATCACCATGTCGGCGTCCTGCTCGATGGAGCCGGACTCACGCAGGTCGGAGACCATCGGCTTCTTGTCCGTGCGCTGTTCAGGTCCTCGGTTCAGCTGGGACAGGGCGATGACGGGAAGCTCCAGCTCCTTGGCGAGGAGCTTGAGGTTCCGGGACATGTCCGAGACCTCCTGCTGACGGCTCTCCGCCCGTTTGGCCCCTCCGGACTGCATCAGCTGCAGATAGTCGATGACCACGAGCTTCAGGTCGTTGCGCTGCTTCAGACGACGGCACTTCGCACGGATCTCCATCATCGAGAGGTTCGGCGAATCGTCGATGTAGAGCGGAGCAGCGGAGACATCCGGCATCCGACGGGCGAGCCGGGTCCAGTCCTCGTCGGTCATGGTGCCGGAGCGCATGTGGTGGAGTGCCACCCGGGCCTCGGCGGACAGCAGGCGCATCGCGATCTCGTTGCGCCCCATTTCGAGCGAGAAGATCACACTTGGCAGATTGCCCTTGATCGAGCAGGCGCGGGCGAAATCCAGCGCGAGAGTGGACTTACCCATGGCGGGACGGGCCGCGATGACGATCATCTGGCCCGGGTGCAGCCCGTTGGTGAGGGCGTCGAGGTCCGTGAATCCGGTCGGTACACCGGTCATCTCGCCACTGCGGGAACCGATGGCCTCGATCTCGTCGAGGGCACCTTCCATGATGTCGCCGAGCGGCAGGTAGTCCTCGCTGGTGCGCTGCTCAGTGACGGCGTAGATCTCGGCCTGCGCCGAGTTGACGATCTCGTCGACGTCCCCGTCGGCGGCGTATCCCATCTGGGTGATCTTCGTGCCCGCCTCGACAAGACGCCTGAGCACGGCACGCTCGTGAACGATCTCCGCGTAGTACGAGGCGTTGGCCGCCGTCGGCACGGACTGCACCAGCGTGTGCAGGTACGGGGCCCCGCCGACCTTGGTGATCTCGCCGCGCTTGACCAGCTCGGCCGCCACCGTGATCGGGTCGGCCGGCTCACCCTTGGCGTAGAGGTCGAGAATCGCCGTGTAGACGGTCTCGTGCGCGGGGCGGTAGAAGTCATGGCCCTTGATGATCTCCACGACGTCCGCGATGGCGTCCTTCGAGAGCAACATGCCGCCGAGGACTGACTGCTCGGCGTCGAGATCCTGCGGAGGCACTCGCTCGAAGCCGGACACCCCACCGTCCCAGCCGCTCTCCCTGCCCCGTTCGTGCTGTTCGTCGCGGCCCTTGCCCTCTCCGCGCCGCTGACGGGAAACGGGCAGACGGTCACCGGGACCGACATCGGCCCAGGGATCGTCCAAAGGCTCGGGAATGCTCACCGGGCCACCTCCTCCCGTCCGCTTCGCGGACCTAGCCGTGCCACTCTTTCTTACGGCACGGCACCGACAAACAAGACGCCCGACTCCGGTTCCAGCGCGTCAAGTTCTGGAGACTTCCAAGCCGGAACGGAGTGCGGGCGCCGCACCACGGTAGGCCGGTCCGCACCGTCAGCCAATCTGGTTATCCACAGGGCTTGTGGATGACGGACCAGATGCTGTGGAGAACCGGTCGGATCCTGTGCACGGACCGGGGGACAGCACTGTGGACAAACTCATATCGAGCCACGAAAGACCCCCCTGAGCTGGCGTTTCTCAATCCACTGGCTGTGGGAGAGAAAAACTTTTGCCCTCAGCTCAAGATCAGGGGAAACAGCCCCGCACCGGACTCGACAACCCGAGCAGAGTAAGGATCAGTAGCGCATTGCATCCGTTACCTGTGGAAGATTAGATTGGCCTCCATGACCCAGGCGCCCACGGCTCAGCCACCTTCCCGCCGCCGGCACGACCGCGAGATCATCGCACTCGCCGTTCCGGCGTTCGGCGCGCTCGTTGCCGAGCCTCTTTTCGTCATGGTCGACAGTGCCATCGTCGGCCACCTCGGCACTCCGCAACTGGCCGGCCTGGCGGTCGCCGCGGCCTTGCTGACAACCGCGGTGAGCGTCTTCGTCTTCCTGGCCTACGCCACCACCGCCGCGGTGGCCCGCCAGGTCGGCGCAGGTGATCTGGCGTCCGCCATCCGCCAGGGCATGGACGGCATCTGGCTCGCTCTGCTGATCGGTGCCGCTGTCGTCGCTGTGACGCTCCCTCTGACACCCCTGCTGGTCGAACTTCTCGGGACATCCGACACTGCGACGCCGTACGCCACGACCTATCTGCGTATCTCCAGCTTCGGCATTCCTGCGATGCTCGTCGTACTCGCGGCGACGGGAGTGCTACGCGGCCTTCAGGACACCCGGACGCCGCTCTACGTCGCCATCGGTGGATTCACGGCCAACGGAGCCCTCAATGTCGGACTCGTCTACGGAGCCGGGCTGGGAGTCGCAGGATCCGCATGGGGCACGGTCATCGCGCAGTGGGGCATGGCGCTCGCATATCTGATCGTCGTGGTCCGCGGGGCGCGTCGACACGGGGCATCATTGCGTCCCGACGCTGCGGGCATCCGGGCCAGCGCCCAGGCAGGCGTGCCCTTGCTGGTTCGCACGCTCTCACTGAGAGCGGTCCTCATGATCGCCACCGCCGTCGCCGCCCGGCTCGGCGACACGGATATCGCCGCCCACCAGATCATCCTGTCTCTCTGGAGCCTTACGGCATTCGCGCTCGACGCGATCGCCATCGCCGGTCAGGCCATCATCGGCCGCTATCTGGGCGCGAACGATGCCAAAGGCGCCCGCGAGGCATGCCGCCGGATGGTTCAGTGGGGGATCGTTTCCGGGGTGGTACTCGGGGCAGTGATCGTGCTTGCCAGGCCGCTGTTCGTCCCGCTGTTCACGGGCGACTCATCCGTGCAGGACACTCTGCTGCCCGCGCTCCTCGTCGTCGCACTCTCCCAGCCGATCTCCGGGGTGGTCTTCGTTCTCGACGGAGTACTGATGGGAGCGGGCGACGGGCGCTACCTGGCCTGGGCCATGGTGGTGACGCTGGCCGTCTTCGCTCCGGTTGCCGTCCTCGTCCCCCGCTTCGGAGGAGGCCTCACCGCTCTCTGGGGAGCGATGACGTTGATGATGACCGTCCGACTGGTGACGCTCTGGATGCGCATGAGGTCCGGCCGCTGGATCGTGACCGGAGCCGTGCGCTGACGCTCCGCACGCCCGACCTGGCATCGACAGGGCCTCGACAGGTAGAGAACCGTTTCACGTGAAACGACGAAGGGCCGCACCCAGAGGTGCGACCCTTCACCTAGCTCTGCTGAGCTGTGCCCTTAGGCAGCAACGACCTCGATACCGAGCTTCGCGGCAACCTCGGGGTGCAGACGGACAGACACCTGGTGTCCGCCCAGCGTCTTGATCGGCGAACCGAGCTCGACGCGACGCTTGTCGACATCCGGACCACCGGCAGACTTGATCGCCGAGGCGATGTCAGCCGGGGTGACGGAACCGAAGAGACGGCCGGCGTCGCCGGAGCGAACAGCCAGACGGACCTTCACGGCCTCGAGCTTGGCCTTGATCTCGTTGGCCTGCTCGATCGTCGCGATCTCGTGGATCTTGCGGGCGCGGCGGATCTGCGCCACGTCCTTCTCGCCACCCTTGGTCCAGCGGATGGCGAAGCCACGCGGAACCAGGTAGTTACGGGCGTACCCGTCCTTGACGTCCACGACGTCGCCGGCGGCACCGAGGCCAGTGACCTCGTGGGTGAGGATGATCTTCATGATTCGGTCACCCTTCCCTTATCGCGCGGTGGACGTGTAGGGCAGCAGCGCCATCTCACGGCTGTTCTTGACTGCCGTGGCGACGTCACGCTGGTGCTGCGTGCAGTTGCCGGTCACGCGGCGGGCACGGATCTTGCCGCGGTCGGAAATGAACTTCCGCAGCATGTTCGTGTCCTTGTAGTCCACGTACTGGGTCTTGTCCTTGCAGAACGCGCAGACCTTCTTCTTAGGCTTGCGCACAGGCGGCTTCGCCATGGTGTTTCTCCTGTGTGATCAAGAAGTGGGGTACGAGCATCCCTAGAAGGGAGGCTCGTCCGAGTAGCCGCCGCCAGAGTTGCCGGAGCCGCCGGAGCCGCCGGAGTTTCCGCCCCAGCCACCCCCGCCGCCCTGCTGGCCCCCGCCCTGCTGGCCACCGGCCGGAGCGTTGGTGGCCCACGGGTCGTCGGCGGGAGCACCGCCGCCGCCCTGCTGGCCACCGCCACCGGGACCGCCGCCCCAGTTGCCGCCGCCCTGCTGGCCACCGCCGTATCCACCCTGGCCGCCGCCCTGGCCACCTCGACCTGTGGTCTTGGTGACCTTGGCCGTGGCGTTCTTCAGGCTGGGGCCGACTTCCTCGACGTCCAGCTCGTAGACCGTGCGCTTGACGCCCTCACGGTCCTCGTAGGACCGCTGCTTCAGCCGGCCCTGCACGACGACGCGCATGCCTCGCTGGAGCGACTCCGCGACGTTCTCCGCCGCCTGACGCCAGACCGAGCAGGTGAGGAACAGGCCTTCGCCGTCCTTCCACTCATTGGTCTGCCGGTCGAAGATGCGGGGAGTGGACGCGACACGGAACTTCGCGACCGCCGCACCGGACGGGGTGAAGCGCAGCTCGGGGTCGTCGACGAGATTGCCGACGACCGTGATGACGGTCTCGCCTGCCATGGGTGAACCTCTCGGCGGGGATTGCTTCTGGCTGCTTGCTACTCGAACCCGATTACCGCTGAGCTAGATGCTCAGTGGATCTCGGGACGGAGGACCTTGGTCCGGAGGACCGACTCGTTCAGGTTCATCTGTCGGTCGAGCTCCTTGACGACCGCAGGCTCGGCCTGCAGGTCGATGACCGAGTAGATGCCCTCAGGCTTCTTCTTGATCTCGTAAGAGAGACGACGACGGCCCCAGGTGTCGACCTTCTCAACCTTTCCGCTGCCCTCACGGACGACGGAGAGGAAGTTCTCGATCAGCGGGGAGACTGCTCGCTCCTCGAGATCGGGGTCGAGGATGACCATCACCTCGTAGTGACGCATGTGGAACCCACCTCCTTTGGACTCAGCGGCCACGGTCGTTCCGTGGCAGGAGGGTCGTGATGCGTAAGCAACAGTGTCTCCGAGTAAAACAGCCGCCACTGACAACGCCCGTCTTCGAGAGTCGAGGAGGGGGGCCGCAGCGCTGGCTCGAGGCAGACACCGGTGCAGACCGTACAGAGTACCCGCAGACCGGCTTCCGGTTGAAATCCGGTGTTCAGGGCGCACAATCAAGACAGATGCGGTGTGAGAGGCACTACATTGCGCCGCCCTTCCCCGCCAGGAGGTGCTCCATGGCACAGACAGCCCGACCTGCCGGTAGCCGGCCCGCTCACCGCCGGACCTCCGATGCCCGCCCGGCCACCGGATCCCTCTTCGCTACGGACGGCCGGCCGCATCCGCTCCAGGAAGTTCTGATGGCGGTGACCGGGGTCCTCGGCGTCCTCGCGTTCGTGACGGCAATGTTCCACAGCCTGCACCTGATCAGCTCGTGGGCCGGGCTGATCGGCATTCTGACCGGGGCCTACGGGCAGTACATCTCCAGGACCACCTGGCAGCGGTTCGGTCTGATCATGGGGCTGGGCGCGTCCGCCGTCGGCTTCTTCCTCGGCATGGCGAACGGCGGCCTCTTCGGCGGCGTCGTCACCTGACCGGCAGATCCGCGGGCGTCCCGGCCGGCTCGATCCAGCGGTGCCCAGCCAGGCAGTCCCACTCGGGTGGCGGCCGGTACGGTCCAGACGGGCCAGACCGGGCGCCTCTCGGTCACAGTAGGCTTCGGCGCGAGAGCCGGAGCCCCTGACCGATGGGGACACACCTGCCGAGGAGCGCCCCGCATGAGCCTGACCCTGAGGACCATCAGCCGAGAGCAGCATCTGGCGTACATCCAGAATCTGCCTTCGGCCAGTCACTGCCAGGTCCCGGCGTGGGCTGATGTGAAAACCGAATGGCGCTCGGAGAACCTGGGATGGTTCGACAAGAACGGCGAGATGGTCGGCGCTGGCTTGGTGCTGTACCGCCAGCTGCCCAAGATCAAGCGCTATCTGGCCTACCTCCCCGAGGGGCCGGTCATCAACTGGTACGCCCCGAATCTGGACGACTGGCTCCAGCCGATGCTCGCCCACCTGAAGCAGCAGGGCGCCTTCTCGGTGAAGATGGGGCCCCCGGTGGTCATCCGGCGCTGGGACTCGGCCGCCATCAAGTCGGGGATCCAGGATCCCGATGTGAAGCGGCTGCGTGACGTCGAGGCCAGTCAGATCGAACCGCGCGCCTTCGAGGTCTCGGACCGGCTGCGGAAGATGGGCTGGCAGCAGGGCGAGGA
Organism: Streptomyces sp. NPDC005752; assembly: GCF_040630715.1. Classification (NCBI taxonomy): domain Bacteria; kingdom Bacillati; phylum Actinomycetota; class Actinomycetes; order Kitasatosporales; family Streptomycetaceae; genus Streptomyces; species Streptomyces sp. NPDC005752. Next base: position 22,020 of record NZ_JBEXYB010000014.1, on the reverse strand, counting down.
CGGCGGCGCCGGCTTCGGAGACGTCCAGCCCCGCTACGTCTTCCAGGTGCCGCTGGCCAACCGCTCCCTCGAGGACGTGCTCAAGGGCTTCAACCAGCTCTGGCGGCGCAACATCAAGAAGGCCGACAAGGCCGGTGTAGAGGTGGTCCAGGGCGGCTACGAGGACCTCGCCGAATGGCAGCGGCTGTACGAGATCACCGCCGTGCGCGACCATTTCCGGCCGCGTCCGCTCTCTTACTTCCAGCGCATGTGGTCGGTGCTCAACTCCGAGGACCCCAACCGCATGCGGCTGTACTTCGCCCGGCACAACGGTGTGAACCTGTCCGCGGCGACGATGCTGGTCGTAGGTGGGCACGTCTGGTACTCCTACGGCGCCTCGGACAACATCGGGCGCGAGGTCCGGCCCTCCAACGCCATGCAGTGGCGGATGCTCCGCGACTCGTACGCGATGGGCGCGACCGTTTACGACCTGCGCGGCATCAGCGACTCGCTGGACGAGACCGACCACCTCTTCGGTCTGATCCAGTTCAAGGTCGGCACCGGCGGCGAGGCCGTCGAGTACGTCGGCGAATGGGACTTCCCCCTCAACAAGCTGCTGCACAAGGCACTCGATATGTACATGTCCCGCCGCTGACCGCATCCCTGCCCCCGTCCATCAGTTCCTCTTCTCTCTCACTTACACCGCAGCCACCAGAAAGGTTCCGGGCCGGCCATGGCGCTCTCCCTCTACGTCGACACCGCGCGCTGGCGGGCGCACCAGAAGTCCGTTCTGGACCAGTTCCCCGGCCTCGTCCCCGTGTGCAAGGGCAACGGATACGGCTTCGGCCACGAGCGGCTGGCCGACGAGGCGATCCGCTTCGGCTCCGACACACTCGCCGTCGGGACCACGTACGAGGCCGCCCGCATCAAGGACTGGTTCAGCGGCGACCTGCTGGTGCTCACGCCCTTCCGCCGAGGTGAGGAGCCGGTACCGCTGCCCGACCGCGTCATCCGTTCCGTCTCCTCCGTGGACGGTGTGCACGCTCTGGTGGGCGCGCGCGTGGTCATCGAGTGCATGAGCTCGATGAAGCGCCACGGGGTGAAGGAGGAGGAGCTCGGGCAGCTGCACGCGGCCATCGAGGACGTACGCCTCGAGGGCTTCGCGCTGCACCTGCCGCTCGACCGCACGGACGGTTCGGACGCGGTCGAGGAGGTCATCGGCTGGATGGACCGTCTGCGCGCCGCCCGGCTTCCGCTGCACACGATGTTCGTCAGCCATCTGCGGGCCGAGGAGCTGGCGCGGCTCCGGCAGCAGTTCCCGCAGACGCTCTTCCGCGCACGCATCGGCACGCGGCTCTGGCTCGGCGACCACGAGGCGACGGAGTACCGCGGTGCGGTGCTCGACGTCACGCGCGTCGTGAAGGGGGACCGTTTCGGCTACCGCCAGCAGAAGGCCGCGTCCGACGGGTGGCTGGTGGTCGTCGCCGGAGGGACCTCCCACGGAGTCGGTCTGGAGGCGCCCAAAGCCCTGCACGGTGTGATGCCGCGCGCCAAGGGCGTCGCTCGTGCCGGGCTGGCAACGGTCAACCGCAACCTGTCACCGTTCGTCTGGTCGGGCAAACAGCGCTGGTTCGCCGAACCGCCGCACATGCAGGTGTCGATCCTGTTCGTCCCTTCGGACGCGCAGGAGCCGAAGGTCGGCGACGAACTGGTGGCACATCTGCGCCACACCACCACACAGTTCGACCGCCTCGTGGACCGGTAGCCCCGGCCCCTCCTCAGTCGGAGGCCGCTCTGCCGGCCGTGCCCCACTCCACCCGCGGTCCCTCGACCGCGGGTGCCTCGTGCCGGGCCGGCCGAGAACGCACCTGAACGAGCCGCGCCGTACGATCCGGCGCCCCGTCGAGCACTCCGCCCGACGGATCGTCGGACCCGTCGCGCCGTACGGGGTCCCGATCCGGCCTCAGGACGTCCCTGACGATCACAGCGCACAGGTAGAGCGTCCCCAGCAGATGCAGGGCGATCGCGACCTGATAGCCCTCCTGCGGCAGCCCCTGGTGCTTGTCGCCGCTCGTCGTGTACGCGAGGTAGAACCAGATCCCCAGGAAGTACATGACCTCGCAGGCCTGCCAGATGAGGAAGTCCCGCCAGCGGGGCCTGGCCAGCGCGGCCAGGGGGATCAGCCAGAGCACGTACTGCGGTGAGTAGACCTTGTTCGTCAGGATGAAGGCCGCCACCACCAGAAAGGCGAGCTGGGCGAAGCGCGGCCGGCGCCGGGCGGTCAGCGCCAGCCCTGCGATCCCCGCGCACAGCACGATCATCAGCAGTACCGAGGCCGTGTTCACCGTGCCGACGTCGATGGGCCGGCCGGTGCGCTGCGTGATGATCAGCCAGAACGAGCCGTAGTCGATCTGCCGTTCCTGGCTGAACGTGTAGAACTTCTTCCACCCCTCCGGGGCGTACGCCATCACCGGAAGGTTCACCAGCAGCCAGGCCGCCGCCGCGCCGAGGAACGCCGAGCCGTACTCCCGCCACCTCCCGGCCCGCCAGCACAGCACCAGCAGGGGCCCGAGGAGCAGCACGGGGTAAAGCTTGGCGGCGGTCGCGAGACCGATGAGGATGCCGAAGGAGAGGTTCCTGCCGCGGGACCACATGAGCATCGCCGCGGCTGTCAGCGCGACGGCGAGCAGATCCCAGTTGATCGTCGCGGTGAGCGCGAGTGCGGGGGCGAGCGCGACCAGGAGGCCGTCCCAGGGGCGACGCCGGTGCGTACGGGCGACACACACCGCGAGGATCACGGCGCAGACCATCAGCATGCCCGCGTTGACCATCCAGTACATCTGCTCGCGCTGCTGCACGGGGTCCGAGGAGGGGGTCAGCGTCAGCCAGGACGCGACCTGCATGAAGAGGCCGGTCAGGACGGGGTACTCGAGGTACGCCATGTCGCCGGTGAGGCGGTCGACGTACGGCACCAGGCCGTCGGCGAAGCCCCGCCCGACGTAGAGGTGCGGGATGTCGGAGTAGCACGCGTGCGTGTACTGCGAGCTGGTGCCACGGAACCATGCCCAGTCGTAGCAGGGGATCTTCTGCACCATGCCGAGCGCGAACATCCCGATCGCCACGAGCACGATGACGCGCACCGGTGTCAGCGGTCCCGATCCGAACCGTGCCCAGCGGCCCGCAGGCCCACCGATCAGCTCGCTGCCCGCTGCGGCGATCTCGTCCTGTCGTGTGGGCGGTACGACGGAGGGCTCCTGGTGCACGCTCGTGTCTTCTGCGCTTGGCATGCCGCACATCCTGCCGTACGGCGCTGCGGGCGGGTGTGGCCCACGTCCGGGACACACGAAGGGCCGTCGACACCTGGAAGGTGTCGACGGCCCTCATACGCGCGTCCGGCGGCCCCCTGACGGGGTCCCCGGGGGCGCAGGCATCACCGCGCTCCCCGAACGAGCACTATCCGCCGCCGCCGAAGATCCCGCCGCGGCCGTTCTCCTCGCCCGCGGTCGTACCGTCGGTCGTTCCCTCGGTCGTCCCGGTGTCCGTTCCGCCGTCCGTGGTTCCCGCGTCCGTCCCCCCGTCGGTGGAACCGTCCGTGGTCCCGCCGTTGGCGTTGCCGTTGGTGGTCCCGCCGTTCTCGTTGTTCTTGCACTCCCAGTCGAGCGGTGCGCAGGTCTCACTCGGGCTGGGGGACGGAGACGACGGAGTGGGAGACGGCGACGCGGGCTCTTCAGTGGTCTCCGAAGGCGAAGGCGTCGGGCTCGGCGTCGGGCTCGGGCTGACCGCGCCGCCGCCCCAGAGCGTGTCGCCGTACGGCTCCGCCTTCGGGAACTTGACGACCTTCGTGCCCTTGACCGCTTCGGCCATGTAGTCGTGCCAGATCTGCGCGGGGAACGAGGCACCGTGGATGGACTTCTCGCCGCCCGTGCCGTACATCTCCAGGAACTCGCGGTCCTTGTTCGTCTCGTCGTCGTCCATCCGGAACATGCTGACGGCTGTCGACAACTGCGGGGTGTAGCCGACGAACCAGGCCGACTTGTTGCCGTCCGTGGTGCCCGTCTTGCCGGCTACATCTCGTCCGGGGAGTTGCGCCGGCGTGCCCGTTCCGTTCTCGACGACGTTCTTCAGCACATCGGTCACGTTGTCCGCGATGATGCTCGGGAACGCGTTTTTCTGCACCGTCTCGTGTTGATAGATGACACTGCCCGCGTGCTTGACCTCGGTGACCGAGAAGGGCTCCCGCTGCTTACCACTGGTGGCGAAGGTGGCGTAGGAACCGGCCATCCGGATAGCGCTCGGCGAGGACGTACCGATGGAGAACGAGGGGACGTGCGAGTTCGCCATGTAGCTGTCGTCACGCAGCCCAGCCGCGATCGCTGCCTGCTTCACCTTGTCGGTGCCGACATCCATCCCGAGCTGGACATAGGGGGAGTTGGCGGACTCCTGCATGGCGTACCGGAGGCTGATGTCTCCGTAGCTCTTGTCGCCGTCGTTGGTCTGGAACCACGGGTTACCGTCGTCGTTCAGCCAGACCTCGCCGTTGTACTGGTTGATTCTCAGCTTGTTGTCGCCGTTGTAGGTGCTCTTCGGCGAGACGAGCGTGCGCTCCGACTCGCTCTGGTCAGTACCGCCCTCGGGGTTGCGCTTCCCGTACTGCATCGCAGCAGCCAGGACGAACGGCTTGAACGTCGAACCGACCTGTGCACCTGTCGCGTCGGCGTTGTTGGTGTAGTGCTCCGTCGCGTCCTGGCCGCCGTACGTGGCGACGATGGCACCCGTCGCGGTGTCCACCGACGCACCGCCGAACTCCACGTGCGTGTCCTTGTCGGGACGCTTGTCAGGGTCGATCTTGGCGGCGTACACCTTTTTGATCGACTTCTCGAGCTGGTCGACCTGCCTCTTCTTGAAGGTCGTGTGGATCTCGTAGCCGCCCCGGGCCAGTTCCTTCTCGGTGACACCCTGGTCGTTGTGCGCAAGGAAGTACTTCGTGGCGAGGTCGACCAGGTACCCGGTCTGGCCGCCCAGCTTGGCGTCCTTCCTCGGCGGCTTCGGCATGGGGAACTCGTCGAACGTCGCGCGCTTGGCCGCGCTCAGGTGGCCGTCCTTGACCTCTTCGTCGAGGATCCACGTCCAGCGTTCCTTGGCCCGCCGGGTGTTCTCCTTGGCGGAGGCCTTCACCGGGTCGACCTCGGGGGCACCAGCGGGGTCGTAGTAGCTCGCGCCCTTGAGGAGGGTCGCCAGGAAGGCGCACTCGCTCTCGTCCAGTTCGGTTGCGTCCTTGTCGTAGTACGCACGTGCCGCCGCCTGGAGTCCGGAGGCGCCCCGCCCGTAGTAGGACACGTTGAGGTAGCCCTGCATGACCTCGTTCTTCGGCACCGTCTCGCCGACCTTGAGGGTGATGAAGAGTTCCTTCACCTTGCGGCTCAGCGTCTGCTCCTGAGAGAGCATGGAGTTCTTCACGTACTGCTGGGTGATCGTCGAACCGCCCTGGGTGTCACCCCCCTTGGCCATGTTGTAGACGGCGCGGGCGATACCCATGGGGTCGATGCCCCTGTCTTTCTCGAACGACTTGTTCTCCGCCGAGATGACGGCGTTCCGCATCGCTGCGGGGATCTGGGCGTACTCGATCGTCTGGCGGTTCACGGACCCACCTGTAGCGACCATCTGTGTGTCGTCGGCCCAGTAGTAGACGTTGTTCTGTGCCTTGGCCAGCTTGTTGACCTCGGGTGGCACCACCAACGCGTACGCGATGCCGGCCGCCCCCATCATGAGCCCCAGGAATCCCAGGCACAGACCGGAGACCAGCCTCCACGACGGAACCCAGCGGCGGAAACCGTACTTCCCGGTCCGCGGGTAGTCGATGAAGCGCTTCTTGCCGGAGCCCTCGGGGCCCCGGCCCTCGTGACCACTGTTGTCGCCACCTCCCCGCCGTCTGCCGCCGCGCTGGGCGGCACGACGGGCCTCGGCACGGCCGCCGTAGGACTGTTCCTCATCGTGCATCACTGACGATGAATCTGGCGTTGCTCTGCGTGACGCATCGGTGCGGCGTCCAGCAGGCTGTTGGGCGGCTCGTCTGGCCGCTGCGCGCCCGCTACCTTGAGGTTGCGGCGCTTTGCGACGGTGCTCGCTCATCGAACGACTACTCCTCGGGCAGGCGAGAGCGCCTGGAAGCGGCAGTTGAGATCCGGTCCCCCCGAATTACGGCCGAGCCCTGCGGGAGGCTCACCCGCAGTGCATCCGGCAGTCCGCGATAACTGACGCACGGTGGCGCCTCGCGGTTCCCGGTGGTCTGCATGCCGCACAGACTACGCACGGTCAAAAACCTCTGTGGACCGAACTTCACCCCAAATTACGCAAGTCGCTCCCTATGAATCGAGGATGTGACGCCGCTCACGAAACGCCCCCTTGTCGAACATCACGAGTCGATCTATCGTGCTGATGTATCGAGTCGATACATCAGCACGGCATAAGGTGGGTCTCAAGGCCCGCGGAGGCAGCATCGAACGCATGAGGAGGCGAAGGTGAGCAGACGCTCCGGCATCCTCGAATTCGCCGTACTCGGCTTGCTCCGCGAGTCCCCCATGCACGGGTACGAGCTGCGCAAGCGCCTCAACACCTCGCTGGGGATCTTCCGCGCCTTCAGCTACGGAACCCTCTACCCCTGCCTCAAGACGCTGGTCGCCAACGGCTGGTTGATCGAGGAGCCGGGAAGTATTCCGGTCGCACCACCGGCCACGGGCCGTGGGGCCGCCCCTTCTTCCTCGCTGGCCGGGCGCCGCGCCAAGATCGTCTACCGGTTGACGGCAGAAGGTAAGGAGCACTTCGAGGAGCTGCTCTCGCACACCGGTCCGGACTCCTGGGAGGACGAGCACTTCGCGGCTCGTTTCGCCTTCTTCGGGCAGACCGAGCGCGAGGTGCGGATGCGCGTACTCGAAGGACGCCGCAGCAGGCTGGAGGAGCGCCTCGAGAAGATGCGAGCCTCCCTCGCCCGCACGCGCGAACGGCTCGACGACTACACGCTCGAGCTGCAGCGACACGGTATGGAGTCCGTGGAACGCGAAGTTCGCTGGCTGAACGAGCTCATCGAGAGCGAGCGGTCGGGGCGGGACCGGCGACGGTCCTCACCCGAGGGCTCCTCTCGGCAGGACACGGACACATCAGGAGAGACGGGCGGCCTGCCCCGGCACCGGGATGACACCCGACCGGATCCGTCCGACGACACCAAGTGACATCCCCGCAGATCCGCAAGGCGTCATCGGGGAACACCAAGAACACACAGGGAGCAATCGGCATGGGTTCGGTTCGCGTAGCCATCGTCGGCGTAGGCAACTGCGCCGCCTCACTGGTGCAGGGCGTCGAGTACTACAAGGACGCCGATCCGGCCGGCAAGGTGCCCGGTCTGATGCACGTCCAGTTCGGCGAATACCACGTGAGCGACGTCGAGTTCGTCGCCGCCTTCGACGTCGACGCGAAGAAGGTCGGCCTCGACCTCGCGGACGCCATCGGCGCCAGCGAGAACAACACCATCAAGCTCGCCGACGTGCCGAACACCGGCGTGACCGTTCAGCGCGGGCACACCCACGACGGCCTGGGCAAGTACTACCGCGAGACCATCGAGGAGTCTGCCGACGCCCCCGTCGACATCGTCCAGACCCTCAAGGACAGGCAGGTCGACGTCCTGGTCTGCTACCTGCCCGTCGGGTCCGAGGTGGCTGCGAAGTTCTACGCGCAGTGCGCCATCGACGCCAAGGTCGCGTTCGTCAACGCCCTTCCTGTGTTCATCGCCGGCACCAAGGAGTGGGCCGACAAGTTCACCGAGGCCGGTGTCCCGATCGTCGGCGACGACATCAAGTCCCAGGTCGGCGCCACCATCACGCACCGCGTGATGGCGAAGCTCTTCGAGGACCGGGGCGTCATCCTGGACCGCACGATGCAGCTGAACGTCGGCGGCAACATGGACTTCAAGAACATGCTCGAGCGTGAGCGCCTGGAGTCCAAGAAGATCTCGAAGACGCAGGCCGTCACCTCACAGATCCGCGACCGTGAGCTCGGTGCGGACAACGTCCACATCGGCCCCTCGGACTACGTGGCCTGGCTGGACGACCGCAAGTGGGCGTACGTGCGCCTCGAGGGCCGCGCCTTCGGTGATGTTCCGCTGAACCTGGAGTACAAGCTCGAGGTCTGGGACTCCCCCAACTCCGCCGGGGTCATCATCGACGCCGTGCGTGCCGCGAAGATCGCCAAGGACCGCGGTATCGGCGGCCCGATCCTCTCGGCCTCCTCGTACTTCATGAAGTCCCCGCCGGTCCAGTACTTCGACGACGAGGCCCGCGAGAACGTCGAGAAGTTCATCAACGGAGACGTCGAGCGCTGACCCAGTGGTCCACTGATTCAGTGGCGCTTCTTCATGTGGGGGGTCCCCGGGCAATACGCCTGAGGACCCCCCACCTGTGTGACCCTTGCTCACATGCCTGTCGTGCGTGATCTGGGCGTGCTCCTGCGCCTTCGGAACTTCCGTCGCCTGCTCGCCGTACGGCTTCTCTCACAGTCGGCCGACGGCGTCTACCAGGTAGCGCTCGCCACCTATGTCGTTTTCTCACCGGAGAACCAGGCAACGCCGGCCGCCATCGCCTCCGCCATGGCCGTGCTGCTGCTGCCGTACTCGCTGATCGGCCCGTTCGCCGGAGTTCTGCTCGACCGCTGGCCCCGCCGCCAGGTCTTCATTTACGGCAATCTGTTGCGTGCGACGCTGGCCTGCTGCACAGCTCTGCTACTACTGAGCCCCGTTCCGGACTGGCTGTTCTATGCCTCCGCCCTCTGCGTCACCGCCGTCAACCGCTTCGTACTGGCTGGACTTTCCGCAGCCCTGCCTCGCGTCGTCGACACCGAACGGCTCGTCCTTGCCAACTCCCTCTCCCCGACAGCCGGCACGCTGGCCGCCACCGCGGGCGGAGGTCTCGCGCTGGCCATCCGGCTCCTGACGGACGGATCCGATGCCGCCGTGGTCCTGCTGGGGGCGACCCTCTACCTCCTCTCGGCAGTGGTCTCCCTGGCCTTCCCGCGCACACTTCTCGGACCGGACAGGAATCTGGACCATGTGCCTTTGCGGGAGGCACTCAACGCGACTGCGCGAGGGCTCGCCGCCGGGTTGCGCCATCTGGCCGAACGGAAGGACGCCGCATACGCACTGGCCGCCATGACGGTGCTCCGCTTCTGCTACGGAGCGCTGACCGTGATGGTGCTGATGCTGTGCCGCTACGCCTGGTCCGACGACGAGTCGGACGGACTTACCCTCCTCGGCCTCGCACTGGGCGCATCCGCCGCCGGCTACTTCGCGGCGGCCTTGATGTCCCCGTGGGCCGTCGGGCGCTTCGGACGGTACGGCTGGCTGGCCGGCTGCGCCGGGGCAGCCGCCCTCCTGGAGCCGGCGTTGGGGCTACCGTTCACTCTTGCCCCGATGCTGGCCGCGGCCTTCATCCTCGGTCTCGTGACCCAGGGGGCGAAGATCGCAACGGATACCGAGGTGCAGACTTCGGTGGACGACGCCTACCGCGGACGAGTCTTCTCGATCTACGACGTGCTGTTCAACGTCGCCTTCGTCGCAGCCGCCGCAATGTCCGTCCTCGCGCTTCCCCCTGACGGCCGGTCTGTCGTCGTGGTGCTCACCGTCGCCGTGCTCTACGCCATCGTCTCGGTGCTCATGCTTCACCGGCGACGCGTAAGCATCGGTGTCCGGCAGGCCCCCACCAAGGGATGAGGGGCGTTGTTTCACGTGAAACAACGCCCCTCCCTCGACGCCACTCCAGGCCGGTACTCGCGCGTCCGTCATGTTTCACGTGAAACATGAAGAGCCTTCCAAGCTTCGGTAGCGGTCCGGCCACAGCCGGCGTCAGTCCTGCGCCGCCCACCATTCCTTGAGAGCCGCGACAGCGGCATCGCGCTCCAGCGGGCCGTTCTCCAGCCGCAGCTCCAGCAGGAATGAGTAGGCCTGACCAATCACAGGACCGGGCCGTACGTCCAGGATCTGCATGATCTCGTTGCCGTCCAGGTCGGGCCGGATCGCTTCCAGCTCCTCCTGCTCCTGCAGTTGCCCGATGCGCTCCTCAAGACCGTCATAGGTTCGAGACAGGGCGTTCGCCTTGCGCTTGTTCCGCGTCGTGCAATCGGAGCGGGTCAGCTTGTGCAGGCGGTCGAGCAGAGGCCCCGCATCGCGTACGTACCTGCGCACCGCCGAGTCCGTCCACTCCCCGTCGCCGTATCCGTGGAAGCGCAGATGCAGCTCCACCAGCTTCGAGACGTCCTTGACCATGTCATTGGAGTACTTGAGCTCGGACATCCGCTTCTTGACCATCTTGGCTCCCACCACCTCGTGGTGGTGGAACGAGACCCGGCCGTCCTTCTCGAAGCGCCGCGTCCTCGGCTTCCCGATGTCGTGGAGCAGGGCAGCGAGACGCAGCACGAGGTCCGGCCCGCCCTCCTCCAGGTCGATGGCCTGCTCGAGAACAGTCAGGGAGTGCTCATAGACGTCCTTGTGACGGTGATGCTCGTCACTTTCCAGGCGCAGCGCCGGGAGCTCGGGGAGCACCCGGTCGGCGAGGCCCGTGTCCACGAGCAGCCCCAGACCCTTACGGGGGTGACCGGAGAGCAGCAGCTTGTTGAGTTCCTCCCTGACCCGCTCGGCCGAGACGATCTCGATACGCCCTGCCATGTCCGTCATGGCCTTCACGACGCCCGGGGCCACCTCGAAGTCCAGCTGTGCGGCGAAGCGGGCCGCACGCAGCATGCGCAGCGGATCGTCGGAGAAGGACGCTTCGGGTGTGCCTGGAGTGCGCAGCACACGCTGGGCAAGGTCATCGAGGCCGCCGTACGGGTCGATGAACTCTTTCTGCGGCAGCGCGACGGCCATGGCGTTCACCGTGAAGTCTCGGCGTACGAGGTCTTCCTCGATCGAGTCTCCGTAGGAGACCTCAGGTTTGCGTGAAGTCCTGTCGTACGCCTCCGACCGGTAGGTCGTGACCTCGATCTGGTATCCGTCCTTCTGCGAGCCGACGGTGCCGAACGCGATTCCGACCTCCCAGACCGAGTCGGCCCATGGTCGGACGATCTTGAGTACGTCCTCCGGGCGGGCGTCGGTCGTGAAGTCGAGATCGTTTCCGAGCCTGCCGAGCAACGCATCGCGGACCGATCCGCCGACGAGAGCGAGGCCGAATCCGGCTTCCTGAAATCGGACGGCGAGGGCATCGGCGACGGGGGACACCCGCAGCAGTTCGCTGACTGCGCGGTGCTGCACCTGGCTCAGTGCACGGGGGCTGTCTTCATTGGCGTTCGGCACAACAGAAAAGGGTACGTGCCCGGACCGGCCCGGGCGTCATCACTTCCTGCGGCCCTGCGAGACTCTCCCGATCATGTGGCACGGTCCCCGGCACTCAGGTGTCGGGCACATCGTTACCATGCGGGGAAGCAGAGACCGGCAGGGCCGGCACCAGCCTGACGACGACGAGGGACGGATACGCGTGGCCGAGGCGGCAGACTTTCAGGGGACGAATCCCTCCCCTGCCCGCCGGTGGCTCCGGCGCACAGCCTCCTTGATCGTCGGGGCACCGCTGATCGCCGGCCTCCTGGCCGGTCCTGTGGCGCCCTCTGCCGGGGCCGCCGAGGCCGCGACGAAGGCTCCGACCGGCTCGCGCACCGTCGACGTGTCCCTGGACACCCTGGCTCCCGGCGCGCCTGTGGAAGGGGACACCCTCACGGTCTCGGGCACCCTGACCAACAAGGGAAAACAGACGGTCACGGACGCCGAGGTCGACCTGCGCGTCGGGCCGAGGCTGTCCGGCAGGGGTGCTGTCGACGAGGCCGCCAAGCGCACCGGGTACCTGCCCGGCAGTGATCCCCTCAAGCTCGGCGGCGCGTACACCCTGAAGGTCGCTGAACTCGCCTCCGGGGTCAGCCAGGACTTCACCCTCGCCGTTCCGGTGGACAAGCTGGACCTGGACGCCGAGGGCGTGTATCAGCTCGGAGTGTCGCTCACGGGCCGGACCAGCGACTACGCCTACGACCAGGTGCTCGGCATCCAGCGGACCTTCCTGCCGTGGCAGCAGGAGGACACCGAGAGCAAGACGAAACTCACGTTCCTCTGGCCACTGATCGCGTCGGCACACATCACGGCCGAGACGGGCTCCGACGAACAGCAGACGCCCGTGTTCGCCAACGACGATCTTGCCCTCGAACTCGCTCCGGGCGGCCGTCTGGAACAACTGGTCTCACTGGGGCGGCAGCTCCCCGTGACATGGGTGGTCGACCCCGACCTGCTGGCCTCCGTCGATGCGATGACGAAGAACTACCGCGTCAAATCCGGTGACACCACAGTCGCGGGGACGAATCAGAGCATCGCCAAGAAGTGGCTCGCGGACCTGCAAGGGGCCGCGGAGGACGGGGAGGTGGTGGCACTGCCGTTCGCCGACCCCGACCTGGCGTCCATCGCCCACCGCGGAAAGAACGTCTCAGGAGCCCTCAGCCATCTGCAGACGGCGACCGAGGTCGCAGGCCTGACCGTGGAGACCATCCTGCACGTGAAGCCGTCCACCGACTTCGCCTGGCCGGTGGACGGTGCGATCGATCCCTCGGTCGTGGACGTCGCCACCTCAGCGGGCGCGCACAGGGTCATCGCCCGCAGCGACAGCCTCGAGGAGTCCGGAGGGCTGCCCTACACACCGACCTCGGCCCGGCCTATCGGCGGTGGCACCACCGCCGTCGTCTCCGACTACCGGCTCTCCACCGCGTTCACCGGCGACATGTCCTCGGCCGGTGCCTCGACCCTCGCCGTCCAGAGATTTCTGGCCCAGACGCTGGCAGTGACGGAGCAGGCCCCCGACACCGAGCGCAGCATCGTCGTCGCCCCTCAGCGAATGCCCACCGCCGCACAGGCACAGACCATGGCGCGCGCTCTGCAGGCACTCAACGCGGAGCGCTGGACGCAGCCCCTCGACCTGACCGCGGCAGCTGAGCAGAAGCCCGATGCCCAGGCCACCACCAGGGTGCCGGGGGCCTCCCAGTACCCGAAGAAGCTGCGGAGCCAGGAGCTGCCCACACAGGCGTTCCAGGACATCAGGACGACACAGGAATCACTCAACAGCTTCCAGGTCATCCTCACGCAGCCCGACCGGGTGGTGACCCCCTTCGGGAACGCGATCAACCGCTCCGTGTCGACGTCATGGCGCGGTAAGCCGCTGGAGGCTCAGCGGTACCGTGACGCTGTCCGCACCTATCTGCGGGGCCTCACCAACGAGGTCCAGTTGATCGCGAAGTCGGACGTGACCCTCTCCGGACGCAGCGCCACGATCCCAGTGACCGTTCAGAACAAGCTGGTGCAGGGTGTGGATCACCTCGTACTCCGCCTGACGTCGGGCAATGCCACGCGGCTCAAGCTCAACGACGGCGGATCGGTGGCCGAACTGCCTGTGAAGATCGCGGGCGGGCACAGCCAGTCGGTGAAATTCGACGCCTCGGCCAACGCCAACGGACAGGCACAGGTAAAGGCGCGGCTGTTCACCGCGGACGGCGCACCGTACGGCGAGGAGATGACCTTCACCGTGAAGGTCTCGGAAGTCACACCGACGGTGCTCCTGGTGATCGCCGGCGGACTGCTGCTGCTCGTCCTCGCGGGCATCAGGATGTACACCCACCGCAAGCGAACAGTTGCGGGAGGCGCAGCGGGAAGCGACGGCGGTGAACCCGAGCAGCCGAGTGACCCGACGCCGGACACCGGTCCGGAAAGCGGGGGCCCATCGGGCCCGGGTGAGAAAGTGGACCGTTGAGCGATGTCTGTCGGGGCCTGTCGGCCGGGGACAATGAGGTGGGGTTTCGATGAACGCGCCGTACGACGGTGACCGCGGCCAAGGCGCGGGCGGAGCTGGATCGTCCGGTGGCCAGCCTGAGCCACCGGACGCCGGCCGGGACGGGGAGGCACCCGACCCCTACCTGCAGCACGCGTACGACCACGATCCGTATCGCGCCCGGGACCTGGCCGCGCAGGATCCGGTGGCGGAGGCGCTGTACGACCGCGCGTCGCATCCGCCGCCTCCTCCCGGCACCTATCAGGAGCCGCAGGCCCTCTACCAGCAGCCTCCTGCGGCCCAGCACGCCCCGGACCCCCGCTTGTGGGCCCAGACGCCGCCACCGGAGCCCTCAGGCCCCTCCCGGCATCTTCCGTACGGCGACAACGCCTCGACCACCCAGTACGTGGGAGTGGACGACCTGGTCACTCAGGCTTCCGGTGACCGTGGAGAACAGGACGCCTTCGCTCACCTCTTCCGAGACCAGGAAGGCTCGGGTCGGCCTCCCGGGCCTCCGGCCGAGCCCGAGGCGGATCCGGCACCCGTGCCACCGAAGTCAGGCGGCCGTGCCTCCGGGATACTGAAGTCCAGTGCGCTGATGGCGGCGGGCACCCTGGCGTCGAGGCTGACCGGCTTCGTCCGCAGCCTTGTCATCACCGCGGCACTGGGTGCGGCGCTGCTCGGTGACAGCTTCACCATCGCGTACACCCTGCCCACGATGATCTACATCCTGACAGTGGGCGGTGGACTCAACTCCGTCTTCGTTCCTCAGCTCGTCCGGTCCATGAAGGACGACGAGGACGGCGGGGAGGCGTACGCCAACCGGCTGCTGACCCTGGTCATGGTCACCCTCGGCGTGATCGTCGGGCTCGCCGTCTTCGCCGCTCCGTGGCTCATCCACATGATGTCGCCGACCATCGCGAACGACGTGGCGGCGAACAGCGTGGCCGTCACCTTCGCCCGCTACTGCCTGCCGACCATCTTCTTCATGGGCGTGCACGTGGTCATGGGACAGATCCTCAATGCCCGCGGGAAATTCGGCGCGATGATGTGGACCCCGGTCCTCAACAACATCGTCATGATCGTCACGTTCGGCCTGTTCATCTGGGTCTACGGCTCGTCGGCCGAATCCCGGATGGACGTGGAGACGATCCCTGCCGAGGGTATCCGCCTGCTCGGCATCGGTACGCTGCTCGGCCTGGTCGTCCAAGCCTTGGCCATGATCCCGTACCTCCGGGAGGCAGGGTTCCGTTTCCGTCCCCGCTTCGACTGGAAGGGTCACGGGCTCGGCAAGACGGTCAGGCTCGCCAAGTGGACAGTGCTCTTCGTCCTGGCCAACCAGGCAGGCGTCATCGTCGTCACGCAGCTGGCGACCTCAGCCGGCAAGCTGTCGGGCAAGGACGGCGCGGGCTTCCTCGCCTACTCCAATGCCCAGCTGATCTGGGGCATGCCGCAGGCCATCATCACCGTCTCGGTGATGGCGGCCCTGCTGCCCCGCATCTCCCGCGCCGCGCACGACAACGATCCCGGGGCCGTCCGCGACGACATCTCGCAAGGTCTGCGCAACTCGGCCGTGGCCATCGTGCCGGTCGCGTTCACCTTCCTCGCGCTCGGGCTGCCGATGTGCACCCTGCTCTACGCCTCCAGCGGCACCGAGGCCGCACGGTCCATGGGCTTCATCCTCATGGCGTTCGGCCTGGGCCTCATCCCGTACTCCGTGCAGTACGTCGTGCTGCGTGGCTTCTACGCGTACGAGGACACCCGCACCCCCTTCTACAACACGGTCATCGTCGCAGCGGTCAACGCGGCGGCCTCGGCTTTCTGCTACGTGATTCTTCCGGCCCAGTGGGCAGTCGTGGGGATGGCGGCCTCCTACGGGCTGGCCTACGCGGTCGGCGTCGGTATCGCCTGGCGACGACTGAGCAACCGGCTCGGCGGCGACCTCGACGGCGCCCGCGTGGTGCGCACCTACGCCCGTCTCTGCCTGGCCGCTATCCCGGCGGCCTTGGTCGGTGGCGGCGTGGGCTTCGCCCTTCTCGAGGCCCTCGGGGACGGCGCAGGCGGCTCCGTGGTCGCACTGGTCTGTGGCAGCGTCGTCCTGATCGGCATCTTCTTCGTCGCGGCGAAGAAGATGCGTATCGAAGAGCTCAACGGCATGGTCGGCATGGTCCGGGGACGGCTCGGACGCTGAGACACGCTCCGGCCCGCACAACCATCGCTGGACACCGCGTGTCGTGCATAGCGTCGGAGTGTGGGCACAATTGGCATGACTGTGCAGAGCTGGCTGGCATCGCGCAACGGATGGGGAGGCAGGAACGACGGTGGCGGAACGTAGCACGGCCGCTGTCGACGTGGCCGACAACAGCGGCGACGAGCCGCTGACCGCCAAGGCGGACGCGGCCTCGACCGACGGGACGGCAGAAACCCAGGACGCAGAGAGCGTGACTTCGACGGACGCGGTCAGCGGGCGAGACGGCTCGGCCGCCGCACCGGCATCGCCCGATATGCACAGCGGCCACAAACTGGCCAGACGCTACCGCCTCGAGGAGTGCGTCACTCGGCTGGACGGATTCAGCAGCTGGCGGGCCGTGGACGAGAAGCTGCGCCGTGCGGTGGGGGTTCATCTTCTGCCCGCCGACCATCCGCGCGCTCGCTCGGTGCTGGCCGCGGCCCGCTCCTCCGCGCTCCTCGGTGACCCACGTTTCGTCCAGGTCCTGGACGCCGTGGAGGAGGGCAACCTCGTCTACGTCGTCCATGAATGGCTCCCCGACGCCACGGAACTCACGGCACTGCTGGCGGCCGGTCCCATGGACGCCCACGATGCGTACCAGCTCGTGAGCCAGATCTCCCAGGCCATGGCCGCTGCCCATCGCGAAGGGCTCGCGCACCTGCGCCTCACCCCCGGCGCCGTACTGCGCAGCTCAACGGGGCAGTACCGGATTCGCGGGCTCGCGGTGAACGCCGCGCTGCGCGGCATCACCGCCGACCAGCCACTGCGTACGGACACCGAGGCCATCGGCGCGCTCCTCTATGCAGCACTGACCCGGCGCTGGCCCTACGAGAGCGACGCGTACGGGCTTTCAGGTCTCCCCAAGGACCTGGGTCTGATCCCTCCGGACCAGGTGCGGGCCGGCGTCCACCGAGGCCTGTCCGAACTCGCCATGCGTGCGCTCGCCAATGACGGCGCCACCGCCTCGCGACAGGAACAGCCGTGCACCACCCCTGACGAGCTGGCGAAGGCCGTGGCGGCCATGCCGCGCATCCTGCCCCCGGAGCCGGCCTTCACGGCGCCGCCCGAGTATCAGCGCACGACATACCAGCAGGGCACCTACGGGCGCCCGTCCGCGCGTCCGTCGTCCGCCACTCAACCTGTCATCGCGGTTCCTCCGCCTCCTTTGCAGAGCCGTACCGGTAAGGCACTCAAGTGGGCCGTCTCCGCGCTGCTCATCGCGGCTCTGGGCCTCGGCAGCTGGCAACTGGCGGAGACGGTGCTCGACCGGGACAACGACTCCGGAGACCCGACCCCCACGCAGACCACTGACGACGGCGACAACAACAACGCCGTAGCACCCAGCAAGCCCCTGACTGTCGTGGGAGCCCGGGACTACGATCCGCTGGCTGACGGGTCCGAGAAGCCTGCCACCATAAAGAACATCTATGACGGGGACAAGAACTCCTACTGGAGCACCGACGGCTACTACAGTGCCGGTTTCGGCGGGCTCAAGAAGGGTGTCGGGGTCGTTCTCGACCTCGGTGAAGTTCAGCAGGTGGGCACGGTCGATGTGTCCTTCCTCGGCGGTAGCACCTCCGTCGAGCTGAGGACCACCGAAGATTCGTCCGTTCCCCAGATGCCCGACGGCTTCACCAAGGTTGCGCAAGGTTCCGGAACAAACGTGTCCCTCAAACCCGACAAGCAGGTGAAGGCGCGATACCTTCTGGTCTGGCTGACCAAGTTGCCGTTGAGTGATGGCGGGAACTACCGAGGAAAGATCTCGGATATCAAGGTCACCAGCTGACGGCATCAGGGGAGGGGGCTCACTGTTGGACGACGCCAGTTTCGCCGACACAAGCGACCAGGATCTCCTGGCCCAGCACGTCGCAGGCGTCCCGGACGCCTTCGGTGAGCTCGTACGGCGACACCGTGACCGTCTCTGGGCGGTAGCACTCCGCACGCTGGGTGACCGCGAGGAGGCCGCCGACGCGGTGCAGGACGCCCTGGTGTCCGCGTTCCGCGCCGCCCACACCTTCCGTGGCCAGTCCGCCGTCACCACTTGGCTGCACAGGATCACGGTGAACGCCTGCCTGGACCGTGCTCGCAAGGCGGCTTCGCGTAAGGCCACGCCGGTCGACGACACCGAGCGGCTCGATCAGCTCATGGAGCCTCACGAATCCGCCGAGGCGCCCGCTATGCGGCAGGACCTGCATCGCGAGCTCCTGGCGGCACTGGCCACTCTGCCCGCCGAACAACGCGCTGCCCTCGTCCTCGTGGATATGCAGGCTTTTCCCGTTGCAGAAGCCGCGCGCATCCTCGATGTTCCGACCGGGACCGTGAAGAGCCGTTGCGCGAGGGGACGGGCCAGGCTCCTCCCCTTGCTGAGCCATCTGCGCAGCAACAGAGGGGCCGGTAAGGACGACTCCATGGAAGGGAACCGGACGCAGGGGCCATCCGTCCCACCGGCGTCAGGACCAAGAGACGCAGGCGACACCAACCCTGCTGCTGTGAAGGGTGGAGGTGGGCTTGCATGACATCCACAGCTGACTCAGCTCAGCACCCGGACGTGTCGGAGATCTCCGACCTCACCGAGGGTCTTCTCCCGCCGTCCCGTGAGGCGGCACTCCGCCACCACATCGACACCTGCGCGGACTGCGGCGACATCCGCGCCTCCCTCGAAGAGGTCCGCTCGCTTCTGGGGGAGGTCCTTCCCCGCAGTGAGCACATGCCTGATGACGTTTGCGCCCGGATCGACGCGGCGCTGGCCTCAGAGGCGACGTCTGCAGCCACGAAGCCGACCGCCGAGATCCGTGTTTCACGTGAAACACATGACCTGCCGGCTGCGGGCACGTCCGTGCCCCGGCCCGCCGGTCGTCCTCGTGGCGCTACCGGCCCCGGCCGGAGTCCCTCCCTGCGTCGGCGGCGCACAATGATCCTTGGTACCGCATTCGGCGCTGCGGCCGTGGGCGTGAGCATTTTCCTGCTTCAGTCGCTTCAACCGTCGCAGGATTCGGCCGGCTCGACGGCAGACCGTGGGGTCAGCGCCGCGGAGAAGAGCGAAGAAGACCTTTCGAAGGGCACGCTCGAAGGCCGCGTCCATTCGCTTCTGAGCGAGGCGTCGGCTTCCGCCACTCCGGGCTATGAACCAGACAAGCCGTCCCTGGACACCAAGTCGTCCCCGGGAGACGTGTCTCCCGGGGGCGCGTCCCCCCGCACTCCCCTGCGTGCACCGATCGTGGAAGTTCCGCCGTGCATCGAGCAGGGCATCGGCCGGAACGTGCCTGCCCTGGCCATGGAAGAAGGTCAGTACGAAGGAGTAGCCGCTTTCCTCGTGGTCCTGCCCCATGCAACCGACTCCAGCCTCGTGCAGGCCTATGTTGTCGACGCCACATGCGTCGATTCCGCGCCGGAGACAAAGGGGCAGTTGCTGAGCACGCACTCCTACACACGCTCCTGAGGACCTCGCCGGGAGCCGGACCGGTATCGCGGGAATGCATGCCCCGTAGGATCCGTTGGGTGGGGTGAGAGTCGTGGAACCGACCCCAGTAGGCAGTAGGCAGTCCGCAGAGACGAGGAAGAACCCGTGAGCGACGTCCGTAATGTGATCATCATCGGCTCCGGGCCGGCTGGTTACACCGCCGCCCTGTACACCGCTCGCGCGTCGCTGAAGCCGCTGGTGTTCGAGGGCGCGGTCACCGCTGGTGGTGCGCTGATGAACACCACCGACGTGGAGAACTTCCCGGGCTTCCAGGACGGAATCATGGGTCCGGAGCTCATGGACAACATGCGCGCCCAGGCGGAGCGCTTCGGCGCGGAGCTGATCCCGGACGATGTGGTGTCGGTGGACCTCTCCGGAGACGTCAAGACCGTGACAGACACCGCAGGGACGGTGCACCGCGCCAAGGCCGTCATCGTCACCACAGGATCCCAGCACCGTAAGCTCGGCCTGCCCAACGAGGACGCCCTCTCCGGCCGCGGTGTCTCCTGGTGCGCCACCTGCGACGGCTTCTTCTTCAAGGACCAGGACATCGCCGTGATCGGCGGTGGCGACACGGCCATGGAAGAGGCGACCTTCCTCTCCCGGTTCGCCAAGTCCGTCACCATCGTTCATCGCCGCGACTCCCTCCGGGCCTCCAAGGCCATGCAGGAGCGCGCCTTCGCCGATCCGAAGATCAAGTTCGCATGGGACAGCGAGGTGGCCACGGTCCACGGGGATCAGAAGCTCTCCAGCCTCACCCTGCGCAACACCAAGACGGGCGAGACCTCCGAGCTCGCCGTTACGGGCTTGTTCATCGCTGTCGGCCACGACCCCCGCACAGAGCTCTTCAAGGGCCAGCTCGACCTCGACGACGAGGGCTACCTCAAGGTCGAGGCTCCCTCGACGCGCACCAACCTGAAGGGTGTCTTCGGCGCAGGCGACGTCGTCGACCACACCTATCGTCAGGCCATCACAGCCGCCGGGACCGGTTGCTCAGCAGCTCTCGACGCAGAGCGATTCCTGGCGGCGCTCTCCGACGAGCAGCTCCCCGAGCCGGAGAAGACCCCGGCAGTCTGACTACTTCCCCCAACCCACACCCCCGCGAAGTTAAGGAGGCCGCCGTGGCCGGCGCCCTGAAGAACGTGACCGACGACTCCTTCGATGAGGACGTCCTGAAGAACACGAAGCCCGTACTGGTGGACTTCTGGGCTGCCTGGTGCGGCCCGTGCCGCCAGATCGCGCCGTCGCTGGAGGCCATCGCGGCCGAGTACGGCGACGACATCGAGATCGTCAAGCTCAACATCGACGAGAACCCGGCCACTGCGGCGAAGTACGGCGTGATGTCGATCCCCACGCTCAACGTCTACCAAGGCGGCGAGGTTGCCAAGACCATCGTCGGTGCCAAGCCGAAGGCCGCGATCCTCCGCGACCTCGAGGGCTTCATCGTCCAGAAGTAGCGGCTGAGTGTTTCACGTGAAACGGGCCTACCCCACGGGGTAGGCCCGTTTCGCTGCGTGCTGCCATGAAGCAGGGCGCCTTGGGCAGTCAGAGAGGCCGTAGCACCGGTTCCTTCTGCACGGCGCCCAGCAGCCTGTCCAGTGCCAGTTCGACGTCCTCCTTCCAGGAGAGCGTCGTACGCAGCTCGAGCCTCAGCCGTGGATGCGCGGGGTGTGGACGCACCGTCTTGAAGCCGACCGCGAGGAGATGGTCGGCCGGCAGCACACAGGCCGGTTCCTTCCACCGCGCATCACCAAAAGCCTCGATCGCTTTGAAGCCGCGTCGCAGCAAGTCCTTGGCCACTGTCTGGACCATCACGCGGCCCAGCCCCTGTCCCTGAAACCCCGGCACGATCAGTGCGGTCATCAGCTGCACGGCATCAGGGGATATGGGACTGGTCGGAAACGCGGTGGAACGTGGCACGTACGCAGGCGGCGCGTAGAGAACGAAGCCGACCGCGACATCGTCCACGTAGACGACCCGACCGCAGGATCCCCACTCCAACAGCACCGCGGAAATCCAGGACTCTTTCTCGAGTTCAGGCCGGCCGGCCTTTACCGCAGCTTGCCCGCTGACCGGATCAAGTTCCCAGAAGACACACGATCGGCAGCGCCTGGGGAGATCCGGAAGGTTGTCCAGTGTGAGCGGTACGAGCCTTCGCCCCATGTAGGCGGTTCCTCACTTCCTTCGCCCGCCGCATCACGCGCGGCTGCCAGCGCACTCCGTTCTCGGAACAGGCTGCCGACAAAGCCGCCGACAGCGCCAAGCCCCAACCCGACTGTCACCAGGTGGCTGCGATTCACTGATCGCACGGCCGCCGCCTCCTCTGAGGTGGATCACGGTGGTGGATACGCCATACCAGAACGCATCGTATCCACCCAGAGGTGATGGGGACACCGAGAGACGGCAAAGGGCGGGACGAGTTCCGGACCCACCGCCGACCGCTCCCGGGCGGATGGTGTGACCTACGGCTCACCGGGCAGTCGGCGAGGTCATGAACGGGGAGATGAGACATCCGGTGGACG